>JASHOI010000776.1 GCA_030041195.1 Streptosporangiaceae bacterium | reverse complement strand
CGCGCTCCCGGCGACCGCCTCGCGGATCGCGGTGCTGGACCGGACCAAGGAGCCGGGATCCACCGGGGAGCCGCTGTTCCTCGATGTGACCGCCGCGCTCGCCGATTCGGTCAACCGCCTGGAACGTGACGCGTTCCCGCTGGTCTGCGGCGGACGGTACGGGCTGTCGTCCAAGGAACTGACCCCGGGGATGGTCGCCGGGGTGTTCGCCGAATTGGCCAGGGATCACCCCCGGCGCGGGTTCACGGTCGGCATCACCGACGACGTGTCCGGCAGCAGCCTCCCGTACGACCCGGCGCTGGACATCGAGCCGCCCGGCACCGTGCGGGCGGTGTTCTTCGGGCTCGGCTCGGACGGCACCGTCGGCGCGAACAAGAACACGATCAAGATCCTCGGCGAGGAGCCGAACCTGCACGCGCAGGGCTACTTCGTCTACGACTCCAAGAAGTCGGGCTCGCAGACCGTGTCGCACCTGAGGTTCGGGCCGCGGCCGATCCGCGCGCCGTACCTGGTCACGCAGGCCAGCTTCGTCGGGTGCCATCACTTCGGGCTGCTGGACAAGGTCGACGTGCTCGGCCGCGCCGCACCGGGGGCCACGCTGCTGCTGGACTGTGCCCGCCCGCCTGCTGAGGTGTGGGACGCGCTGCCGCGCCCGGTGCAGGAGAAGATCCTGGCCAAACACGTCGAGGTGTACGCGATCGACGCGGGCCGGATCGCCCGCGAGGCCGGGCTGGCCGGGCGGACCAACACCGTGCTGCAGACCTGCTTCTTCGCGATCTCCGGCGTGCTGCCGCGGGACGAGGCGGTCGCCAGAATCAAGGCGGCGATCGCCAAGACCTACGGCCGGCGCGGCGCCGACGTGGTGGCGCGCAACCACGCGGCGGTGGACCGGGCGCTGGCCGGGCTGCACCGGATCGAGGTGCCGGGCCGGGTGACCTCGGACCGGGACCTGCCCGCGGTCGTGCCGGCCGGCGCGCCCGAGTTCGTCCGCACCGTGACCGCGGCGATGCTGGCCGGCCGGGGCGACGACCTGCCGGTCAGCGCGCTGCCCGCGGACGGCACCTATCCGGTCGGCACCGCGGCGTTCGAGAAGCGCAACATCTCCGACCTGGTCGCCGAGTGGGACCCGGACCTGTGCATCCAGTGCGGCAACTGCAGCTTCGTCTGCCCGCACAGCGTGATCAGGTCCACCTACTGCGATGAGGCGCTGCTCGAGAAGGCCCCCGACGGGTTCCGGTCGGCGCCGCTGGACGCGCGCGGCCTGCCGGACACCGCGTTCACGCTGCAGGTGTACCTGGAGGACTGCACCGGGTGCGAGCTGTGCGTGCAGGCCTGCCCGGTCAGCGCGCCGGGCGAGGGCGGGCGCAAGGCGATCAACCTGGCGCCGCGCGAGCCGCTGCTGGCCGCGGAGCGGGAGAACATCGCGTTCTTCGAGACCCTGCCGGTGGCCGACCGGTCCCGGGTGGACTTCGGCACCGTTCGCGGCGCCCAGTTTCTGCAGCCGCTGTTCGAGTTCTCCGGCGCGTGCGCTGGCTGCGGCGAGACTCCGTACCTCAAGCTGATCTCGCAGCTGTTCGGCGACCGGCTGCTGGTCGCGAACGCGACCGGCTGCTCGTCGATCTACGGCGGGAACCTGCCCACCACGCCGTGGGCGGCCGGGCCCGACGGCCGCGGCCCGGCGTGGTCGAACTCGCTGTTCGAGGACAACGCCGAGTTCGGCCTCGGGTTCCGGCTGGCCGCCGACCGGCACGCCGAGCTCGCCCGGCGCCGGCTGGGGGAACTGCGCGACGCGGCCGGCGCGGACCTGGCCGACGAGATCCTCGGCGCGCCGCAGCTGCGCGAGTCGGAGCTCGCCGCGCAGCGCGACCGGGTGGCGGAGCTGAAGCGGCGGCTGGACGGCCTGGACGGGGCGGCCGTGGCCGACCTGCTCAGCGTCGCCGACCACCTGGTCCGGCGCAGCGTCTGGATCGTCGGCGGGGACGGCTGGGCCTACGACATCGGCGCCGGCGGCCTGGACCACGTGCTGGCCAGCGGGCGCAACGTCAACGTGCTGGTGCTCGACACCGAGGTGTACTCCAACACCGGCGGCCAGTCGTCCAAGGCCACCCCGCTCGGCGCGGTGGCCAAGTTCGCCGCCTCCGGCAAGACCACGCCCAAGAAGGACCTGGCGCTGCAGGCGATCGCGTACGGCTACGTGTACGTGGCGCGGGTGGCGATGGGCGCGGACCCGCAGCAGACGCTGCGCGCGCTGCGCGAGGCCGAGGCGTACGACGGGCCCTCGCTGGTGATCGCCTACAGCCACTGCATCGCGCACGGCATCGAGATGCGCGACGGACTGGGCCAGCAGTACCGCGCCGTGGCCAGCGGGTACTGGCCGCTGATCCGGTACGACCCGGTGCTGCGCGCGGAAGGGGGCAACCCCTTCCTGCTGGACTCGCCGCGGCCGCGGATCGCGCTGGCGGACTACACCCAGCGGGAGCTGAGGTACCGGGCACTCGGCAACACCGACCCGGCCGAGGCCGAGCGGCTGGCCGCCCTGGCCCAGCAGGCCGTCGACCAGCGCTGGGACACCTACGAGGAGATGGCCACCCGCGGCCCCGCGCACTTCCCGGCGGACGCGCGCAAGACCGGCCCCGGGGCTGAGCGTTCAGGCCACTCCGGCGATGAACGGGAGG
>JASHOI010000775.1 GCA_030041195.1 Streptosporangiaceae bacterium | reverse complement strand
GGGTCGCCGGGCCGGAACGTGCCGGTGAACTGCGAGCTGTCGCCGATCTCCCTGGTTCGGGCGAGCAGCTCCCGGCCCACGCTGAGCTGCCGCCGCTGCCACGCGTCCAGCGCCGCCGGGACGTCACCGCCGCTCGCCGCCAGTTCGTCGGCGAGGGCCCACCCGTCGTCCGCCGCCTTGGCCGTGCCGGCCGCCGCGTGTGGCCGCACCGCGAACGCCGCGTCGCCGATCAGGCAGACCCGGCCGAACGCCATCCGCGGCACCCCGAGGTCGTAGATCGCCTGCACGAACGGCTCGGCAATGCCGGTCACGGCCTCGGCGATCGGCGCGGCGAGCACGTCGGCGGCGGTCCGCCGCATGCCCGCCACCGCGCGGTCGGTCGCGGCGCCGGGGGGCAGCGACACCGCGCGCCGGATCCCGTCCCGGCCGGTCATCAGCTCGTCGAGTTCCGGTCCGGCCGCCACGTTGACGTACCAGACGATGTTGATCAGCCGGTCGCCGGGCAGCAGCGACCCGTTCAGGGCCGGTATCGGGTACCCGAGGATGTGGCTGCCGTCCAGCACCTGGTAGGTGATCGCGTCGTCGAGCGCGGCGCGGGTGGCGGGCGAGGCGTCGCGCTCCGGCAGCGTGCCGCGCCAGGCCACATAGCCCGCGTACACCGGAGCTACGCCTGGGATCAGCGTGGCCCGCGCGGTCGAGCCGACCCCGTCGGCGCACACCAGCAGGTCGGCGCGCGCTCTCGACCCGTCGGCGAGGGCGACGCTGACCCCGCCGTCGTCCTGCTCGAACGAGACCACCTCGCGGCCGAGCAGGTAGCGGTCGGCGTCGAACAGCGCCAGCAGCGACCGGTAGATCGTGTTCCAGGACGAGAACCGGTACCGGTGCGGCTGCTCGTGCTCGACGCTCCCGTCGGCGCGCAGGAAACGGATCCAGGCCGTCGACGAGCACACGTCCTCGGGCCGGCAGCCGCCGCGCTCGGTCAGGTAGCGCAGCGTGGCGTCGAGCGCGGCGATCCCGGCGCCGCGCGCCTCCAGCGCCGACGCGGAGCGCTCGAAGACCCGGACGTCGCAGCCGGCGTCGCGAAGGACCAGCGCCGCGGTCAGCCCGGCCAGCGAGCCGCCCATCACGACGGCGCTGGGCATCCCCGTTATGGGCGGCCGAATGTCGCGACCCTCAGGACATCGAGCTCGAACAGCACCCGGCGCTCGTCGAACGACGGGTCACGCAGCGCGTACGGCGGCTCGTTCCCCGTGTACTTCACCCAGATCCGGTCGAGCTGCGCGGTCACCCGCGGCCCCTCGACCGGATCGTCCTCGGAGATCTCCCTGGCCACCTTGGTCTTGATGCTGACCCAGTGGTAGGTGTTCTCCGGGTTCATCAGCAGGAACGTCGCGTGCGGCGTCTTGCGCAGCCAGGGCACCTTCTTGCGGTGCGTGGCCAGGTTGAGCAGCACCGTGTCGCCCTCGTAGTCGAACCACACCGGGGTGAGGTTCGGCAGCCCGTCCGCCCCGAGCACCGCGACGACCGCGGTGACCGGCTCGTCGAGCAGCCGCTTGTAGCTGGGGTCCAGATCGGCAAGGCTGGCCACGCTCTCCCGGTCCCCGATCGTGAACTGGCCCGGCTGGGTTCCCTCGGCGACGTCCTTGAACTTCGCGACGGTGATCGTCATTGAGCACGCTCCTGTTCGGTGTACCGGTCGACGAGCTGGCGGATGATGACGTTTCGCTGGATGTCGTTGGTGCCCTCGCCGACCACCATCAGCGGGGCGTCGCGGTAGTAGCGCTCGATGTCGAACTCGGCGGAGAAGCCGTAGCCGCCGTGCACCTTGATCGCGTCGGACGTGACCTGCAGGCAGGTCTCGGACGCGAACAGCTTCGCCATCCCGGCCTCCAGATCGCTGCGCCGCCCGGCGTCGAGCGCGGCGGCGGCGCGCAGCGTCATCAGCCGCGCGGCGTCGACCCGGGTGGCCATGTCGGCCAGCCGGTGGCCGACCGCCTGGTGCTTCCAGATCGGCTGGCCGAACGTCTGCCGCTGCTGCGCGTACCGGATCGAGTCCTCGAACGCAGCTCGCGCTACCCCGACCGCCCTCGCCGCAACGTTGATCCGGCCGAGCTCGAGACCGCCCATCATCTGGCTGAAGCCCTGGCCCTCCTGGCCGCCGAGCAGCGCCTCGCGCGGGCACTCGTAGCCGTCGAACACGATCTCGCAGCTCTCCAGGCCCTTGTAGCCCAGCTTGGGCAGGTCACGCGAGACCGTGAACCCGGGCCCGTGCTCGGCGAGCATGATGCTGATCCCGCGGCTGGCCGGGACCGCCCCAGGGTCGGTCTTGCACAGCACCGCGATGACGTCCGCCCGCCGCGCGTTGGTGATCCAGGTCTTGACGCCGTCGAGCCGGTAGCCCCGGCCGTCCGCGGCCGCCTTGGTGGTGATCGCCTGCAGGTCGGAGCCGCCGGCGGGCTCGGTCAGCGCCATGGCAGCGCGTATCTCGCCGGTGGCCATCCTGGGCAGCCACCCGTCCTTCTGGGCATCGGTGCCGAACAGCGCGATGAGCCGGGCGATCACGCTGTGCCCGCCCATGGCCCCGGCCAGGCTCATCCAGCCGCGGGACAGCTCCTCGGTGACCAGCGCGTAGCAGCGGGTGGAGACGCCCGAGCCGCCGTAGGCCTGCGGCACGGCGAGCCCGAACACGCCGAGCCGCTTCATCGCGTCGATCAGCTCGCCGGGATAGGCGTTGGCGTGCTCGAGGTCGCGCGCGACCGGGAGCGCGCTGTCGGTCACCCAGTCGTGCACGACCGTGACGATGTCCCGCTCGTCGGCATCCAGGTCCCAGATCTCCGGTGCTGCCATGGCTTCCTCTGCGTCCTCGGGATTTTTAATTTCCGGGCATGCCGCGCTTGGCCGGTGGCCCAGGTCCGCGACGAATGCCGGCCGGTCTCGCCTCGGGTCAGATCGAGCAGGGCGGGGTAGCCGGCCGGATCGACGCGGGCATCGATGAGCGTGGGGCCGTCGCGGCCGAGCGCCGCGGTGATGGCGGCGGCGAGCGACGCCGGGTCGCCGGCCGATGCCGCGGCGGCGCCCATGGCCTCGGCGGCTGCGGC
>JASHOI010000101.1 GCA_030041195.1 Streptosporangiaceae bacterium | reverse complement strand
AGCGCGCGGCACGGCCCGCCGCGCACCAGGCGCTCACCACCTGGTCGGCCATTGCCCACGCAGCGGCCGGGCAGGCCAGCGGGCCGCTGCCGGCGAGCGACCGGCTGCTGCCGGCCGCGATCAGCGGGCCCCAGTCCTATATGCAGCTGAGCCCGACCCAGTACGCCAACGCCACCACGATCGTGCGGCAGGCGCTGGACATGCACATGGGGTTGCGTTCGGCGGTCATCGCGGTGGCCACCGCCATGCAGGAGTCGCAGCTGGTGAACATCGACTACGGGACCTATGACTCGCTGGGCTTGTTCCAGCAGCAGCCGGACTGCGGCTGGGGCACCGCGGCCCAGGTCACCAACCCGGTCTATGCGTCCGACGCGTTCCTGAGCGCGCTGCGCCAGTACCAGGCCAACAACCCCGGCTGGGCCACCCGGCCGCTGTGGGAGGCCGCGCAGGGCGTCCAGGACTCGGGCTACCCCACCGCCTACGCAAAGTGGGAGGTCCAGGCCGCGCAGGTCGTGGCCAGTGTCGCCCGCAACATGTTCTGAGGTCCCGCCTCGCCCAAGCCGCCGTGCCCCGCCGGGATCCACCCCGGGCCGGGGCACGCGGCTTTGGGGGTGGGCACGCGGCTTCGGCGACAGGCGGGCGCCGGCGGGCAGCAGGCGGGCACGCGGCAGGCAGCAGGCGGGTGGGCGGCAGGCGGGTGGGCGGCTTTCGCGGCGGCTCAGTCCGGCAGGACAACGGCGAGCGCGAAGCCGTCGTAGCCCTTGCGGCCCACGGTCTGGACCACGGTCGCGCTCACCCGCGGCTCGGCGCCCAGTGCCTCGATGAAGCGGCGCACCCCCTGGACGCTGGCGCTCCTGCTCGCGGCGTCGGCGACCGCCCCGTTGCGCACGACGTTGTCGGCAATGATCATGGTTCCGGGCCGGGCCAGCCGCACCGACCAGGCCAGGTAGCCGGGGTAGCTCGGCTTGTCAGCGTCGATGAAGATCAGGTCGAACGGCCCGTCGCCGTCCGCCTGCAGCTGCGGCAGGGTGTCCAGCGCCGGGCCGACCCTGACCTCACAGACGTCGGCCAGCCCGGCATTCGCGAGGTTGCCGCGCGCCACCTCGGCATGCCTGCGGTCCGCCTCCAGGGTGATCAGGCGGCCGCCGGGCGGCAGGGCCCTGGCCAGCCAGATGGTGCTGTATCCGCCCAGGGTGCCGATCTCGAGGATGCGGCGCGCGCCCTGGCCCAGGGCCAGCAGGTTAAGCAGCTTCCCCTGCGACGGCGAGACGCTGATCTCGGGAAGCCCGGCGGCGGCGATGGCCCGCAGCGCCGCGGTCAGCGCCGGGTCGGCCGGGATCAGGCTGGCGTCGGTGTAGTCGTCGACGGCGGCCCACCGCTGCTGCGGTGAGCTCACGCCCGGGCCACGGCCAGTTCGGTGGCGGTGGTGCGGGAAATGGCCACCGCGTCGACGGCGACGGTGATCAGCTGGCAGCCGTTCTCCCGGTACAGCCGGGCGGCTGTTCCGTCGGAGGCGTGGACTCCAACCGGCTTTCCGGCGGCGGCGCACGCCGCCCAGATCCGCTCGAGTTCCTTCCTGAGCACCGGCTCATGCGGATCGAGCGCGCAGCCAAGCGCGAACGAGAGGTCCCGGGGGCCCACATAGATCCCGTCGACGCCCTCGACGTCCAGGGTTGCGGGAAGTTCCGCGATCGCGTTGGGCGACTCGACCATGACGAAGCACAGAGGCTCGGCGAACGCGAAGTTCCCTCCGGCGGACCGATAGCCGACCGGGGGGTACCGGCAGGCTCCGGCGACAGCGGCGGCCTGCTCGGCCGACTCGACGTTGGGGACGATGACCCCTTCGCAGCCGAGGTCGAGGGGCCGGCCGATGTCGGCCGGGTGAGCGTACCTGACCCGGCCGAGCGGGGTGGCGCCCGCCTGCTTGATGGCCGTTGTGATCGCGGGCAGGTCGCGCTCGGTCGCGCTGCCGTGCTGCAGGTCGACGACAACGTAGTCGAGCCCGGCCATCGCCAGGCACCTGGCGGCCAGCACGTCAGGGATCGTGGTCCAGCCGCCGTACACGGCCTCGCCGCCGCTGAGGCGGTCGCGAAGGGAGGGGGTCGTCATGGCTTAAGCCAAGCACAGTCCCCTGCGGCGAGTTCTGCGGCGGGTAGCCCTCCGGCGGGTGACTCCACGGCCGGCGGATGCTCGGCGCGCACCGCAACCAGGTCCGGCCGGCCGACGGCCCCCTGGAGGCCGTGCCGCACGGTCGTGCACGTCTGCTCCACCATCACCGTCGGCTTGGCGTGCGCCACTTCGCTGGCGGCCTGCTTCAGCAGGCTGGGCGTGCCCACGCCGATGCCGGCGACAACGGCCAGCCCCGCCACGATCCCGAGGCTCCGCCCCGCCTGAATGAGTTTTCCCTTCCTGGCGGCCGCGCTGACCGGCGCCTCGGACGGCGTGATCGCATCGAGGGCGCGGCCAAGCTGCCGGCGCAGGTCTCCCTCGTCCGCGATGCTCATAACCACACTTCCTCGGCCACATCCTCGCCGACCCGGAGGTTGGCCAGCGCTCGGGACGCCTGAGTCCTGACGCTGCCGACTGAGCAGCCAAGAACCGCGGCGACCTGGGCCTCCGTCATGTCCATCCAGTACCGGAGCAGCACCACGGAGCGCTGGCCGACCGGCAGCCGCAGCAGGGCGGTCACCAGCGCCGGCCGGTCGTCTTCGGCCCGGGTTCCCGGGTCCGTTCCCGGCTCGGGCTCGTCGCCCGGCCCGCGCTCGCGCACCCGGCGCCTGAGGTTCTTGCCAAGGCTCGCGTTGAGAATGATCCGTCTTACGTAGACGTCTGGGTCGCCCGCGCGGAGTACCCGTGGCCAGGATGCGTACGCTTTTGCCAGCGCCGCACGCGCCAGATCCTCCGCGAGCTTCTGATCCCCGGTAAGCCCGTAGCCGAGCCGCACCAGCGCCGACCAGCGACCGCGCACGAACTCGGCGAACTCGGCCTCAGTCCGAGAGTCCATGGCACCTCCGCTCCCAACGGACCACGTACGCCTCGGATCGTTGTTGCTACCGAGGATGGCACGGCCGGCCGGCCGGATGGTCTAATACGTGCCAGAACAGCTGATTCGTGTGTCGCGGGCGGCCGATGTGCCGGAAATCACCCGTCTTTGCCGCGCCGCGTGCAGGTCATTTCCGCCGGGCGGCACGGGGGAACGCCGGCCGGAACCGAGTCCTGACCGGTCACCCGATGAGCGGAAGCCGGTTGTCCTCGAACACCGACCTGCCCGACGCCGCCAGGATCCACTCCAGGTTGTCCGACAGCTCGGCTGGGCGGCGTCCCACGGTGCGGCGCGCCAGCAGGTCGTCAAGGATCTCCGCGGTGACGACGATGCCGTCCGTGGTGGCGATGTAATCGCGGCCAAGTGCCTGGGTAAGGTCGATGCCATGTACCACGGCCTCGACGATGCGGCTCGCGACGAACTCGTCCGCGCGCATCGGGGCGAAGTACCCGGGGCCGACCGTGCCCGCAGGAACCGAGCGTGCCTCCGAGACGACGCCGGTGAACGTGTCGTGCAGCACACGCGGCATGTCCGCCGGAGTCTTGCCGCGCACCATCGTGTACGCGTAGTCGTACACGACCGGCGCGGTTTCCGAGCGCGGGTTGATGAAGAAGCTGGTCCGGTCGCGCGCCGGCTGGAGGTCGTCCCTGCCGTCGATCAGCATCCGGGTCAGCCCGATCGAGATGTCGAAGTGCCCGGCCAGTTCGAACACCGTCCAGTGCGGCAGGCTCGGATCGACCGGGACGAGCTTTGTCGGAAACTTCCATTCGTCGGCCGACAGACCACGGAACACGCCCTCGACCCGTTCGAGCTCCTCGGCAAGGATCCCGATCGTGGCCTCATAAGATCCCATGGCCCCCAAGTTTCCCAGATCGCCGGCTGCGGGCGCCAGATCACGAGCGCCCGAGCGCTCCGCGGCGGCGGCTGGCCGGGCCCGCTGCCTGTTAGCGGCATGGCACGCCATCTTGCCCCGATATGCGGCATGCTCTGCTGATGAGCGTGCAAGGCTGGGTATGGCGGGCACCGCCGGGATGGCCAGAGCCGCCGCCCGGGTGGGCACCGCCGCCCGGATGGCATGCACCGGCGGACTGGCCGCGGCCGCCGGCCGACTGGGTGTACTGGGTGCCCGCCGACGCGCAGCAAACGCAGCCGGCGCCCCAGCAGCCGCAATTCCAGCCGCCCCAGCAGCCGACGCCCCAGCAGCCGCAGTTCGAACCGCCGCCGCAGCAGCCACCGTTCCAGCCGCAGCAGGCCCCGCAGTTCCAGCCGCCGCCACGGCAGCCGCCGCAGCGGCCACCACCCCTGGCCCGAGTCGAGGGGCGGTCCAGGCGCAGCCTGGTGCTCGAGACCTGGTTCGTCCAGATAGCGTTCCTGGCGCCGGGCGTCATCGGTGCCGTCGACCTGCTCGCCGCGCACATAGGCGGGGCTCCTGGGGTCAACCCGTTCGAGACCATCATTCCGCACCATCCGGTGGCCAACGTCATCTTCGGGATGCTGACCTACCTTCAGGTAGGCGCGGTCGTGCCGCTGGCCCTGCTCCTGCTCAGCCGGACCGGGCAGGATCCCGCCTCGATCGGCTTCACCAGGCCGCGGTGGCGCAGGGACGTCTGGCCCGGGCTGGGCCTCGCGGCCAGCGGGTACGCCGTCGCATACGTCGCCGGGATCGTGGTGGTAGCCGCGTTCGCGACCGTGCTCGGCCGCCAGACCGCGCTCCGGCTGTTCAACCAGGTCACGATCGGGCACGTGCCCGCTTATTACATCTTCTACGGGCTGACGATCGCGGCGGTCACGGCGATCACCGAGGAGACCCTGGTCAACGCGTACCTGCTGACCAGGCTGGAGCAGCTGGGCTGGAACCCGCGCTGGGCGCTGATCTTCAGCCTGACCCTGCGCACCAGCTACCACGTGTACTACGGGCTCGGCTTCCTGTTCACGATCCCGCTCGGCTACTTCAACACCAGGTCGTTCCAGAAGCACCGGAGCGTGATGCGGCCCATCGTGGCGCACTTCCTGTACGACGCGGTGCTGTTCGTGGTGAGCATTCTCGTTTCCTGATGCCCCCGCTCAGAGCAGCCGGGCCAGCCAGCGTCTGGTCACCTCGCCCTGAGCCGCCTGGAACGCGCGGAGCGTGGGCAGCCCGGCCGGCGGCGGCCGCAGGGACTGGTAGGTGAAATACCCGCCGAGCGCGCACACCGCCGCGGCCAGCCGCTGTGGGTCGGCGCTCCGGCCGGCCGCCGACATGGCCAGCACCTCCGCCGGTTCCGGGCCGCCCTGCATCGCCACGCTGGGGGCGAAGAACACGTAGTCGACGAAGGCCGCTCCGCGGCACGCATGGGGCCAGTCCACGATCACAACGCCGTCGCCGGTGAGCAGGATGTTGTCGGCACGGACGTCGGTGTGCAGCAGCGTGTCACCGGCCGCCTGCGCTGTCCAGGTCGCCTCCAGCGCGACCAGGTCGCCGAGATGGGCGCGTGACCAGGGATCGAGGTCGTCCTGCTGGGGGGACTGGGCCAGCCTGCGCCAGCCGGTGAACGCTCGGGCGTACTTGTCGTCGAGCGTCGGCACCGCGATCGGCGCAGGCGTCAGCGCCTCCGCGAGCCGCTCGAGCGCTGCCGTGACCCGGCTGAGCTCGCCCCGGTTCCACGGCTCGGCGGGATGCCGGCCGTCGACATCGTCGAGGATCAGCGCCACCCACGAGTCGAGGTCGACCGATCCGCGCAGCCGCGCGACCGGCAGGCCGGCGGCGACGATGACCGGCTCGAGCGCCGTGAGAACGTCCCGCTCCTGCCGGTGAATCTCCACGCTGCGCGGGTTCACGTCGGCGGAGACCGCCTTGACGAAGTACCTGGTCCCGTCCGCGCACGCCACCCGGGCGGCGAGCCCGGGGCTGAAGCCGCCCGGCTGTGTTCTGGCTCCGACCACCGGGGAGCCGCAGACCTGCTCGACGGCCGACCGCACCCGCGCGGGAACGGCCTCCCAGGCAACGCGGACTCCTGCGGCGGGCGGGGCAGTCATTCTTCTTAGCGTGCAGGCCGGCGCATGCGGCGGCAACTCGTTTGCGCCCGCGGCGCGTCGCCGTCGCGGAATGCTACGAATTGAGCAGCGTGAGAACGCGGGCAAGTTCGGGCACGGCCGATTCGCGGACGACGTAACCGGTGATGCCGAATTCTTCGGATTGCCTGCGCAACTGGGCGGCCATCTCGGCGTGGCTGCCGATGAGCGCGAACGGAGTCCGGGCAACGTCATCGGCTGACGCGCCCTGAGTGCGGGCAGCGATCTGGCCGGCAACGGCAGCCCGGTCCTCGGTGACGGTCACGATCTGGACCAGCGCTTCGATGACGGGTTCGCGCCCGGCGCGCGCGGCCTCCTCGCGGACCAGCCGGAGCTGGCGTTGCAGGTCTGCCGGGGACCATCGGGCCTCATGATGGTGGCCATCGGCAAGCGTCCGGCCAAGGCCGGCCAGGCCGACGACGTCGGCGTGGCGAGCCGCCGCCCGCAGCACCTCGGGGTGACCGCCACCGACCGCAAGCCGGACACCGTGGCCGGTCGGCAGGTCCTCGAGCCGGGATCCTCGCAGCGCCAGGTGCCGGCCGTCGTGCGTTACGGTCTCGCCGCGCAGCAGCCGGGCGACAACGTCAGCGAACTCGGCCAGCCGCTCGGCGCGCTGCCGGGGCCCAGGCCGGACCTGCCCGATATCGTTCCACTCGCGAGGCGTGTGACCAGCGCCGATCCCGAGCAGCACCCTGCCCGGGGCGAGGACGTCGAGGGTGGCCGCTTCGGCCGCGACGTGCATGGGCTCCCTGACCCCGGCCTGCACCACGTAGCTGCCCAGGGTCAGGGTCCGGGTCACGGCCGCAGCGCAGCCAAGCGCGGGCCACGGCGACGGGCCGGAACCGGGGTGATCGCCGAGCAGCAGCCCGGAGAAGCCGGATGACTCCAGGCCGCGCGCCAGCGTCAGCCATGATTCCAGGTCGGCCGGGCTGGCCTGGACGCTTACCGTGATGTTGGACATGAGGCAAACTTGCCAGCGGCGCGCGCCGCGGCCCTAGCCGTTTCTGCCGTCAGCAAAAGAAACTCTGGCGCGCTATATGCCTGGTCCGGCCTCAGCCGGCATGACGCCGGGACCCCTTTATTTCTTTAGCTCCAGGAGACCTTCGCATGGTCCTGGCTTAGAAACGGCGCGCATACGGTGACTCCTGCAGCTGTTCCCAGCCGAGTGGAGGCCGACGGTGAGCGTGATCCCGTCGACGATCGAGTCACCTCCGGTGGCCGACCGCCCGCAGGCGCGCCACCGTTCCTGGGCGGGCTGGCTGATCCTGCTCTGTTACCTGGCCGGCGCGATGCTGGTGACGTGGCGGCTGTGGGGCGACCCCGCCGGGCGCGCGCAGGTCGGAGACACGGCCGACGTCGACCTGTTCGCCTGGTTCATGCGGTACGACGCGACCGCGATCGGGCACGGGCACCTGCCCGCCCTGGTCACGGTCGCGATGAACGCACCGCGCGGCATCAACCTGATGTGGAACACGTCGTTCCTGCTGCCGGGCGTGGTGCTCGCCCCGGTGACGCTGCTGGCCGGCCCGCAGACCAGCCTCACGATCATGCTGGTGCTCGGCATGGCGGGCTCGGCGGCCAGCCTGTTCTGGGTGCTGCGCCGGTGGGGGGGCAGCCTGACCGCCGCCGGCCTCGGCGGCGCGGTGTACGGGTTTTCCCCGGCCATCATCAATTCCGGTGTCGGCCACTATCACCTGCAGTTCGCGGTGCTGCCGCCGCTGATCATCGACGCGGTGCTGCGGATCGTCACCGGCCGCGGCGGTGCCGGCCGCCGCGCTGCCATCCGCACCGGAGTCTGGCTTGGCCTGCTGGTGGCCGCGCAGCTGTTCATCGGGGAAGAACTGCTGGCCGA
>JASHOI010000774.1 GCA_030041195.1 Streptosporangiaceae bacterium | reverse complement strand
GGCCGTGCTGACCGGCCTGCTGGGACTGTCGGCCCGGGAGGCGGCCGAGCTCGCCGACCAGGGCGTGGCGGGTGGGGCCGACAGGACTGCGGGTGGGGCCGGCAGGACTGCGGGTGGGGCCGGCAGGACTGCGGGTGGGGCCGGCACGACTGCGGGTGGGGCCGGCAGGACTGCGGGTGGGGCGGGTGGAGCCGGGGGCGGCGGCCGGTGACGAGGCTGTCCGAGATGATCGCCGGCTGGTCGCCCGGGCCCGCCGAGACGACCGAGACGATCACCGCCGGGCCGGCCGTTGCGCTGTCCGGGCTGCTCGACCGCGAGCCAGCGGTGACCGGACCCGGCGACCCGATCCCGCCGCTGTGGCACTGGCTCTACTTCCTCGACCGCCCGGCAACCCGAGAGCTGGGGCCCGACGGCCATCCGGCGGCCGGCCACTTCATGCCGCCGCTGCCGCGGCGGCGCCGGATGTACGCGGGCGGCTGGGCCAGCTACACCGGCGCGTTCCGCTGCGGCGACGAGATCACCCGCCGCAGCGAGCTGGCGGACGCGACGATCAAGCAGGGCCGCACCGGCGAGCTGCTGTTCGTCACCGTGCGGTCGTTGTTCACCAGGGCGGGCACGGCGATCGCGACCGAGGAGCAGGATCTGGTGTACCGCAGCGGCCCGCCGGTGGCCGACGCGACCGGGGCGGGGCGGCCCGTTCTGGAGGCTGATCCGGGTCCGTGGCGGATCCGGATCGTCCCCGACCCCGTGCTGCTGTTCCGGTTCAGCGCGCTGACCTACAACGCGCACCGGATCCACTACGACGCGGGCTACGCGACCGGGGTCGAGGGCCATCCGGGCCTGGTGGTGCACGGCCCGCTGCTCGCGCTGCTCTGTTTCGAGCTGCCGCGGCGCCACCTGCCGCAAGCCCGGCTCACCGAGCTGTCGTTCCGGGCCCGGTCCCCGGTGTACGCGGGCCAGCCGTGCACGGTCACCGGCGGCCCTCGCGACGGCGGGTGCGCGATGCGGGTGACCGGGCCGGCCGGGGCGGTCGCGCTGACGGCCGAGGGGCGCCGCACCGGATGAGCCGAAGGAGGCAGCAGTGGCGGGGCTTACCGAGACCGACGGCCTGACCGACGTCCAGCGGGACATCATCGGCGCGGTGCGCGAGTTCGTCGACGCCGAGATCCTGCCCGTGGCCACCGAGCTGGACCACGCCGACCAGTACCCCGACCAGATTGTCGCCGGGCTGAAGCGGCTCGGCGTGTTCGGGCTGTGCATCGCCGAGGAGTTCGGCGGGCTCGGCGAGTCCCTGCTCACCTACGCCCTGGTGGCGGAGGAGATCGCCAGGGGCTGGATGAGCATCTCCGGCATCATCAACACCCACTTCATCGTCGCCTACCTGATCAGCCGGCACGGCACCGACGAGCAGCGGGCGCATTTCCTGCCCAGCATGGCGGCCGGCGACACCAGGGCCGCGCTGTCCATGTCCGAGCCCGGGCTCGGGTCCGACGTGGCCGCCATCCGCACCACGGCACGCCGGGACGGCGGCGATTACGTGCTCAGCGGGCAGAAGATGTGGCTGACCAACGGCGCGTCGGCGAACCTGGTGGCGCTGCTCGCCCGGACCGACGAGGGCGCCGACAGGCCGCACCGCAACCTGACCGCGTTCCTGATCGAGAAGGACGCCGGGTTCGGCGAGACCCGTCCCGGGCTCACCGTGCCCGGGAAGATCGACAAGATGGGCTACAAGGGCGTCGACACGACCGAGCTGATCCTGGATGGCTGCCGGGTCCCGGCGGGCCGCGTGCTCGGCGAGCTTCCCGGCCGCGGCTTCTACCAGATGATGGACGGGATCGAGGTGGGACGGGTCAACGTGGCGGCGCGCGGCTGCGGCGTCGCGCAGCGCGCGTTCGAGCTGGCCATCGGCTACGCGCAGCAGCGGCACGCGTTCGGCAAGCCGATCGCGCAGCACCAGGCCATCCTGTTCAGGCTCGCCGAGATGGGAACGAAGACGGCGGCCGCGCACCAGATGATGGTGCTGGCGGCGCGGCACAAGGACGCGGGACGGCAGAGCGACCTCGAGGCGGGCATGGCCAAGTACCTAGCCAGCGAGTACTGCAAGGAGGTGGTCGAGGACGCGCTGCGGATCCACGGCGGCTTCGGGTACTCCAAGGACGCCGAGATCGAGCGGCTCTATCGCGACGCGCCGATGCTGCTGATCGGCGAGGGCACCGCCGAGATCCAGAAGATGATCATCGGCAACCGGCTGCTCGAGCGGTACCGTCCGGGCACCGGAGAGCCGCGGTGAGCGCCTCCGCCGGACCCGGCGCGCGCCGCCGCCGCCGCATCTGGTAACGAGATCAGCTAGAAAACCGCATCTCTATAATCAGCGGTTATGGAGATCCACCAGCTTCAGTACTTCGTGGCCGTGGCCGAGGAGGCCAGCTTCACCCGGGCGGCGGCGCGGGTGCACGTCGCCCAGCCCGGCGTGAGCGCGCAGGTCCGCCGGCTCGAGGCGGAACTCGGCCAGCAGCTGCTCGACCGTTCCGGCCGGTCGGTCAGCCTCACCGAGGTCGGCGCCGCGGTGCTCCCGTTCGCCCGGGCCGCGCTCGACGCGGTGGACGGCGCCCGGCTGGCCGTGGACCAGCTGGCCGGCCTGGTGCGCGGCCAGGTCTCGGTGGGGATGGTGAGCGGGTGCGCGCTGCCGGCCCTGGCCGACCTGCTCGCCGAGTTCCACGCCCGCCACCCCGGCGTGACCATCGCGCTGACCGAGGACGGGTCCGACCGTCTCGTCGAGCTGCTGCGCTGCGGCAAGCTGGACCTCGCGCTGATCGGGGCGGCCGGCCCCGCGGCCGAGGGGGTGGAGACCGCGGTCATCCTCGATGACGCGCTGGTCGCCGCCGTGGCACCGGAGCACCCGCTCGCGGCGCAGCGGTCCATCGCGGTCGCGGATCTGCGCGGCCAGCCGCTGGTCAGCCTGCCCCGGGGCACCGGGGTGCGCGCCGCACTGGACGCCGCCTGCGCCGACGCCGGCTTCGCGCCGCTGATCGTCCTTGAGGCCAGCGCGCTGCCGATGGTGGCGCAGCTCGCCGGGCGCGGCCTCGGCGTCGCGATCCTGCCCGCATCGGTCGCGCTGGACGGTGCGCTGCGCGCGCTGCCGATCGGCGAGCCGCGGCTGCACTCCCGGCTCGAGCTCGCCTGGAACCCGTCGGCGGCGCACAGCCCGGCGGCCAGAGCGCTGATCGAGCACACCCGCGCCTCCGCAGCGGCCACTCGTCGAATGGATGTACCGATGGGCTCGTTCTAGCCGGCCCAAACGTACATCGACGAGCCCTGGTGCGGCCGGCGGCGGGCTAGCCGGCCGGCTGCGGACCGGCGGCGCCGAGCACCCCGCACAGCAGCCGGTTGTCGCCGAGCTGCCACAACGTCCCGATCTCGGTGAAGCCCGCCTTCCGCAGCGCCTCGACGTGCGTGGCCAGCAAGCCGGCCGGCGAGCCGTGATGCTCGGATTCGATGCCGCGCCGATCGCGCCCGGCCACGAGCCCGGCCAGCTCGGGATCGGACCGGACCGCGGCCCACCAGCCCGACCAGGTCTCGCCGGAGTCCGGGTGCCGGCGCACCTCGCACTCGACCAGCTCCCGGCCGAGCCGCGCCAGCGTCGGCGCCTCGGACTCGTCCTCGCGCAGGTGGTCTCCGTCGAGCAGCAGCCCGCCGGGCCGCAGCACGCCGGCGACCTCGGCGTACACGGCGGCCAGCGCGGCCGGCGGCAACCAGTGCAGCGCGGTCGTGCTGACCACGGCGTCCACCGGGCGGTCCAGGCCGAGCCGGGCGGCCCAGCCGGGCTCGCGCAGGTCCAGATCGGCGAACCGCAGCCCGGGCCGGTCTCCGAACGCCGCGCGGCCGAGCGCGAGCAGCAGCGGGTCGGCGTCCACGGCGACCACGGTGGCGTCCGGCAGCCGGTCGAGCAGCCGCACCGAGAGCGAGCCCGGACCGCAGCCGAGGTCGAGCACCAGCGGGTCGGCCCGGCCGGTTCCCTCGGCGACCGCATCGATGAGCGCGGTGAACCGATCCTCGCGCTCGGGCATGAACTCCCGCTGCTGCGCGTCCCAGCTGACGATCCAGGCCACGGCCGCATCCCGGGTGACCGGTGACCGCGATGGGTCGCCTCGGCCCGAGGGTGCTCCGGGCAGCGTCTCCGCTGGCCCGCCGGCCGAGGGTGCTTCGGGTTCCGGCATCGGTACCTCCCGGCAGGCTGCCGGAGAGCGGCATCTCGCGGCACCCGGCCGCGGCGGCCGCCCCGCCGCCTGCGTGACTGGCTAAACTTGCTTTGGCAGTAACGAACCTAAGCGGTGAGGGCGTAACTGGTCAAATGAATTTCACCAGTCACACAGACGCGGTGGTGGCCGTGGCGGTCGAGCTCGTCAACGCGCTCACGCCCGGCGACGCCCACGGCCGGGCGTACCAGCCGCCCGATGACCAGGCCCTGCCGGCGGCGGTGACCGCGGCGCTCCGGGCCGGGCGCAGCGAGGTCGGGCAGCTGCCGCCGGGCGAGGCCACCGGGTTCCGGCCGGTG
>JASHOI010000100.1 GCA_030041195.1 Streptosporangiaceae bacterium | reverse complement strand
ATGGCGCACACCGCCAGCCTGGTCAGCCGCGGCGTGCGGACCAGCCGCTGCTCCCGGCCCAGCAGCGGCATCCCGAGCGGGAAGACCGCGGCGGCGACGGCAGCCGCGACCGCGGCGCCGAGCGCAACTTGGTATGGGCGCCCGAACACGGCAAGCAGCGCGGCCAGGCCACCCGCCGTCGCAAGAACCTGATTCGGCGGCCGCTTGCGCGCCCAGCGCAGCGCCACGGTCGCGGCCGAACCCGGGATGTAGTGCTCCCGCTGCATCACCCGCAGCCACCGGAGGTCGGCGACCGCCACCGCAAGCAGCGGGACCACGATCAGCGGCGCGGTCAGCATCCGGTCACGCTCCCCGGCACCTGGACGACCCTGTCCAGCGCGTTCCGGAGCCGGTCCGGCGCCTCGAGGTGCACGTCGTGGCCGGCGCCCTCGACGACGTCCACGATGACCGGCACGGTGAGCACCCGGCCGGCCTTCTCGATCATGGTCGGCGGCACGGCCCGGTCGCGGCTGCCCCACACCATCGCCACCGGGCAGCGGGCGGCCGCCAGTTGCTCGTCGTACGACTCGTTGACCACCCGCACCAGCACGCTGCGCATCACACCGATGGCGGCGTTGTAGTCGTCGGAGCTGCGGGCCCGGCGCATGGCCTCGAAACGGCGGTTGCTCAGCAGGCCCATCTGGCGGGCCTTCCGGCCGAGCCGGTAACCGACCGGCACCTTGCCCGCGCGGGGCGACCTGATCAATGGCACGCCACAAAGGACCATGGCCCGGACCAGGTCGGGCCGGCTCGCGGCCAGGCAGACGGCGACCCGCCCGCCAAAGCTGTGCCCGATCACCACCGCCGCCCCACCCACCTCCCCCGTCACGGCGGCGCGGGAGTCGAGCACCCCGGCCACGCAGGAGGCGTAGTCGGCCGCTCCCCAGGTCGCGGTCGGCGGCGGCGAGACACCGAATCCCGGCAAATCAATAAGCAGGTGCGGATATCCGCTCAGCACGCTTGAGAAATCGCGATGATCGCGTCCCCATCCGTGCAGCCCGACCATCAGCGGGCCGGGTCCGTTGGCCATCTCACCAAAAACGCGGCCGTCAAGATAACTTCGCAAGGGCACGAAATAAAGCTAGCTCGCCTCTCTGGCTCGCGCGCGCCGCCCCCGCCGCAAGGGCGGAAGGGCCGGATTTCAGGCACCGCGCCGCTATTAGGACAACTAAGATCGAAATATGTGCAGGCCGGTAGCTCTGCCATACGGAGCCATTACCATTACCCCCGGAATCGTCTAGATGTCTTGGTCATTCCGGCCACCCGACCAGAATGGGGCCCACGGCGCAGCCGAGCACGCCGCGCAGCTCGGTGGCCGCGAGCGGGCGTCGTTCGTCCAGGTCATCGAGCACGGCGTGGACATCGTCCGAGGCGAGGCTGAGCTGCTCCGGTATCGCCAGAAGGGTGTTGATTTCGGCGGGCCCGGTGGCCCGGAATGCGCCGGGCAGCGCGCAGCAGGAACTCTCCGAAGCCGGTTGCATTGGTCATCCTCGGCTGGTCACTAATTGGCTGTGCCGAGCCTACCCGGTGAACTCCCTTACCAGCGCGAAGACGGCGTCCGGCTCCTCGACATGGGAGAAAGACCCGCTGCGCTCCATGAATTCCAGCCGGATCTGCGGCGCGTATTCGGTGAACTGCCGCTGCAGCCGCGGGTAAAGGGCCCGGTCGTACCGGCCGGCCAGGACCATGACCGGGATCGTGAGGTCCTTCAGCCGGGGCCGGAAGTCGGGAATGCGCGCCACCTCGCCGCCGATGATGAAGTCCACGTCGGCGCCGGCGAACAGCGGGTACAGCTCGAGGTTCCGCGCGCCGGGCTCGGTGGCCAGCAGCCCGGCGTTGTCCGGGTTGTAGAAGCGCACCAGCCGCGCGGCCGTCGCGAACTGCGCCGCCATCTCCGGGTCCGTTGAGCGCAGCCCCTGCGCGCGCAGCCCGGTGATCCGGTCCCAGGCGTCGGGGTGCTGCCTGGCCAGCTCGGCGTTGATGTTGGCGTGATTGGCCTGCCACATCTCCGGGCTGTGCAGGCTGTTGGCGATGATCAGCGACCGCAGCAGGCCCGGGTGGTCGAGCGCGAGCGCCTGGCCGAGCAGCCCGCCGTAGGAGAACCCGTAGACGTGCACCTGCCCGAGGCCGAGCACGCGGATCAGCTCGGCGACATCGGCGACGTCGTCGGCGAACGTGATCTCGGCAAGGTCGGCGGGCCGGTCGGACCGGCCCCGGCCGTGCAGGTCGACATAGATCACCCGGTGGGTGCCGGCCAGCCCGGTGAAGAACGGGTGGAAGATCACGTGAGAACCGGCCGGGCCGAGCCCGGCGAGCAGCAACAGCGGCTCACCGTCGCCTTCGGCCTCCACCCAGAGCCGGTGCCCTCGTACCTCGTAGTGGCGGCCGGGGGCGTGACTGACATCGGCAGACATCGGCTTTTCCTTTCATCGGCAGCGGATGGCGAGCCCGGCCATCGCCGCGGCGGCCAGCGCGGTGACCGCCAGGGCAAGGTTGACCACGGCGAACCCGTGCACCGCCTGCTGCGCACCGGGATGGCGGGCGAGCGCCAGGTACAGGGTGCCGAACACGGCGGTGCCGATCACCCCGCCGGCCCTGGTGATGGTGTTGAACAGGCCGCTGATGTCGGCGGCGTGCTCGCCGGTCACCGAGCCGGTCAGGTGGCTGAGCACGCCGGTGAACCCGGTGCCGAGGCCCAGGCCGGCCACGCCGAGCAGGGCCATCAGCAGCGTTCCGCTGGTGTCGCCCGCGTGCAGGCTGGCCGCGAGCCCGGCGAACCCGACAACCATGATCAGCGGCCCGGCCGGCGCCGCCAGCGAACGCAGCCGCGCCGGAACCCTGCCGAGCACCGGGCCCGGAATGCCGAACGCGGCCACCCACGACACCAGCGCAAGCCCCGAGTAGGCAGGACTCTTGCCCAGCCCCTGCTGCAGGTACAGCGCCAGCGTGAACAGCACGGCGAAGTACGTCGCGGTGCCGGCCGCCTGGGCGGCAAGCCCCCAGGCGATTGCCGGCCTGGCGAGGAGCCGGGGATCGACCAGCGGCCGGCCGCCGCGCGCGGATACCCGCCGTTCGGCCAGCCACAGCGCGGCGAAGGCGAGGCCGCTCGCCGCCAGGCAGGCCCAGGTCCAGACGGGCCAGCCCGCGTCCTGGCCGAGCACCAGCGGCAGCACGAGCAGCAGCATCGCGGCGGAGATCGCGGCCACCCCGGCCAGGTCGAGCGGCCGCGGCTGGCGTTCGCCGGCCGGCAGGTAGCGCAGCGCCAGCCAGAACACCGCGATCCCGACCGGGACGTTCACCAGGAACGCCGGCCGCCAGGTCGCGCCCAGCACGTCGGCGGAGATCAGCAGCCCGCCCAGGCTCTGCCCGGCCACCGCGCCGGCCGAGAGGACCAGCGAGTACAGGCCGAGCGCGCGTGCCCGAGCCCGTCCCTGGAAGCCAAGCTGGATCCCGGTCAGCACCTGCGCGGCCATCAGCGCCGCCGCGCCGCCCGCCACGATCCTGGCGGCGACGAGCACCGCCGCATCCGGCGCGAACCCGCAGGCCAGCGACGCGGCAACGAAGCCGCCAACGCCCGCGAGGAACATCCGCCGGTAGCCGCGTGCCTCGCCGAGCCGGGCGCAGGTCACCAGCAGCATCGCGTAGGCCAGCGTGTAGCCGGACACGATCAGCTCCAGCTCGCCCCCGCTGGCGTGCAGCCCCGCCCGGATCGACGGGCCCGCGATGTTGGCGATCGCGATGTCCACGTTCCCGAGGAACATTGCGCCGAGCAGTGCCGCCAGCGCCCACGCCGGCCGTGGTGCGGCTGCGGGCGTGTGCTCCCCGGCCGGCGCGCGGACCGCCGCGTGAACCGTAGCCATGGCCACCTCCTGGTTGCGGTGCATCACCAGGAAGACGCGCCGGGCCTCCAGGACGTGAGGTCAGCCGCCACACCGGCTGGTGTTCAGGCAAGCACGGTCAGGCCATACCGGCGGTCAGCCCGGGCTGGCAGCTCCCTTGCTCTCCTGCAGCTCCTCCAGCACTTCCTCGGTAACCTCGACCAGCTGCTTTGCCTGCTCTTCCATCGCCTCAGCCTCCGCCTCGGCGATGTGGTCCTCCATTTCCAGGGCGGCGTTCTCGGCCTTGATCTCCGCGACCGCCGCCCTGGCCTCCGCGGGCAACAGGCTCGTGTCGGCGTCTTCAGGCTGAGCGGGTGGGTTCACGTGCTCGCTGGGTATCGTCATGGCCCCCCAAGTTGCCCAGAATCAGCTCCGTACTCGCAATGGGCCGGCCCAACCTGCTGGCTGTGCGCGGCGGCTGGGACCTCGCCGCCGTGCCGCTCAGCAGGCAGGACCCGGCTGGTCTGGGGGTTTGCCGGGATCCCTTACCCATTCCTGCTGGCCTTCGGCGGTCCGGCCGGTTGGAGAGAAACCACGGCTGCGGTACAGCCGCTGCGCGCTTTCATTGCCTGGATGCGTCAGGAGGTGTATCCGCGGCTGGCGCCGCCGCTTCGCCTCGGCGAGAACAGCGTCCAGCACAGCTCCTCCGATTCCCCGGCCCCACCGCTCGGGAACGACGTACAGGAAGCCGAGAAAGCAGCCGCCGGGTATGAGCGGGCCATCCCCGTCCTGCTCGCGCAGCGCCCGGGCGGAGGCCATCGCGACCATCTGCGGTCCCTCGGTCGCCACGAGAAGCCACGTGCCAGGGTCATGCAGGCGTGCCCGGACGTGGTCTACCCGGGCGGCCTGACCGGGCCAGGCCCCTTGACGGCGGGCCAGGTTCGACCGCTCGTAGACGGAAACTGCGGCATCGACATCAGCCGCCTCGCCGGGCCGGACCACAACCACGCCCTCAACCTGCAGCCAGCATGCCGATCGGCGGCGAGTTCCGGTGGCGCGCCTGCGTCATGGGCGCGTCACCGACGCCGCCGCCGCAGGCCCGGGACGCTCCGGCCGCGGCTTTGACCATCGCGAAGGCCGCGTCGAGGCCCACGACACGGTGACGGGCGCCGGTAAGTGCGCGCCCGATCCGGCCTTCGCCGCAGCCCATTCCGGCGACCTGGCCCAGCGGATCCACGCATCCGCGCGTGCCTGCCAGGCATCACGCAAGTCCACCTGGTCAGTCTCGCTCTCTGGCCGGGGCCGGGCAACCCGGGGGCTCGGCTCTGCCCTCATGCGCGAGCCGGCCTGGAAGGCCGTGCAGGTGCGGACGATCACATGATCCTGATGGCCATAGCACGGCTTCAGCGACCTCAGGAACTGGCGCGTCCTCATCCGCCTGCGCCTCAGCCCCGCCAAGGCCACCCTGCTGCTGCGCGCCCTGCTCGTCGACCGCTGCGGCTGGCTGAGAGTGGCCCGTTACTGGGGGCACGGTGACAGACTGCCGAGTGTGGGCAGGAGTTTGCGGGTTCAGGACGGCGGCAGCGGGGAGCCCGTTTTGGTGCTGCTGCACGGCCTGGGGGCGACCGGCGATGTGTGGAACGGATGGCGGCCGCTGCTTGCCCGGGAGTGGCCGGGAAGCTGGCTGGCGCCGGATCTGCCCGGTCACGGCGGCTCATGGCCGCCGTCTGAGTACAACTTCGGCAACCTGGCCAGTGCGGTGGCCGGCGTCGTCGGCTCCGATGCCCGCGTCGTCGTGCTGGGACACTCGCTGGGCGGCGCGGTCGGGTTGGCGCTGGCCGGCGGCGATTTCGCGGTGCGGGTGGAGGCGGTCATCGGCCTGGGGATCAAGGTCGTTTGGGCCGATGAGGAACTGCAGCGGGCGCAGGCTCTGGCGCGGCGGCCACCGGCCTGGTTCGGCTCGCGCGACGAGGCTGCCGCGCGCTACCTGCGCGTCTCGGGTCTGGCTGGCCTGCTGCCCGCCGATGACCCAGCCGTGGACGCGGGGCTGCGCGAGCGGGACGGCGAATGGCGGCTGGCCATGGACCCCGGAGCGTTCGCGGTCGGGGCGCCCGACATGGGGCACTTGCTGGCGCGATCCCAGGCGCCGGTGATCCTGGCCCGCGGCGAGAACGACCCGATGAACACCGGCGAGCAACTAGCCCGGCTGGGTGCCCCCACGGTCACGCTGCCTGGGCTCGGCCACAACGCACATGTCGAGAACCCGGAACTGTCGATCACCCTGCTGGGCCACCTCGGTTACACCCGGCTCAGCTAGCGGCGTCGTGATGGCTGGGCGTCGGCGGGCCGCGGACAGCCCGCGCAGGGCAAGGCCGTAGTCTCGTCCTCCATGATCACCTGTGTGGTCGACTATGTGATCGACCCGGCCAAGATCGACGCCTTCGAGCGGTTCGCCCGTCGCTGGATGGAACTGGTCAACCGGCACGGCGGCACGCACCACGGGTACTTTCTGCCGGCCGAGGGCGCCAGCGACAAGGCGCTCGCCGTGTTCAGCTTTCCCAGCCTCGCCGCTTATGAGCAGTACCGCGCCCGGTTCGGGAACGATCCCGAGTTCACGGCCGCTGACCGGATCCGGGATGAGAGCGGCTGCGTGCTGAGATACCAGCGGACCTTCATGCGCCCGCTGCTTCCCGAGCCGGAGGGTGGAGCGGCCCCGTAGCTGCTGGCCCCCGGCTGTCGTCGTCCTGGCCGGAACCTGCTTGCGGGCGGGCGACGTTGGACAGGGAAACGGCGACGGAGGCGCTATGGATCAGGACGAGCGCGATCAGCTTAACCGTGTCGTCGATCACGAGGTAAAGGGCCACTTCCCGCCCGGCGCCGTGCGGCGCGCGGTGCTGCTGCGGCACGGGGACGAGCCGGGCGTCGAGCCGGGGCAGTTGCGGCTGCGGGTGTTCGTGCCGGCCGAGGGCCCGGCCGATGAGCAGGCCCTGGAAGCGTGGCGGAACGCCCACCAGGCGGGGGTGGACGAGCTGCGCAGCGATGTTTCGCTGCGGCTGCCCTCGGCCCGCGTGATCGAGTTCACGTTCGACGACGTCGGCCCGGACGCGCCGCTCATCTCGGTGCCGGACGACGGGTCGCAGGCAGCCGAACAGCTGACCGCGCGCGAGATCGTGACCAAGGCCCTGGAGCTGCTGCGGGCCAACTACGTGTTCCCCGACCAGGCCGAACGGGCCGCCACGGCGATCGAGGCCAGGCTCGCCGCCGGCGAGTACGACGACCTGGACGAGATCGAGCTCACCGACCTGGTCACCCGCCACCTGCAGGAAGCAACCGACGACCGGCACCTGGGGCTGATGCTCGGCGGGGCGCCGCCGCCAGGCCACCGGCCCGAGCCCGAGCCGGGCAAGCCCGAGGAGCGCGAGGCCAGGCGGCTGGCCAGGCTGCAGAAGTTCCGGCTGGACAACTTCGGCATCCGCCGGGTCGAGCGGCTGGACGGCAACGTCGGCTACCTCGACCTGCGCCGGATGCCGGTTCCGGCCAACGCGGGCCCGGCCATCGCCGCCGCCATGGAGCTGGTCGCCGGGACGTACGCGCTCATCATCGACATGCGCCGCAACGGCGGCGGCTCACCGGAAGGCGTGGTCTTCTGGTGCAGCTACCTGGTCGACGAGCGCCCCACGCACTTCAACGACATCTTCAACGCCGAGACCGGCGAGACGAGGCAGTTCTGGTCGCTGCCCTACGTGCCGGGCACCCGTTACCTGGACCGGCCGGTCTACGTGCTGACCAGCCACCGCACCTTCTCTGGCGGCGAGGACCTCTGCTACACGCTGCAGGCCGCCAAGCGCGCGGAGATCATCGGCGAGACGACCGGCGGCGGGGCCCACCCAACCCGGGGGTTCCCGATCAGCGCCGCGATCAGCATCGGCATACCGCACGCCCGGTCGATCAACCCGGTCACCGGGTCGAACTGGCAGGGCACGGGCGTGATACCGGACGTCGCCGTGCCGGCGGATCAGGCCCGCGACGTCGCCTACGCCAGGGCGCTGCGGCACGTGCTGGACAACGGCGACGTGCCGCCGCCGATCCTGGACGAGGCCACGGACGCGCTGACCTCGCTGTCTGCTGAGACAGCCGCGGGCTGACACCGCGGGCGGAGCGAGCGGTTGTCAGCCGGTCAGGTGCGGTGCTCGATCGCTCGCTTGGTCAGCACCCGGGCCAGGTGGCGCCGGTACTCCCGGTCGGCGTGCACGTCCTCGCCCGGCTCGGTCCCCTCGGCCGCGAGCTCGGCGGCCTCGGCGGGGCTGGCGCCGTCCGCGAGGGCCTGCTCGGCCGCGAGGGCGCGCAGCGGCGTCGGCCCCATGTTCGCGAGCGCGATGCGGCCGCCGGTGGCGGCCACGCCGACGATGGCCCAGTCATTGGCCCGGCGGACGAACTTCTGGTAACCCCAGGCGATCCCGGGGCTGCGCGGCACGCGGACGGCAGCGATCAGCTCGCCCGGGTCCAGGCTGGTCTCGAAGAACCCGGCGAAAAGGTCGTCGGCCGTCACGTTCCGCCTGCCGCCCTGTCCGAGCACATCGACCGAGCCGCCGAGCGCGACCAGCGCCATCGGCAGGTCGGCCGCTGGATCCGCGTGCGCCAGCGAGCCGCCGATCGTGCCGCGGTGCCGGATCTGCGGATCGCCGACCTGCGAAGCGGAATGGGCGAGCAACGGAGCGTCGGCCTTGACCAGGGCCGAGGTCGCCAGCGTGGCGTGCGGCGTGGCCGCGCCGATCACGAGCTCGTCGCCCTCGGCCCGGATGCCGATCAGCTCGGTCAGCCTGCCGATGTCGATGAGCACGGCGGGAGCCGCGAGGCGCAGCTTCATCATCGGCAGCAGCGAATGGCCGCCGGCCAGCAGCTTCGCATCCTCGCCGAACCTGTCCAGCAGGCTGACGGCGTCCGCCGGCGACTCGGCGGCGACGTAGTCGAACGGCGCCGGGATCACGCGGTCGCCTCCGCCCGCTCTGCCTCGCCGTCGGCCGCGGCCAGCACCGCCCTGACGATGTTGTGGTAGCCGGTACACCGGCAGAAGTTGCCCTCCAGGCCCTCCCTGACCTCGGCCTCGGTGGGGTGCGGGTTCTCGGACAGCAGGCCGACGGCGGCCATCACCATGCCGGGCGTGCAGAACCCGCATTGCAGGCCGTGCTCCTGCCGGAACGCGGCCTGCACGGGATGCAGCCGGCCGTCGGGCGCGAGGCCCTCGGCGGTGGTGACCTCCGCGCCGTTCGCCTGTACCGCCAGCACCGTGCAGGACTTCACCGACGTGCCCCCACCTCCCACCCCCCTCCCCGTTCCCCCTTCATCTGCCCCCTTCATTAGCACCGTGCAGGCGCCGCACGAGGTGGTGTCGCAGCCGACGTTCGCGGCCCGCAGGCCACACACCTCGCGCAGGTAATGCACGAGCAGCAGCCGCGGCTCTACGTCGTCGGACCGCCGCTGGCCGTTGACGGTGAGCTCGACCTGCATCTAAGCGTTCTCCCTTGCTGCCTGGATCGCCTGCCATACCCGCTGCGGTGCGGCGGGCATGTCGATGTGCGTGACGCCAAGGTGGGACAGCGCGTCCACGACCGCGTTCTGCACGGCGGGCGTGGCGCCGATCGAGCCCGCCTCACCGATTCCCTTGACGCCGAGCGGGTTGTAGGTGGTGCGGGTCTGCATGTCGGCCAGTTCGAAGCTCGGCACCTCGGTGGCCGACAGGAACGGGTAGTCGGCGAAGCTCGCGGTCAGCGGGTTGCCGTCGCTGTCGTAGACGACCTCCTCGACGAAGGCTTGCGCCGCGCCCTGGGCGATGCCGCCGTGCCGCTGGCCCTCGGCCAGCAGCGGGTTCAGCACGAACCCGGCGTCGTCCACGGTCACCATCCGGCGCAGCACGACCTTGCCGGTCTCGGTGTCCACCTCGACGACCGCCACGTGCGACCCGAACGGGAACGTCGCGCCGGGCGCGGTGAACACGGTGCGCACGACCAGCCGCTCGTTCTCGGCCAGGCTGGCCAGCGGCACCGAGGCTTCCGGGTCGCCGGCCACCTCGAACGCGCTGCGCCCGGCGTCGAAGCGCAGGTCGGCGGCGCTGGCCTCGAGCTGGTCGGCGGCACGCTCCCGGGCGATCTCGATCAGCTCCTGGGACGCCTGCCGGACCGCGGAGCCGCCGTGCTGCAGGCTGCGCGAGCCGCCGGTGCCGCCGCCCTCCGGGATCAGGTCGGTGTCGCCCCACTTCAGCGTGATCTTGTCGACGGGAATGCCGAGTTCCTCGCTGGCCAGCATGGCCCAGGCGGTGGCGTGGCCCTGGCCGTGCGGCGAGGTGCCGGTGAGGATCGTCGCCGTCCCGTCGGGGTGCACCTCGACGGTCGCGTTTTCCTGAGGCGGAGACTCCTCGCCATCGCCCATGCCGGTTATCTCGACGTAGCTGGCCAGGCCGATCCCCAGCGCCACCGTGTCACCGCGGGCCCGGCGCTCGGCCTGCTCCTTGCGCAGCTGGTCATAGCCGGCCGCGGCCAGCACCTTGTCCAGGGCGGCCGCGTAGTCGCCGGTGTCGTACAGGGCCCCGAACTTGGTCCGGTGCGGCTCCGTGAACGGCGGCAGCAGGTTGCGCCGCCGTACCTCGGCCGGGTCCGCGCCGATCTCGGCGGCGAACAGGTCCATGGCCCGCTCGATCGCGGCGCTGGCTTCCGGGCGGCCAGCGCCGCGGTAGGCGCCGATCGGGGTGGTGTTGGTGACCACGCTCGTGGCCACCGACTCGGCCTGCGGGATCGCGTACGGGCCCGGCGTCATCAGGATGGTAAGGAACGGCAGCATGGCGCCGATCCGGACGTGGGCACCGGAGTCCTGGATGATCTCCAGGCGGTAGGCGAGCACCGTCCCGTCCCGCTTGCCGCCGATCGTGACCGTCTGCTGCTGGGCCCGGCCGTGGGTCATCGCGACTAGGTTCTCGTACCTGGTCTCGGTCCATCGCGCCGGCCGGCCGAGTTGCCGTGCCACCCAGGCCACCAGCGCGTGCTCGGGGTCGGCGCCGAACTTCGCGCCAAATGCGCCGCCGACGTCCGGGGTGATGATGTGCACCTGCTTCGGCTCGAGGCCGAGCAGCCTGGCCAGGCCGCCCTGGGTGCCCTGCGCTCCCTGGTTGGGTATCCACGCGGTCAGCCGCCCGTCCTCGCCCCAGGCGGCGGCCGCGGCCCTGGTCTCCATCGGGGCCGGGGCGACCCGCTGGTTAAGGATCGTCCGCGTGGTGACGACCTCGCACTCGTCGAAGAGATGCTGGTCGAGCTTGCTCGCATCGCCGAAATTCGCGGCCACGTTGGTGCCGGCCTCCTCATAGAGGAGGACCTTGTCGGATACCGCGTCGGCGAAGTCGATCACTGCGGGCAGCGGGTCGTAGTCGACGTCCACGAGTTCGACCGCGTCCTCGCCCTGGTACGCCTGCTCGGTGACCACGACCGCCACCGGATCGCCCACGTAGCGGACCTTGTCTGTCGCCAGGATCGGCCTGCTCATCTGCTGGTTGAACAGCGGCCCCGGCTTGATCTCGGGGAGCTCAGCGAGATCGGCGCCGGTGAACACCGCGATGACCCCGGGAGCCTCCAGCGCGGCGCTGACGTCGATGCCACCGATCCTGGCGTGCGCGACGGGGGAGCGGACGAAGAACACGTGGCAGGCGCCGGTCAGACGGTCATCAACGACGTCGTCCGTGTACACGCCGCCACTGGTCAGGAAGCGCGGATCCTCCGTCCTCAGGACGCGAGTACCCAGGATGCTCACCGACGATCAGCTCCCCTCGGTGCTCCTCGTGACGCCCGGGACCCGACGGGCCGACGGCGAGCGAACGCGGCTGTGCACCTCAAAGATGATCGTGCCTGGGCTCCCCCCGGAAGGTCAAACCGGGGCAGCCATGTGCCGGAGCCTGCGCAAAGTGGCGCTGACCGCGCATAGTCTGGGTAGCTGGCTTGCCGCAATCCAGACGTGAGGAGGGTCATGAGTGGGCGGCGGATCGACGTCAGCGCCACCCAAGTCATCGCCAGCTTGCTGGCCGCGGTCACCGGGGCCGTGGCCGCGTCCACGCTAGGGATCGCCGGAACCATCATCGGTACCGCCGTGATGAGCGTGGCCAGCACCGCGGTGGCCGCGGTGTACCGCCACTACATCAGCAGCAGCCGGGAACGGCTGCGCAAGGCCGCGGAGGCGGCGCGGGCCAGCGAGCGTGCTGCGGCGTTCCGCGGCCGCCATCGGGCGGCGGCAGGCACGGCACCGGCACACGCCACCACCAGCACCGCCGCCGGCCGGGCCCCCGACGCGGACGACACACAGGTGCTTCCCGCGGTCGTCTCCGGGCAGCGCCACTGGCACGACGCTGACCGGGCCAACGGGCTCGGCCGCGCGGACGATCCCACCCAGCTCATGCGCTGGAACGGCGGCAGCGGGGCCGACTCGGCATCCGGCGAGGACACGAGGACCATGGACACGCGTGCGGCGGCCGCTGGGGCCGTGGGGGTCGCCGGGGTGGCCGCCGCGGCCGGAGACCGCGGCGCCTCGCCGCGCGATGCCACCCGTACCGCGGCGGGCCAGACCGCGGGCGGCGCCGAGAGCTCGGGTCAGCCGGGCGGCACGTCCGGCAGCGACGGCGGGTCCGGCGCACACGGCGGGTCCGGCGGAGGGCCCGGGGATGGGGAAGCAGGCAGGCCTCGCTGGCGGCGCCCGCTGATGCTGGCCGGGGTCGCGGTCGGCATCTTCCTGCTGGCGATGGCCGGGATCACCGCGTTCGAGGCGATCGCGGGCAAGCCGCTCGACGCGCTCGTCGGCGGCAAGCACACCTCCGGCACCACCATCGGCAACCTGGTGGGCGGCCAGAGCTCGAACACCACGTCGCACCGCACCAGCCCGACCCCGACGCCGACCCCGTCCACGTCGCCGACGGCGAGCCCGACCCCGACGCCCGCGGCGACACCGACCCCGACGCCGACCCCGACCCCGACTCCCACTCCGACGCCGACCCCGGCCACGGGCGCCACATCGGGCGCTAGCCCGGGTGCGGTCGCGGACACTCCCGCGGCGGCTCACCCGTCCGCGGCAGCCTCCCCAACGCGCTGACCCCGGGAACCCGGCTCCCGGGCCGCGCGACAGCATGCGGCCATCGCCAGCGCCGGCGGATCCCGCTTGCCGGCGTCGTTGGTCAGGGCTTCTGCACCTGCTCGAGGACGGTCACGGTCCCCGTGTCGCCGTTCACCTCGATGAGCGCACCGTCGCCGATCCGCTTGGACGCGTCGGTGGCCGACACGACGCAGGGGATGCCGAGTTCGCGGCTGACGATGGCGGCGTGCGAGAACGGCGCGCCTACGTCGACGACGACGGCCGAGGCCGCGACGAACAGCGGGGTCCAGGCCGGGTCCGTTATCGGCGCGATGAGGATCTCACCCGGCTCAAGGGCCGAGGGGTCGTCGGGGTTAACGATGACGCGTGCCCGCCCGCGCGCGATGCCGGTGCAGCCGGAGACGCCGGTAATGGCCTCGCCGGCCTCCGCGCCGGTGCAGACCTGCGCCCCGCGCCGCGCCCACTGCTCCGAGGGCGGGACGGTCCCGTTGACCACGAACGGCGGCACGACCTCGAATAGGGCGAGGTAGGTTTGCTCCCGCTTCCGCAGTTGCTCGGTGAACGCCGCCGGATCGGCAAGGTAGTCGTCCAGCTCGTCGCGGAACAGCATGAAGAGCTGCTGCGGGGAATCGAGGTTGCCCGCGCCGGTACCGCGCCGTCCCAGTTCCAGCGCTGGCAGCCGAAGCTCGTGGATCATCATCGCGGCCGTGGTGCGGGATCGCTCGCGGCCGCGCATCCACAGGCCCCCCGCAACCAGCGCGGCCTCGAACCCGGCCGCGGCCGTGGCATCTCCTGCGAGCAGGTCACGGACGGTCTGCGCGGCGGCTTCCCGGGCGGCGGCCCGGTCCGCGTTCTTTGCCGCGGGGGCTTCCTCATCGCCGACGGCCCGTAGCCTGTCGATGGTGGCCAGGGCGAGCGACGGCTTGACACCCCAGGTCAGCGCCCGGATCTCCCATTCGGCCGGGCCACGGAAGTCCCACTCGGTCAGGAAGGCGTCCAGCTCGTTGCCGAACGCGGCGACCGCTGGGTCGTCGCTGGCCTTGATGCGCTCGTACAGGTCCTCGGGGCCGGCATCGAACAGGGCACTGAGCGCCGCGCTGCGGCGGATGTCGCGGCTCAGCGCCCACATGCGAGTGGACGGGCCGGTGGAGTCGACGTCGCCGATGCCGCTGACCAGGACCAGCGCCAGTTCTGGCCGCCCGACGCCCTGGGCGATCTGGGCGAGCGCGCCGAGGCACACGCCGCATTTGAGGCTGGACTCGATGTGCCGCTGGAACAGCGGGCGCAGCACGTCATCGAAGCTGGTGATGCGGTGCCGGAGCTCGGCATCGGTAAGCGCGGCCATGTCCGGCCGTTCGCCGCGGATCTTGACGACCAGCTTGCGGTCGTCGTCGTACTCGGCCAGGTCGGTGGCGCCCAGTACCTTCTCCATCAGCCACGCGCCTGCTCTGGCCTGATACTGCGGGCTGTCATCGAAGTCGCGGCGCTCGCTTTCGTAGCTGGGGATGCCGGGCATGTCGCCGAAGTACTGCCGGTCGACGGCCTCCGGGCCCATCCCGGGGACGCGGACGCCGAACAGCCGCATCAGCGACATGTTGATGTACAGGTAACTGTCGAAGGCGGGAATGATGTTGTGTTCCACGGCAGCGTCGTAGATGTCGTGGTCCCACACGCCGCAGTTGACGAACGCGTCGCGCCAGCCGGCCTCCAGGTTGTGCTGGAAGCCCGCGGACGCGTTGAGCGGGCTGATCGGGTCGGGAAAGATCTCGCCCACGTTCGCGCGCGAGTACAGCGGGTAGATCTTTGACGTGGCGTCGCGAATCGGCCAGGAGCTCATGGGCCAGCCTCTCTTGTCGTAGTTGTTCATTCAGATCAGCTCGTTCGGCCGAGCGCGGTGCGGGCCAGGCCCGCCAGCGCAGGGCCGGCGGCGATGGCGTCCATGGTCAGTCCGTGAGGGAGATCGCGCGGGTAGGGCAGGCCCGTATGGCCCGTTCGACCGCTGCCAGATCGCCGTCGGCCACGTCGGCGCGGTAGCGCGGCTGGCCGTCATCGTCGAGCTGGAATATCGCCCCGGCCGCGAACTCGCACTGGCCGTGGCTGGCGCAGACGTCCGTGTCGACTGAGATGCGCGGCATCGGGTTCTCCTAATTTTGTGAATCTGTAGTCACAAGAGTGATCCTTGGCCAGGCGGCTGTCAAGCCCCGGAGGTCAGCGTTTAATCGTCAGCGGGAGTTGATTGACCCGGGACAGTTATGTGACACTCAAGTCGCAACAGCAAGCGAGCTCAACCGAGGTCGCGGGGTCTGACCCTCGCGAGGGGCCGGCAGTGGGAAGGCAACCAATGCGCATCCTGGTCACGAACGACGACGGCATCGCCGCCCCCGGCCTCGCGGCCCTCGTCGGAAGGCTCGTGGCAGCCGGCCACGACGTGGCGGTGGCCGCGCCGTGCACCGAGCGCAGCGGGAGCGGTACCTCACTGGGCGGGATTGACGACGGCACGCCAGTATCCGTTACCGACCACGTCCTGCCGGCGGCCCCGTCGGTACCGGCCGTCGGCGTCGACGGGCCACCGGGCCTCGCCGTCCTCGCCGCGTGCGTCGGCGCTTTCGGCACGCCGCCGGACGCGGTGATCAGCGGAATCAACGCCGGGCCCAACACCGGCCGGTCGCTGCTGTTTTCCGGCACGGTGGGGGGCGCGCTGGCCGGCGCGATGCTCGGGCGCAGCGCGATGGCAGTCAGCTGCGGCTTCCTGCCGGACGCGCGTTTCGATACTGCCGCGGAGATCGCCTGCGCTGCGGTTCCGCTGCTCGGCCGGGCCGGCATGCGAGGCACCGTGCTGAATCTGAACGTGCCGGACCTGGATCTCGGGCAGATCAAGGGCATCGAGAACGGCCCGCTGGGCCACCGGGGCAGGATCCGCTACTCGATTGAGCGAACCGGCTCGTGGCTGACGGTGCGGCCGTACCTGACCGACCCGGCCGACCTCGAGCACGGCAGTGACGCCGGGCTTCTGCACGCCGGGTATGTGTCGGCCACGCTGCTGCGCGCGGCGCTCGGTGAGCTTGACAGCGCGCCAGTGACCGACGTGCTCCGCCGTGTGCTCTCCGGCGAGCCACCGCTGCCTGCCGCGAGCGTCGGCTGACCCGAATACACGAGAGGCAGACGGGAGCACCGCCGTGGGACTTCGCACGTCGCAGCAGTACCGGGACGGCCTTCGCGACGGCCGCCGGGTGATCTACCGCGGCCAGGCGGTCAAGGACGTGGTGTCCTTCCCGCCGTTTGCGGCCGCCATCGACCACTCGTCGATCGGCTACGCGATTGCCGACTCGCACCCGGACATCGCGGTCGCCCGGGACGGGGATACGGAGTACACCGCGTTCTACGCGGTTCCCGGCTCGGCGCAGGACCTGGCCGATCGGGGTGCGCTCATCCAGGCCGTGTCCGCGCTCGGCGCGGGCATGATCGTGCTGAAGGAGGTCGGCAGCGACGCCCTGTTCGCGCTGCTCAAGACCTTGCGCGGGACAGAGCGCGAGCGCGCCGTCGCCTTCTGGCAGCACTGCCGCGACGGCGACGTGGCGTTGGCTGTCGCCCAGACCGACGTCAAGGGCAACCGTCTGCTTCCGCCGCACGCGCAGCCCGATCCCGACCTGTATCTGCACGTCGTCGCCGAGGATGCCGACTCGGTCACGGTCCGCGGCGCGAAGGCGCATACGTCGTACTCCGCCAACGCCGACGAGTTGATCGTGCTGCCCACCCGGGCCATGGGGCCGCAGGACCGCGCCTACGCCGTGAGCTTCGCGATTCCCGTGGACACGCCCGGGCTGACCTTGTATGTCTCGCCGTTCAGCGACGGCAGCCGGAACGCCTCCGACTTCCCGATCTCATCCCGGCACAAGATGCTGGAGAGCCTTACCGTGTTCGACGACGTCCGGGTGCCGAAGGAACGGGTTTTCCTGCATGGCCGCCCGGAACTGGCTGGTGAGCTGGCGCTGGCGTTCGCCGGCTATCACCGGTTCACCGCGGTCAACTACAAGCTGCCGCTGCTGGACCTGATCGTCGGCTGTGCATTCGCGGTCGCCGAGGCCAACGGCATCGCCACCGCCGGCCATGTCCGGGACAAGCTCGCCGAGCTCGTCGCGTACGCCGAGACCGTCCGCGGCCTCGCCGAGCTGGCGGCGGTCCGGTCGTGCCCCGGTGACCATGGGATCCAGCAGCCAGATCCGCTCGCGGTGAACCTGGCCAAGTATCACTTTGCGCACGGCTATCACGCCGCGGTCGGGCGGCTGCAGGACCTTGCCGGGGGCCTGCTCGTGACCGGGCCGGGCGCGGAGGACTGGGACAATCCGGCGGTGGCGGCAGTGCTGGATAAGTACCTCACCGCGGCCGTGCCCGGGCGCCGGCGCTACGAGATCCTCAGCCTGGTCGCCGACCTCACCGCCCGGGAGTACGGCGGTTACCAGGCCGTGCTGGCGACGCACGCCGAAGGATCGCTCGAGGCCGAGAAGCTCCAGATAAGGCGCTCGTACGACCCGGCAAGAGCTCGAGCGCGGGTTGCGGAGATCCTCGGCGCGGCGCGTTGAGCGCCGCCGCGGTCAGCCTTCGTCGGCCGCGCCGCGCTCGCGGCCAGCGGACAGCAGCAGGTCCTGGTGCAGCTCCATCCAGATGTCGTGATACGAGTCGGCCATTGGGCGGGCGAACGCGGTGGCGTCACCGCCGCGCACCCGCTCCAGGGCTGCGGCCAGCCTGCCCCGGTAGGGGGCGAACCGGGGCAGCGCCTTGTCGAGCGGCTCCAGGACCGAGGCCACCAGCCGTTGGTGGACTGCTGCCAGCCGCGAGATCACTCCGCTGTCGTAACCGGCGTCGGCGTGATCGTTCGGCTGCCCGTCGGGCCGCACCTGCCAGCTCTGGCAGATCCCCTTGAATTCGGCGTTGACCGGCAAGAACTCCTCGTAGGCGGCGGTCAGGGCCGCGGCGGCACCGCGAGTGGCGGCGCAGCGGGCCAGTTGCTCCGCGTGGGCCTGCTTGCCCGCGGGCGTGAGCAACGCTCCGGCCATGCGCCCTTCCCGCATGCTCACCAGGCCCTCACCGGCGAGCCGGCGGAGCACCTCATCGGCCTGCGTGGCCGGCAGGCCGGTCTGCGCGGTGACGACGGCGAGCGGTGTCAGGCCTTTTACCCGCAGCGTGTGCAGGATCAGGAAGTCGTTCACGAGTTCTCCTTACCGGACGTGACAAGGGCACGAACGGCCTCTGCGCTCAGCTTGCCGTTGGGGCGGCGCGGCAGGCGGTCGGCGATGACCACCCGCCGCGGCGCCTTGAAGTGCGCGAGCCGCTCGCGGCACAGCTTGGTGATCGTCTCGCTCAGCGCGCCAGAGTCGGTTCCCGGTCGCGGTTCCACGACGGCGACGACACGTTCCCCGAACTCGGGATCGGGTTCGCCAACGACCGCCGCGTCGACGACGTCCGCGTGGCTGAGCAGCACGGCTTCGATCTCAGCGGGGTAAATGTTGACGCCGCCGGAGATGATCGTGCCGGTCGCGCGCCCGACCAGGAACAGGAACCCTTCCGCGTCGAGGTAGCCGATGTCCCCCATGCTGCGCAGCGCTGCAGCCGCACCATCGCCGGCGTTGCGGTAGGCCAGGCCGGCGGGTGCGGCGAAGCACACCCGGCCCGCCTGCCCGGCGGGCAGTTCGGTGCCGTCCGGGCCGGTGATGTGGATACGGGCTCCAGACAGCGGACGGCCGACGGAGCCGGGTCTGACGAGGGCCTCACCGGGCGAGATATAGGTGTGCCCGTATCCCTCGGAGGCCCCGTAATACTCGTGCAGGATCGGCCCCCACCAGGCCATGATGTCCAGCTTGACCTGGGGCGGGCACGGTGCTCCCGAGGTGAAGGCCACACGGTCGGTAAGGACCGGAGCGCCGCGTTCGTCCGGGCTCAGCCGCAGCAGCCGGATGAGCATGGTCGGCACCCACTGCGAGTGGGTCACGCTGTGCGTGCGCATCGCGGCCAGTGCGGCGGCCGCGTCGAAGTGCTCCATGCACACCACCGTCCCGCCCGCCGCCAGGGTGATCAGCTGGAAGGTGAACGGCGCGGCGTGATAGGACGGGGCCGGCGAGAGCAGCACGGTGTCGGCGCCGATGTCGAGCCGTTCGGTCAGTTCCGCGTGGCGTGCCGGCGCCGCGGCGGGATGCACCCCGAGCAGCCGCTGGCGGAACGCCTTCGGGCGCCCGGTCGTACCCCCGCTGTACAGGACGCGCGCCCCGAGCGACTCATCATCGATCGGTGTCGCGGGCTGGAACGCCATCGCCGTCCGCAAGTCGGCAAAGCCGTCAGCGGCGCCGTCGACGCACCACGCCGCGCTGCCACCCAGGTCGCCGGCGATGCCGGCCAGGCTCGGGGCGATCGCAGTGCTGGTGATCACGGCGCGCGGCCGGGCGTCGGCCAGCAGCGCTGCGAGCTCCGCGGGGTTGAGATGCCAGTTGAGCGGCGCCACGTACAGCCCAGACCGCATGCCGGCCGCGACGACCACCGGCCATTCGATCCGGTTCTCCAGCACCAGCGCCACGGTGTCGCCGGCGCGTATCCCGTGCTGCCGGAACAGGTGTGCCAGCCGGTTGGACGCGCGATCCAGCTGCGAGTACGTGAGCGTCTGCCGTGAGCCAGCCATGATGTAGGCGACCCGATCCGGGTGCCGGTCGGCGACAGCAGCCGGGTACATGCAGGTTCTCTCCCGTTCAGACGCTCAGCCTCAGCGAAGATTGTGAACGTTGAGTCGCACTAATTGACACCAGTGTAGGCCGGTCCGATGGAGTTGAACAAGGGTCTTTCGGTCTGGCCGCCGATGTGATTTAGTGATTCCCTAGTCGCATAAATGTCTGGCCGCCAGCGGCCGTCAGGGTGAGATGCCGGAGGGATGTCAGAGGGATGCATGGGCACATGCCTCGGCGCGAGGTCGACCTGATGGACCTGAGCCTCTTCGAGCAGGGGACCGACAGCGAGGTGTTCGGCATCCTCCGGGAGCACGAACCGCTGCACTGGAACGACGAGTTCGACGGTCCGGGTTTCTGGTCGGTGACCCGGTACGACGACGTGAAGACCGTCGCCTCCGACTACGAAGCGTTCACGGCGACCGAGGGTACGCAGATCAAGAGCAGGCGCGCCGAGGGCGAAGGCGAGCGCAGCATCCACCACCTCGACCCGCCCCGGCACGGGCAGCTCCGGAAGATCGTAGTCCCGCACGTGCGCCCGGCGCGGATCCGCTCGCTGGACTCCGACATCGTCGCGGTTATCGACGAGATTCTCGACCGCACCGTCGGTGCGGGGGAGTTCGACTTCGTCAGACGGATCGCTGCTGAGCTGCCGCTGGTCATGATCGGCCGGTTGCTGGGGGCACCGGTAGAAGACTGCCCGCACCTGCTTCGCTGGACCAACCAGATGGCCTCGGAGGATCCTGACTACTCCGAGGGTCCGCAAACCGCGGTGAAGGCGCGCGAAGAGGTCTTTGCGTACTTCCGCGACCTGGAAGCACAGCGCCGCTCGTGCCCCGCCGATGACCTTGTCAGCGTCCTGACCACCGCCCAGATCGACGGTATTCCGCTCAGCCGGGGCCAGCTTGACGCGTACTACCTGATCCTGATGGTGGCGGGGAACGAGACAACCCGCAATCTGCTGTCGGGTGCGGTCGTCACCCTGAACCGCCACCCGGACCAGTGGGCGCTGGTGCGCCGGGAGCCGGAACGGATACCCGCCCTGGTGGAGGAGCTGGTCCGCTGGGTCTCGCCGGTGCTGTCGATGCGCCGCACGGCCAGGCACGACCTGCAGATGCACGGCCGCACGGTGCGGGCCGGCGACAAGGTGGTGATGTGGTATTGCTCGGCCAACCGGGACGAACGGGTGTTCCCCGATGCCGGCCGGTTCATCGCCGACCGCAGCCCGAACGAGCACATGGGCTTCGGGTGGGGCGTGCACGCGTGCCTCGGGGCGCACCTGGCCCGGCTCGAAGCCCGGCTATTCCTCAGCCGGCTGATCGAGCGCAACCTCACCGTCGATCTGCACGCCGAACCCGCCCGGCTGAGCAGTAACTTCTTCCGCGGCATCAAGCGCCTGCCGGTGAGCATCTCCGAGGGCTCCTGATGTCATGACCGATAGCCGAACGATCCTGGTCACCGGCGCTGCGGCGGGCATCGGAGCAGCGTTGGCCCGGGCGCTCGCCGGCTCCGGTCACACGGTGATCGGCCTCGACCGGATCCGCTGCGACATCGCGGGCGCCGAGGGCATGGTGTGCGACCTGGCCGACGCCGACGCCATTGACGCGGCCATCGCGGCGCTGCCTGGCAAGATCGATGCGATCGCGAGCGTCGCGGGGATTCCCGGGACGCACCAGCCCGCACGGGTGCTGGGGGTCAACCTGCTGGCCCCCCGCCGCCTGATCACCGGAGTGCTGCCCCGGATGCGCTGCGGCGGCGCGGTCGTCACGGTCGCGTCCGTTGCCGCGCACCGCAACATCGTGCCGCCGGAGGGGATCGTCGCCTTGCTCGGCGCGCAGACGTCCGGCGACATCGACGCGTGGCTGGCCGAGTACCCGCTGAGCGGCAGCCAGGCCTACGACACGTCCAAGCACGCGCTGGTGCGGTGGACCCAGCTGCTCGCCGCCGAATTGCTGCCGAGCAGGATCCGCGCGCTCAGTGTCAGCCCCGGCCCCGTCGAAACCGGGATCCTGACCGACTTCGCCGCGACGATGGGCCGGGCCGCCCTAGACCGCAGCGCCGCGACCGTCGGACGTCACGCCCGCCCGGGCGAAATCGCTGCGGTCATCGGCTTCGCGCTCAGCAACGCCGCGTCATGGGTCAACGGCGTCGATATTCCGGTCGAAGGCGGGCTCCTCGCCGCCCGCGCCGCGGTTACTGGAGGGACTACGTGAACTCACCGTCGTGGTCAGGTGCCGTGCTCACCCTGGACGGCACACAGCCGCTGCGGCGCGAGCTGGTCGGGGGCAAGGCCTACAGCCTGAACCAGATGCGCCGCCTGTGCCTCCCGGTACCGCCGGCCTTCGTGCTCGCGACCTCCTTGTGCGCCGCCTACCACGGCAACGGCGGCAGGCTTCCAGCCGAAGTATGGGAGGCCGTCCTTGACCGGCTGGCCAAGCTGGAGGAAGAAACGGGGCGCCGGTTCGGCGGACCGGGGAGCCCGCTGCTCGTGTCGGTCCGCTCCGGCGCGGCTCACAGCATGCCGGGGATGATGGACACCGTCCTGAATCTCGGCATCACGCCGCTGCTGCGGGACGCGCTCGCGGCGGAATCCGGCGATTCGAGATGGGCAGCCGACACCTGGGAACGGTTCCGGCGCAGTTACGGTGAGATCGTTCTGGCCGACCCGGACGCGGTACCGCCGGATGACCCCTACGACCAACTGCGCGCGGCCATCGGCGCGGTGTTCGCGTCCTGGCAGAACGACAGGGTACGGGCCTACCGGGCCCGCCACCGGCTCGGCGAGGGTGGCGGTACGGCGGTTACGGTCCAGGCGATGGTGTTCGGTAACCGGGGCCCGCGGTCGGGCACCGGGGTGCTGTTCAGCCGTGACCCGGCAACCGGCGAGCCGCGGCTGTTCGGCGAATGGCTGCCGCGCGCGCAGGGCGACGACGTGGTGTCGGGCACGGCGACGCCTGAGCCGTTGAGCACCCTGGCGGAGCGGATGCCCGGCATCCATTCCCGGCTCGCCGAGATCGCAAGGACCGTGGAGGCTGATCTGCGGGACCTGGCCGACATCGAGTTCACGATCGATTCTGGCCGGCTCTACGTCCTGCAGTCACGCGCCGGGAAGCGCTCGGCGGCTGCGGCCGTCCGCATCGCCGTCGACCTGGCCCGCGAAGGTGTCATCGATCCCGCCACCGCGGTCGCCCGCGTCTCGCGCGAGCAGGCGGAGAGCCTGGCGGCGACGCGCGGCGTGGACCCCGGCGCCAGCGCGGTCGCGGCAGGGCTCGGCGCCAGTCCGGGCATCGCCGCCGGTGTGGCAATATCCGACATGGACCGGGCAATGGAGCTCGCCTCGGCAGGAACGCCCGTGGTCCTTGTCCGGCCGACGACTGCTCCCGAGGACGTGCCCGCGATGTTTGACTCCGTGGCCGTCGTCACGGACCTCGGCGGAAGCACGTCACACGCGGCGCTCGTCTGCCGCGAGATCGGCCTGCCTTGCGTGGTGGGCTGCGGGTCAGGGACATCAGCCAAGCTCGCCGGGCGCACCGTGACGGTCGACGGCAACACCGGCCACGTGTACGAGGGCGACGCCACGGCCGCCGCCGGGGCTGGGGGTCTTGATCCGTACGTCATGGCCCTACTGCAGTTCGCCGGCATCTCACCAGGCGCCGGGGTGCCCGACGCGGACCATCCCCTGGCACCGTTTGTGTCACGGTCGTCACTATGACCTATACCATTGCGGCACCGGGAAGCGCCCGTGAGCAAGGAGAAACGCCATGACATCCGCCCGGCAGGCAGTCGGATCAGCAGATGATAATGCGTCAGACGAGTCACTAACCGGTACGGCGAGCGAACTCGCAGCGCTCCGCGCATCAACCGCAGGCCGGGCCACGGCCCGCCGCCCGAACCGCCGCGGGCAGGCGATGCGCGAGAAGCTTGTCCAGGCCGCGACCGAGTGTTTCCGGGAGTACGGCTACACCAAGACCCGGATCTCCGACATCGTCCATCGCGCCGGCACGGCGCAGGGCAACTTCTACCGGCACTTCACCAGTCTCGATGAAATTTTCGTGGCGGCCCTGGAGCCGGCCCTGCGCGAGCTCGCGTCGTCCTCGAATCGCCGCCTGCCGGCGAGTGACGAGCGCGACGCCCTGATCGCGGTCAACGTGACGTTCTTCCAGGCGTACTCACGCAACCGCCATCTACTCAGGGTGATGCGCGAGGCCGCCGCCGTGAGCGGGAACGAAGGCTTCGGCAAGCTCTGGCTCCGCACACGCGCCGACTTCGTCGACCGGACCGAGCGGTGGCTGCGGCACCTGCACGACCAAGGGCGGATCGGCCTCGCCGACTTCGCGCTGCTTGCCGAGGCCCTTGGCTGCATGACCGAACAGATGGCCTACGTCCACATCGGACTTCCTGCCGCAACTCCGCGGCCGGAGCGCATCCGGCAACTGGGGGAGATCGTGGGCGAGGTCTGGTACCGCTCGCTTCCGCCGGTGATCTGAGGACCGCCCCGCCGAGCCGTCTGCGCGGTAACGGAATTCCCCGTGGGCCGGCGTACGTTGCAGGTCACGGGCCGGGCAGAGCCGCCTGGCTGCCGAAAATGGGTTTCCGGGCACGCGTGAGCGTAGCTAACATTCGAATCCCGGCCGGCACCGAGTCAAGATCGGAAGTTAGTCATGCTTGCGCGCGCGCTGGTGCGCCGCTTCCCGGTGTTTGGATACCGGGACTTTGTGCTGTTGCTCGCAGACCGTCTGCTGGCTCCGGCGGCGTTCGCGTTCTCGCTGGTCGGCGTCTCGTTCGCGGTGCTCGACGCGACCGGCTCCACGGCCGATCTCTCCTACGTGCTCGCGGCCCAGATCGCGCCGTCGCTGGTCTTCGCGCTGGTCGGCGGCGTGGTCGCGGACCGGCTGCCCCCGCAGTGGGTGATCATCGCGGGCAACGTCATGATCGCGCTCGGCGAGGGCACGTTCGGCGTCCTCTTGCTGACCGGCCATCCGCGGCTGTGGCAGATGCTGCTGCTCGAGGCGCTCACCGGCACCGGCATGGCGATCTTCTACCCGGCCTCGCAGGCGCTGCTGCCCAGGCTGGTGCCGGCCCGGCTGTTGCAGCAGGCCAGCGCGATCAGCCGGCTGGCGACGAACGCGGCGCAGATGGGCGGCGCGGTCGTCGCGGGCTTCTGCGTCGCGGCGTTCGGGCCGGGGTGGGCGCTGGCCGTCTGCGGCGTGGGCTCGCTGATCTCGGTGCCAATGCTGCTCAGCATCCGGGTGACCGGTCACGCCAGGACCCAGGAGACCAGCATGCTTCGCGACCTGCGAGACGGCTGGTCTGAGTTCCGCTCACACACCTGGCTGTGGACGATCTCACTGCAGTTTGGCGTCGTCCTGATGGCGTGGTACGGCGCGTTCCAGATCCTCGGGCCCGTGGTCGCCAGGGCGCACCTCGGCGGCCCGGCGGCCTGGGGCGAGATCACCGCCGCGGACGCGATCGGGCTCATCGCCGGCGGGATCGTGTCGCTGCGGTTCGCGCCGCGACGGCCGATGCTCTTCGTGGTCATCATCGGCGCCGCCATAGCAATCGCGCCGCTCTCGCTGGCGATGCTCTGGCCGCTGCCCCTGGTCTGCCTGGCGTCGTTCGGCCTCGGCGTCACCATCGAGATCATGATGGTGCAGTGGACCGTGGCCATGGCCAGGCACATCCCGCCGGGCAAGCTGGCCCGGGTGTCGTCCTACGACCTGCTCGGCTCGGTCATGGCCATGCCGATCGGCGCGCTGATCGCCGGGCCGCTGGCCGCCGCCATCGGCGTCTCGGTGACCCAGTACGGCGCGGCGGGACTGATCGTGGTGGCGTCCGCGCTCGCGCTGATCCCACGCGACGTCCGAACGATGCGCGCGCGCGATCTGCGGCCGCCTGCCGGCGACGAGGATCAGGCGACGAGTTCGGCCTCGCCGGTGAACGCGGCCCACATCGCCGCGTAAAGGCCACCGGCCGCCAGCAGATCCTCGTGGGTCCCAATCTCGGCGACCCGGCCCGCGTCCATCACGATGATCCGGTCGGCGCGGGATGCCGTGGTGAGCCGGTGCGCGACCACCAGCGTGGTGCGGTGCGCCGCCAGTTGCTCGGTCGCCCGGTTCACCGCCGCCTCGGCGGCCAGGTCCAGCGCGGCGGTGGCCTCGTCGAGCAGCAGGATCGCCGGGTCCACGAGATAGGCGCGGGCGAGCGCGATCAGCTGCCGCTGCCCGGCCGACAGGTTCCGCCCCCGTTCCGACACCTCGTGCATGAAGCCTCCCGGCAGCCGGGCGATCATCTCGATCGCCCCCACGCCGCGGGCGGCGGCCTCGACCTCGGCGTCGGTGGCATCCGGCCTGCCGTAGGCGATCGCGTCCCGGACCGTTCCCGGGAACAGGTAGGGCTCCTGCGGCACCACGCCGAGCTGGTGCCGGTACGCGGCCAGGTCGTAGTCACGCACGTCGACGCCGTCCACGAGCAGCCGGCCCGAGCTGACGTCATAGAACCGCGCGATGAGCTTGACCAGCGTCGACTTACCCGCCCCGGTCTGGCCGACCAGCGCGACCGTCTCGCCCGGCGCGATCGACAGGCTGACCCCGGCCAGGGCGTCCTGCTGCTGGCCCTGGTACCGGAACCAGACGTCCCGCAGGTCGATCTGGCCGCGCAGCCGCTGGTCGACCGGCACCGGGTGCTCCGGCGCAGGCACGGACGTAGGCGTGCGCAGCAGCGCCTTGATCCGCTGCAGCCCGACGTTGGCCTGCTGGTAGCCGTCGAAGACCTGGGACAGCTGCTGCACCGGGGAGAACAGCAGGTCGATAAACAGCAGGTAGGCGATGAGCGATCCCGCGGTGAGCGCACCGCTGTGCACCTCGCCGGCGGCCACGAACAGCACCAGCGCGCCGCCGATCGTCGACAGGCCCTGCACGAACGGGAAGTAGAGCGCGATGTAACGCTGGGCCCGCAGCCGGGCCTTCAGGTAGGCGCCGCTCAGCCCGGCGAACTTGTCCCGGTTCACCTGCTCGCGCCGGTAGGCCTGGGCCACCCGCAGGCCGGCCACGTTCTCCTGCAGGTCCGCGTTGACGACGCTGACCCGCTCCCGCGCCTCTCGGTAGGCCCGCGAGGACTTCGCCCGGAACAGCACGGTGGCCGCGACCAGCACCGGGAGGATCGTCAGCAGCGTGAGGCCGAGCTTGAGGTTGATGATCAGCAGCGCGATCAGCACGCCGAAGAAGGACAGGCCGGAGTTGACCATGGTGATCAGACCGGTCTGCAGGAACGAGGACAACGCGTCCACGTCGGTGGTCATCCGCGTCATGATCCGGCCGGTCAGCTCGTGCTCGTAGTAGTCGAGCCCGAGCCGCTGCAGCTGCGAGAAGATCTTCACCCGCAGCGAGTACAGCAGCCGCTCGCCGTTCTTGCCGACGACCACGGTCTGCACCGCGTTGACCACCCAGTCGGCGGCGACGATCGCCAGCGCGGCCAGCGCGACCACGATGATCGCGTGGAAGGCCTTGGCCAGCACGCCGTTGTCGATCCCGTTCCGGACCAGCAGCGGCATGGCGATGCTGGCCAGCGCGTCCAGGCCGTCCAGGATCAGGCCCGCGGTCAGCGCGATCGCGAACGGCTTCAGCAGCCTGCGCAGCGTGAAGTGCGGGTCACCGGCGCGGGCCCAGGACTGGTTGACGTTCGGCTCGTCGGTCGCCGGCGGCAGCGCCGCCACCTTGGCCAGCAGTTCGGGGGTGGGCGGGATGTCGGCCATCATGCTGGTCACGGCCGCGCCGCCGCCGCTGCGCAGGCTGCCCCTGCCGCGTGCCCCGTACCCGATGCGCATGCCGCCGCGCGGCGCGCCGCCGGGAATACCGGCCGCCCCCGAACCCGCAGCTCCCGCGGTCCCGGCGACCGCTCCAGAACTGTCCCCGGTCCCGGCCGGTGCCGCGGGCCACAGCTCCGGGGTGATGCCCGCGGCCGGCCCGGAGCCGCCTGCCTGACCGGCCGCCGCGTGGTCGGCGGCGCGGCGCTCGGCGTCGTCGGAGTAGCACTCGAGCTCCCCGGCGTCGACGCCTTCGGCGTCGTCGCCGGGCCCCGCGAGCAGCAGCCGGTACAGCGGGCACCGGGCCATCAGCTCCTCGTGCGTCCCGCAATCGGCCAGCCGTCCCTCGTCCAGGACCGCGATCCGGTCGGCGAGCTGCAGCGTGGACCGCCGGTGGGCGATCAGCAGCGTGGTCCGCCCGGCCATCACCCGGCGCAGCGTCTCGTGGATCTGCGCCTCGACCCTGGCGTCGATCGCCGACGTCGCGTCGTCGAGCACGAGGATCGCGGGGTCGGTGATCAGCGCCCGGGCCAGCGCCACGCGCTGCCGCTGCCCGCCGGACAGCGTCAGGCCCTGCTCGCCGATGACGGTGTCGTAGCCGTCCGGCAGTCCCCGGATGAACTCGTCGGCCTCGGCCGCCTGGGCCGCAGCGACGACCTGCGCCTCGGTCGCCCGCGGCCGGCCATAGGCGATGTTGGCCCGCACGGAGTCGGAGAACAGGAAGCTCTCCTCCATCACCAGCCCGATCGAGGCCCGCAGCGAGTCCAGGGTCAGGTCGCGGACGTCGTACCCGCCGACCCGCACCGCGCCACCCTGCACGTCGTAGAACCGTGGCAGCAGCAGCGAGATCGTGGACTTGCCCGAGCCGGAGGTGCCGACGACCGCGACGGTCTCGCCGTGCCGGACCTGGAGCGACAGCCCGCGCAGCACCGGCTGGGACGGCAGGTAACCGAACGTGACGTCGTCGAGCTGGACGTCGTGCTTGCCGGGCTGCAGCACGATCGCGTCCGGCTTCTCGGTGATCACCGGCCGGGAGTCGATCACCTCGTAGACCCGGATCACGCTCGCCCTGGCCTCCTGGCCGATCGTGATCAGGCTGGTCAGCGCCCGGACCGGGCTAACCATCTGGGCCAGGTAGGCGGAGAACGCGAAGAACGTGCCGATCGAGATCTCGCCCTTGATCGCCAGCCAGCCGCCCAGAGCGAGCACCCCGACCTGACCGAACGCCGGGACCGCGGCCAGCGCCGGGTTGAACTTCGCCATCAGCCTGACCGCACGCACCCGGGAGGCGTAGAGGAACCCGCTGGCATGCTCGACGCGCTCGACCTCCTGCTCCTCCTGCCCGAAGCCCTTGACCACGCGGACCCCGGTGACCGCGCCCTCGACCACGCCCGCCACGTTCGCCGCCTGCTGCTGCGCGTCCCAGCTGGCCGGGAACAGCCGCCGCCGGGATGCGAGCGAGATGATCCACAGCGCCGGGCCGACCGCGAGCGCGATCAGCGTCAGCGTGGGGGAGAGGAACGCCATGATCACGATGGACAGCACGAACAGCACCGCGTTGCCGAGCAGCATCGGCACCATGCTGAGCAGGCTCTGCACCATGTTCAGGTCGGAGATCGAGCGGCTCACGATCTGGCCGGTGTGCAGCTGGTCCTGGCGCGCGCCGTCCAGCCGGGTCAGCGAGCCGAACAGCTCGGTGCGCAGGTCATGCTGCACGTCCAGGGACACCCGGCCGCCGAGATACCGGCGCACGTACACGCCGCCGAAGTTCAGCAGCGCGGCGATGATGAGCAGGGTCGCGCCGGGCCAGATCGGCTGGCGGTGCGCGAAGATCACGTTGTCCACGATGTCCCGCTGGATCAGCGGGATCGCGGCGGTCACCACGGTGGCCAGCAGCGAGCCGCCCAGCGCCAGCGTCACCGCGCCGGGGTACCGCCAGCAGTACCGGGCGAGCCGCTTCATCCAGGCCTTACCGAAGCCGCTGCCCTCCGGCGCCCCGCCCGCCTTTCCGGCCCTTCCGCGCGCCAGCACCCTCATGCCAGTCCCGCGCCTGAGCGGCGGCGACCGGCCGGAGACGCTGCCACGGTGAGGGGCGGCGCCGCGTTCTGGGCGGAAATCCTGGCCCGCCGGACGTCGTCCATCGCCTCGTTGAGCGTGTCGAGCGCGTGCAGCACCGCCTCCGGTGCGCTGGTCTCGGCGAGCAACTGGTCCAGCCACCCGCAGTACGCCGCGTCAGCGCGCTCGACCGCGGCGCGGCCGGAGTCGGTCAGGCACAGCCGGACCACGCGCCGGTCACCGGGCTCGGTCTCGCGCCGCGCGTACCCCGCGGCGACCAGACCGTCCGCGATCGCGGTCAGCGTCGGCTTGGCTACTGCCAGCCGCTCCGCCAGCTTCGCGGACCGCTCGCCCCCGGCACCCGCGAGCTTCAGGATGCGGTACTGCTGTGGGGTCAGGTCGGTGTCGACCCGCTCCAGCGCACGGAACAGCCGCAGCAGGATCATCACCACCTGGGATGCCCGCTGCTCATCCTGGCCGTCACTCACGGTGCCTGCTCCCATCCGCCCGCGTCAAGGTACGTTAGTCTTACAATTCGTTAGCCTAATAAATTCCTCCCGCCCCGGCGAGCGCCGCGCCGGCATCCGCGTGCCGTCGGACGCGCCGTGCCGTCGGACGCGCCGTGCCGTCGGACGCGCCGTGCCGTCGGACGC
>JASHOI010000773.1 GCA_030041195.1 Streptosporangiaceae bacterium | reverse complement strand
GCACGGCGCCATCCCAGTGGCATACGGCGACGGGATGGCAGACCGGATCCGCCAGACGGCCGACAAGCTGGACGCGTTCATCGACACGTTCGGCGCTGGCTATGTGCAGCTGGCCCTGGAACTAGGCGTAGAGGCGTCCCGCATCGACACGATCGCCAACTTCGAGGCGCCCGCGCGGTACGGGGTCAGGGCTGAAGCAACGCAGAGGGGGCCAGCGCCAGCGTGCTTGCCGAACTCGCACGACTGATCGCGGCCGGCGAGCTCGAACTGCCCATCGCGGCGACGTTCCCACTGGACCGGCCGACGAGGCGATCGCCGACCCAATCTGGACATGAAACGGCCGGACGGCCGTATCCGCATTTATAAGAGCAGTGCCAGTTTTCATGCCTTGTGCCCCTTCTCGCGTGCCGAAGACGATTCCGTTGATGCCTCTTCCCCGGCGCTTACGTTGCTCCGCAGGCTGGTACCGGCATCACGATGGCGCTTTGGGCGGCCCGTCGCACCGGTGGAAACCCTGGCCGACAGCCCGGTCGACGGTTCCAGCCGCGGATCAGGTGGCCGCGCAGCCTCCCCCGACCAGATTGTGAGGTGCGCCCCGGGTGCCGCCAGGGATTCCACGGACGCGAGGGAATCGCCCGGAACGTAATCCTGGTGCCGTGACTAGCCCTGGGCCGAACGAGATCGGCACGACCAGCGCGGCCGACAGCCCCGGCGGAAAGGGGCGGTCATGGTCGTCTACCTCTCTCTTGCGGAAGGAGCCGAGGTGGTGAACTCCAGGATTCGGCAGCGTGTAGTGATCGTGGGGGCAGGTTTCGCGGGCTTCAACGCCGCGCGTGAGCTGTCCAGGCAGGTCGGCACCACGACCGACATCATGGTGATCAACTCAGCGGACTACTTTCTGTATCTGCCGTTGATGCCGCAAGTGGCCGGCGGGCTGGTCGAGCCGCGGCACGTGTGCGTCTCGCTGGCCCGGCGGCTGCGCCAGGTCCAGTTCGTGCTGGGCACGGTGCAGCGGGTGGATGGCGCGCAGAAGGTGGTCAGCTGGGCCAGTCCCGAGGGCGGGTCCGGGCAGGTCGGCTATGACCGGCTCATCCTGACCGCCGGCAGCGTGAACAAACTGCTGCCGATCCCGGGGGTGGCCGAGTACGCGCACGGGTTCCGCAACATCACCGAGGCGATCTACCTGCGCGATCACATCATCCGCCAGCTCGAACTGGCCGCGGTGGCCGCCGACGCCGCCGAGCGGACGGCACCCTGTACCTTCGTGGTGGTCGGCGCGGGCTACACCGGTACCGAGGTTGCCGCGCAGGGGCAATTGCTGACCAACAGGCTGGTTCGAAGACTGCCCGGCCTGGACGGGCTGCCCATCCGGTGGATGTTGCTGGACACCGCGCCGCGACTGCTGCCCGAACTAGATCAGCGCCTGTCGAAGACAGCCGATCGGGTGTTGCGCCGACGCGGTGTTGAGGTCCGCACAGGCCAGTCGGTCGCTGAGGCCGTGCCCGGCTACGTCCTGCTCTCCGACGGGGAGAAGGTGGCGACCCACTCGCTCATCTGGTGCGTCGGCGTCCGCGCCGATCCGCTGGTGGACGGCCTCGACCTGGCCACGAGCCGAGGCCGACTGGTGGTGCATGAGTTCATGACGGTACCTGGTGCCCCGGAGATATACGCCTGCGGGGATTGCGCGGCGGTGCCCGACCTGACCCGTCCGGGACGGGTCTGCGGAATGACCGCGCAGCACGCCCAGCGGCAGGGCACGCAGGTCGCCAGGAACGTCGCGGCCTCACTGGGTACCGGCAAGGCCCGCGCATACAAGCACCACGACGAGGGTTTCCTGGTCGATCTGGGCGGGCTCGCTGCTGCGGCGAACCCGCTGAACCTCCCGCTGTCCGGGCCGGCCGCCAGCGCCGTCACCCGCGGCTACCACCTGTCCGCCATGTCAGGTAACCGGGCCTGGGTCCTCGCGGACTGGGCCCTGAACGCAGTCACACCTCCGGAAACGACATCGTTCGCGGCGATCAGCGCCGAGTCAGTTCCGCTCGACGTGGACAGGCCGCCAGCGCAACCCCTCAAGTCCGGGCTGCATGAAACGAGCAGGAGCCTACGATGACCATCCTCGACTTTAAGACTGGCCGCGAACGGGCAAGCAACGCTGCGGGACGATGCCGCCGGCCTGTGACCGGAGCTGCCCGGGACCAATCACAGCCTGCAGCGTCGCCGCAGGCGGCGGCGTTCTGGCTGGTGGCCGGCGTGTTGTTCCTATCCTTGGCCGCGGCCAGCGCGCCGGCACCGCTTTATGGTGTCTACCAGGCTCAGTTCCGGTTCTCAGCGGCTACGCTGACCGCGATCTTCGCGGTTTACGCCTTTGTCGTTCTCATCACCTTGCTGGTGTTCGGATCGCTGTCCGATTACCTCGGTCGCAGGCCCGTGATCATAGCTACGCTGGCCGTCAACATCGGCGCGTGCGCGTTGTTCCTGACGGCCCAGGGCGTCGGTCAGCTGTTCGCCGCCCGCGTGCTGCAAGGCATCGCCGTCGGCGCCGCGACGGGGGCGCTTGGCGCGGCGCTGATCGACCTGCAACCCCACGGCGGCGGGCTCGCGCCCGTCGTCAACACCGGGGCCACCATCTTTGGCCTGGCCGCGGGCGCCCTCGGCGCCAGCGGGCTGGTCCAGTACGGGCCGGCCCCGACTCATCTGGTGTGGTGGCTGCTGCTTGGCGCCTTCTCCATGGCCATTGCCGGAATACTGGTTATGCCCGAGCATGCGGCACGGCGCCCCGGCGTGCTGGCCTCACTACGGCCGACGGTGAAGGTGCCGCCCCGAGCGCGCAGGACCTTCGCAGTGGCCGTGCCGTGCCTGCAGGCCGCGTGGGCTCTGGCTGGCCTGTACCTGTCGCTCGGGCCGTCGCTCGCCGCGCAGGTGCTTGCCTCGCCGAACCGGGTATGGGGCGGCTTGGTGGTCTTCCTGCTCGCCGGGATCGGGGCTGCAGCCACTGTCTTGTTCCGCGGCCTCGCCGCACCCACGGCGATGCTGGCCGGATGCCTGGTCCTGCTCTCCGGCGTCGCGGTTACCTTCGCCGCCATCACCACCATGTCGCCTGCCGCCTTCCTGTCCGGCACCGCTGTGGCGGGTGTCGGCTTTGGGCTGGCATTCCTCGGCGCCTTCCGCACGCTCAGCGCGCTCGCCGACCCCGGTGAGCGCGCTGCCCTCATCGCCGCGATCTTCACCGTCAACTACCTTGCGTTCGGCATCCCGGCACTGGTCGCCGGGGTGGCCGTCACGCGCTTCGGCCTGCACCACACCGCCCTTGTGTATCTGGGCGTGATCGCTTCGCTGGCCGCCGCGGCGGCGAGCAGCATGATGGCGCGCAAGCACTCCGCCGGGCACCGCGCCGAAGCGCGCAGCAGGTGATATCCCGCGATCGCTGGCGGCCGCTCAGGCAGCCGCCAGCGCCCTCGCAAGCTGTGTGCGGGAGTTGACGCCGAGCTTCTCGAACACCTTGTGCAGGTGCCATTCGACCGTGCGTGGGCTGATAAACAGTCGCGCCCCGATCTCCGCATTCGACAGCCCTTCACAGACGAGCTGCGCGATCTGCGTCTCATGGGGCGTCAGATCGTTGGACGTCTCCACCGTCCGCTTGCGGACCGTCTCGCCCGTCGCCACCAGCTCGCGGCGGGCACGCTCCTCAAATGCCTCCATGCCGATCGCACTGAACATCTCGTGTGCAGTGCGAAGCTGCGCGCGGGCGTCCACGCGTCGGTGCTCCCGACGCAGCCATTCGCCGTACAGCAGGTGTGTACGGGCGAGCTCCGGGCGCAACCGCGTGCGTCCTAGCCGCTCGATCGCCTCGCGGTATAGACGCTCGGCGTTTCCACCTCCCGAAAGCAGCGCCCGCGAGCGGGCCGCGACGCCGGCTCCCCAATCGGTACCGGCTGCGCCTGTATCCTCCGTGAGACGTTCCAGGGCAGCGGCGCCGAGTTGGGACTCACCGGTCCGGCTGGCTGCCTCGATCAGCTCGGCCAGCGCCCAACTGGCTATGAACAGCTGAGGTGTGTCGCCGCTTGCTCGCTGAGCGGCAGCCAGCGCCTGCTCGTAACGTCCAAGTCCGTTGAACAGGATCGCCCTTACGAACTCCCCCCATTGCACCCCGAATCCTTGGCCCACGGCAGCGGCGGCGTTGATCGCGGACTCGAGCAGATGCGAGCCGTCGGGTTCCCGGCCCCGGAGAGCGGCAAGCAGCATCGCTCCGTAGGGCGCAATACCGATCCCGGCCGCCCCCGTGATCGCTTCGGCCTGTGCAGTTGCTGCCGCAGCGCTTGTGAACTCGCCCGACCATGCGTCGATTACAGCCTGCGTGATCAGTCCCATCGGCACTCGGGCCAGCGCTCCCGCATCGCGGGCGAGTTGCAGCTGACGGGAGTTGATCACGTACCAGCCCTCGTCGTCCCACAACACGTAGGACGGAACAGGCGGCAGCCAGGTCCATCGAAACTGGTTCTCGGCTGGATCATTCGTCGCGACGAAGGCCTCCGATGCACGCCTCAGCGCTGTCGCCGCCGCAGTGCGTCCCTCGGTGATTAGCAGCGCCAGCGCGTCCAAGAGCAGATCCGACGGATGAGGAGTATGCGCCGGCGCAGGAGCTGCTCTGGCGGCACGGGAGACCTCGACCAGACCGCCCGCCGCGGCCAGACGTCCGGCGAACATCGCCGCCCCCCAAGCATCCAGGTAGGTTTCTCGCGCCAGTTCCGGATCGAGTCTCTCCAGTCGCCTGGCGGCACTGACCAGCAGCGGCGGCGCGTCGCTTCCGATATTCGAGGAGAACGCGATCTGCGCACGCAACAACTCTGTCCGGGCACGCTGGAGCTCGTCCGCCGATCCAGCCTCCGCGATCGACAGCATCGTCAGGGCAGTGTCGAACGCTCCGGCATAGAGATTCGCTCGGGCAGCGGCAAGCGCGCGGTCCACCCTGCGCCCGGAATCACCCGTCAAGGCGACGGACCGTTGCAGGAATGCCGCCGCCGCAGCCAGCCCACCGCGCGCCTGCGCCCGCCCCGCGGAGTGCTCAAGCTCCGAAGCGATCTCCTCATCGGGTCCACTTGCCGCCACGGCAAGGTGCCAGGCACGGCGGTCCGGATCGATCTGCCGATCGGTCACATCCGCAAGCGCCAAATGCACCACCTGGCGTTCCTTCGCCGTCGCTGACCGGTACACCGCGGAGCGAACCAGCGGATGGCGGAACGTAACCTGCTCTCCGAAGGTCAGCAGTCCGCCTGTCTCGGTGTCGCCCGTCGCCGCGGCGGAGATCTCGAGCCGCTCGGCCGCGCGCCACACCAGCAGCGGATCGCCGGTCGGCTCGGCGGCCGCTACCAGCAACAAGCGCTGCGCCTCTTCCGGCAAGACCTCGAGCCGCCGAGCGAAGCTCTCCTCGATGCGCCCCGACAAGGCCTGAGCTCCCACCAAGCCGAAACCGCCCGCCAATTGTGATGCCGTCAGCCCACGCGGCAGTTCCAGCAAAGCCAGCGGATTCCCGCCCATCTCGGCCACGACCCGATCTCGGACTTGCACGTCGAGCGGGAAATGAACCGCCGATTTCAGCAGAGCACGCGCGTCCTCGACACCCAGCCCGCGCATCTCCAACTCCGGAAGCCCCCGCAGCGCCTCACCGACTACGCGCGCGCCGAACACGAGCCCGACACGTTCCGCCAGCAACCTCCGCGCCACAAACGCGAGGGTCAGCGCCGACGCCCGATCCAGCCACTGCGCGTCATCCACGACACACAAAAGGGGGCGCTCTCCCGAAACTTCCGAAAGAAGGCTCAATACTGCCAAACCAACCAGGAATCGATCAGGTGCAGGCCCCTGAGCGAGCCCGAACACGATCTTGAGGGCCTCGCGCTGTGGATCCGGAAGTCGCTCCAGGCGATCGAGCATTGGCGCGCAAAGCTGATGAAGACTCGCGAACGCCAACTCCATCTCGGACTCGACGCCGATCGCCTGCAATACGGTCAGATCTGACGCCGCCCCGACCAGATACGCCAGCAGCGCTGACTTCCCAATGCCGGCCTCACCCCGAACGACCAGTACGCGACTCTCACCCCGCCGCACGGCAGCGACCAGAGCGTCACAGGCGGCGCACTCGCTTCGACGCCCGCGCAGGCTCGCTGACGCGGGCCCGCTGAGATGACCGGCAGCATTGATATCCCACACCCTAGACCACGGACCAGCACCAACCTGCCGACCTAAGAACCAAGGCGTGACGCCGTCGGAAGCAGGAACGCCACTCACCAAGTCTTCGGCGAGACACTCGAAATCTGGTCGGGGTGGCGGCTTCCGGTCGGTGCTTGCCGTCGGTGGCGGTCCAATCGGGCAACTGCAAGCTAGGACACAAACTGATAGGGACCGCCCTGTAAAGACGTCAGATCGGCACCAACCTCTGGTGCACATGGTTCCGCACCGCGTTCCGATTTGACTTGCGCACGGATGGTAGGAACGGCTTGCGAGCAGCGATCCTCTGCCAACTGCGGCCAGACGCGGTCAGGCATTGTGATCGTGCCTACCCGAAAGGCTGCCGGTTCAGCGCTACAGGCTCGTTGCAGCAGTTCTGTGCGAGCGCTGCGCCGTTATTCGAGCGTCGTTGAAACCGCGGGACCGTCGCGGCCGTCCGCTTGACTGCTTCGCGGGCCCACGGCATGAAACGACTTGAACCACTATTCCGATCCTGAGACAGCCACACTGTTGCTGGGCACCGTCTTCGATCGCTCTCATTTTCGAGAGCAGTCTCGATGGCTGTCAGCTCGTTGGAACAAGATCGAAGTGACTGGCAGATTGAGTGGCAAAACGGTGCGCGCGAGGGCCTATCTCGAGCTTGAGTGCTCGTGTGTGCTCGTGTTTTCCGAGGTCAGCGCGGTCTGCCTGCGGTAACGGAACTTGACGGGGTTCATGGTAAGGAGAAGGTCGTCAGATTGAGTGTCAAGATCGCTAGATCTCGCAAGCTGCTCTGTGCGGATATGGAAACCCTCGGCCAGCTCTCGGCCTGCGAGCCGCTGGTGACCTTCGAGCAGCAGCAGCAGAAACTCAAGTCCTACCGCGTGTTGTGGGTCAACAGCGACCCGCTGGACCTCTCGGGAAGCTGACTGCCGCGGGGGGACGATGACGTCGCATCCGGGCCGGATCGTTCTTCGCCGCCCAGCCGTGAGTCAGCGTCTGGATGCGCGGGGGGCCAGCAGGCCCACTGCCGCTCCAGATATGGGTGCCGACCGAATTCGGGCTGGGACAGGGCCGGGCCGGTCAGGTGCGTGTGGCTCTCCCACAGGCCGGGTACCAGGTAGCCGTCGGCGCCGTCGAGAACCTGGTCTCCGCCCGCGGTCAATGCGAGGTCCGGTCAAGGCGCCGAGCTGACACTCGCGAGGACAGTGTCGAGCCAGTCGAATGTGTGCTGGTGGAACAGGGCAATCGCGCCTTCGTGGCAGTGCTCGCCACCGCCCTCGTCCTCGCGGAAGACGATCAGTTCCTTCGGGCAGGTGAGCTCGTCGTACAGTTGCTGCGGCTGCCCGGCGAAGAACTGGTCGTTCTCGGCCTCGAGCACGAGCGTGGGGCAGGTGATCTGGCCGGCAATGCCCGCCATGGTGTAGGGCTCGGTCGCTTTGGCCAGGTCCCCGGGGCTGGACAGGCCGAAGGTCCACATGCCGTTGCGGACCGCCCATCGCGCCTGGGTGCTGTGCGCCATCAGGGACTGCAGGCCGCCAGGCATGGCGCCGGCGGCGCTGGCGATTGCAGCGTGGAAATCGTAGAGGCCGTCATGGAGCACGCAGGCAGCGATGCGGTGCTCAAAGGCTGCCGCTCGGGCGGCAAGGTAGCCTCCGAGGCTGGTGCCGATCAGCGCGATCCTTTCCGGGTCCGTCTCGGAGAGGCCGATCGCGAAGTTGGTCACCGGGGTGACCACGGCTTCCCAGTCCGGGCGGAAGTGCAGACCCTGGTCGCGGACGGTGCTGCCCTGGCCGGGGCCGTCGAAGGCCAGGACGTTGTAGCCGCGGCGCAGCGCCCCCGCGGCCAGCGCCAAGTAGGCCTCTTCCAGCGTGGAGTCGTACCCGCCGTGGTAGAGCACGGTCGGGCGCGGCTCGCCCGAGTCGTCGCCGAGGAACAGGTACCCGGGCAGCATGGTGCCCTCATACGGAATGCGCAGCGGGCGGGCTGGGGGGGCGAGCAGCGCGGCGGCGTCGGCGAAGGTCTGCCGACAGGTGACCAGGACCTCGCCGAGTTCGGCACCGCCGTAGTCGGCGTAGCCCGCCGCGCGCAAAGCCTCGAAGGAGAAGGACTCGTCGTCAAATAGGAACTTCACGATTGCCTCGCCCAGTAACTAATCAGAGGTCAGAACAGCACGGATCCGCGCGCACCAGGGCTGGCGGAGATCATCATCATGAGGGGCACAAGTTCACCCCGACACACACGCTGGCTGCGCTGGCGAGCTGTCGGCCGTCCGGCTTGCCGCGCTGCGGCAGCACATACCGCCGCGCCCGGGCATCGCCCACGCCCGGCCCGGGAGCCAGACCATTGTCCACCGGCCGTGATCAGCGAGCTTGCCCGCGACGGGCAGCGGGCTCTCCTGACCAGGTCGCGGCGAACCGGTAGGTATGAGATCCGCATACGGTGGCGCGGTGGCCGGCGTTCCCCATCGCGGGCGCGATGCCCGTCTCTGGCAGTTCGCGCCGGTCCCCTGATACCGCGAATACAGGTTCTCGCGCGGCGAGTCCTTACGGGCGCCTTCGCGGTCCTTGGCCGCTGATTGCGCCGTTCGCTCGGTTCCGATCGACCGGCGGCCGGTGATGTCCATGTCGTCGACTGTCGCGCTCCACTGCATGACCGGGCATCACATCATCTATACGATCTCCGCTCGCGACACGATCGTTCTCAGCGTCGGCCGTCGTAGGATGATCTCGCTGTGGGGCCTGCTCAACGCCGGTTACGACCCGCTCAGGCGGGGCACGCAGTCCTGTCACGCGGATCGCCCGCCGGAGACGTTGATCTCTTCCTCGGTGGGCAGGCCATCCACAATGCGGAATGAGCGGAACTCGGCAGGGCCGGGGCGGGAAGTGGAGACGATCACGTAGTGAGCCAGCGGCTCGGCAGCGTAAGCGACGGTCACGCTTGAGGGACTGGCACCTGGATTACTCAGCGAATAGTAAATGATGACCGGCTCTTCGTCTCGCTCATCCATCGTTCGCCATACCCTGAGCTGCTCAACCGCCTCGAACTTCCAGAATGAAGCGGAACGCGCCGCGTTCTCCATCTGGATGAGCCTTTCAGGCCGGTCGGATCCGCGCGGCCGACGACAAGGCCGCAGGCCATGTTCGGCCGGTCGGCCCTGGCGTCGGCGATGACCGAGTCAACTAGGTCTTGGCGGCATGCGGTGGCCCAAGAGGCCATCAACGCCGGCGTGTTTGTGTCCAGCGGCGGACTGGAAAGAGCATCGTGGCCACCGACGGGACGGTCACCCACGGCCCGTACCCGGAGGTCATCGGCGGAATCACGGTCGTCGAGGTGCCCTCACGCCAGGAGGCGCTGGAATGGGCTGCCAAGATCGCCGCCGCCTGCCGCTGCGCGCAAGAAGTCCGGGAGTTCATGCCCGACGCCCAACTCACCGTGATGCTCCGCCAGGCGGAATAGCCGACGGTGACGTCTCGACATCGGGAGCGCCGCGCCCGCCGGATGCAGCGTGATCACGCCCGCCTCCGCGACTAGGCGGGCCGTCAGCTAGCAGCCCTCCCTCCGCAGTCATGGCCTTAACCACAGGAATCGGGCATGATGGATGCAGGTCCGCTTGACCCAGGCCTGGGGGGTGGGGGATGACCAGGCGAGGACCCCTTCTCACGCTGTGCGTCGTTGTCGTGCTCGCGGTGATCTTCTTGTGGGCCAATACCCTGGTCGCGAAGCCAGGCAGCACGGCCACATCGGCATCGACCCCGGCGCCATGGACCTCATCGGCATCGGCATCAGCCTCGTCGACATCTTCAGGGACCGAGCTGCATGTGCTGTATGCCGGGCGGAGCAGCGGCGACCAGGTAACGGTGGCGATCGCCATCAACGGCAGGAAGGCGGCCGCCGATCTGAACGCGGGCCTGGCCAGCGAGGTGTCGATGCGGGGCTCGGTGAGCGGCAGCCGGGTCACGATGACCGCGCAGAACGGTATCGGCCTCGAGGGAACCGTGTCCGGCCCGGACATGTTCGGCACGATCACCGGGTTCTTAGGGCAGAGCTTCCCGTTCTCCGCCCAGCAAGCGGTCGTGGAAGCCGTGTACGCCGGGCGAAGCAGCGGCAACCAGGTGACGCTGGCGGTCGTCACCGACGGCGACAAAGCGGCGGCGTATGTGTGCAACGGCCGAAACATCGGGGTCTGGCTGCAGGGTTCGGTGAGCGGCAACCAGGTCACCCTGGCCGGGCAGAACGGCGTGGGCCTGACCGGCACGCTGTCAGGCCTGGCGATGTTCGGCCTGGTCTCACCGGGCGCCGGGCTGAGCTTCCCGTTCTCGGCGGAGTTGTCTCCGAGGCCCGCCGGGGTCTACCAGGCCCGGATAACGGTCTACGGGCTGGCCACCAGTATCGGCTGGGCGGTGCTGCCCGACGGGACCCAGGTCGGGTTGGCCGTGGCCGGCACGACCAAGCACGCCGCGCCACCGCTTGGCCTCACCAACGACAGCTTCACCTGGGAGGGCCACAGTTACACGGCCTCCGAGGTGGCCGGCAACCAGACAGTCGTCAGCCCGTGAACGGCCGCCATGGACCCGCTGCGGGACAACGGCGCGGCGCGCGAAAGGAACATCCGCGATGACGACTCAGCCAGCGGCCATCACCCCGGCCCGCGACCAATGGGCCAAGCCGCTCCTGGTGGCCGTGCTCGGCGGCTGCGCCGTTGCCTTGGCGCTTGGGCTGTACGCCAGGCTGCACCACCCTTCCAGGTACGCCCTCGACGTGGCCGGCTTCTCCTCGCCGTTGTACGCCAAGGCCTGGCTGACCACCGCCGCGGTCGTGTTCGCGGTCGTCCAGGTCGTCACCGGCTTCCGGATATTCCGGCAGCCGGCCGCCCCGTCCCCGGCCTGGATGGCCGCCGTGCACCGCTGGTCGGGCCGGATCGCGATCCTGCTCACCGTGCCGGTCATTGTCCACTGCATCTACGCCCTGGGATTCCAGACCTACTCGATCCGCGTGTACGCGCACTGCGTCCTCGGCTGCGTCTTCTACGGCGCGTTCGTGGCCAAGATGCTCAGCCTCGTCCGGCGCGATGCGATGCCCAGGTGGGTCATGCCCGTCCTGGGCGGCGTGGTGTTCGCGTCGCTGATCGCGCTGTGGGCGACATCGGCGCTGTGGCTGTTCGCCACGCACGGAGTGCACTCCTGACCAAGAAGGCTGCCTCATGAGCTTCGACCGGGAACTGCTCGCAGCGGCGCTTCCCGCCTACGATATCGGTGGCGAGCTGGGCCAGGGCGGCATGGGCGTGGTGGTCTCTGGCCAGCACCGGCGGCTCGGCCGCCGGGTAGCGATCAAGCAGCTTCCCGCTGCCTTCGCCGTCGATCCGGCGGTGCGGCGCCGCTTCACCGAGGAGGCCCGCGTCCTGGCCTCCCTCGATCATCCGCACGTCGTGCCCGTGTACGACTTCGTCGAACGCGACGGCGTTTGCCTGCTCGTCATGGAGCTTCTCCCCGGGGGGACGCTGCGGAGCCGCGCGGCGGCCGCGGGCGGTTTGTCCACACCGCGCGCGGCGGCGGTCTGCCTGGCCGCCTTGAGCGGCCTGGCCGCGGCGCACCGGCGCGGAATCCTGCACCGCGACGTCAAGCCGGAGAACATGCTCTTCGCCGGGAGCGGGCTTCTCAAGGTCGCCGACTTCGGGATCGCCAAGGTGCTCGGCGGGCCTACCACCGTCCTCACCCGGCGCGGCGAGCTGATCGGGACCATCGACTACATGGCCCCGGAGCAGGTGCGCGGCGGGGAACTGTCGCCGGCGACCGACGTGTACGCCGCGGCGACGATGCTGTACGAACTGGTCGCCGGCGTCCTTCCCTTTCCCGGGGACGACCAGGCCGAGGAAGTCGCGCTGTTGTTCAAGCACGCCTACGAGAGACCCGTGCCGTTGCATGACGTGGCTCCCGGCGTGCCGGATCCGGTGGCGGCGGTGGTGATGCGTGCCCTGGAGACCAAGCCAGCCGACCGGTTCGAGACGGCCGAATCCTTCGGCGTCGCGCTGGCCGAGGCGGCCACTGCGGCCTGGGGCGAGGGCTGGCTGGCGGCTGAGCAGGTCCCCGTCAT
>JASHOI010000772.1 GCA_030041195.1 Streptosporangiaceae bacterium | reverse complement strand
GTGGCCGGGCCGGCCGGCGCCCCGCGGCCGGGCACACCGACCCGCTCGGCGCCCTGCTGCATATCGACCGGCGCCGGATCCTGTGGGCAGTGGCCGGAACGTGTGTCGCCGGGCTGGCCGCGATCGGCTGGGAACTCAGCGACGGGAGCACCCCGCGGCGCGCCGCCGACGCGACCAGGCCGCGCCGGGCAACGGGGCACAACCCGGCGAGGCGCAGCCCGGCGAGCAGCACGAAGGCCGCGTCCCCGGGCACCGTGCTGTGGACGTTTCCGACCGGCAATCACGTGGAGGCGGACCTGGCCGCGGCCGGCGGGGTCGTCTACGCGGGCAGCGAGGATCACAACGTGTACGCGATCAGCGCGAGCGACGGCGCCAGGCTCTGGACCTACTACACCGGTGCCCAGGTGTACTCCGGCCCGGCGGTCTCGCATGGCGTGGTCTACGTGGGCAGCAACGACCACAACCTGTATGCGCTCCGGGCCAGCGACGGCACCAAGCTCTGGAATTACCTTGCCGGGGAGAGCGTCACCGGCGACCCCACGGTCGCCGGCGGCGTGGTCTACGTCGGCTGCGACGACCAGAACGTGTACGCGGTCAACGCGGCGACCGGTGACCGGATCTGGGCCAAGTTCACCGGTGCGCCGGTGTTCGCCAAGCCGGCCGTGGCGCACGGCGTCGTCTACGTGGGAAGCGCCGATTTCCACGTCTACGCGCTGCGCGCCGGCGACGGCGGCGTGGTGTGGAACTACTTCACCAACGGGCCGGTGTTCGAGGGCCCGGTGCTCGCCGGCGGCGTCGCCTACGTCGGCAGCGGCGACCACAACGTGTACGCGTTGCGGGCTCACGACGGCACCAAGCTCTGGTCGTTCGCGACCGGCAACCAGGTGAACGCGGCTGCCGCGGTGGTCGACGGCGTCGTCTACATCGCCAGCACCGACCACAACGTGTACGCGCTGCGGGCCAGCGACGGCACCGAACTCTGGCGATATCCCACCGGGAACAAGGTGTACTCAGGGCCGGTCGTGGCCGGCGGCGTGGTGTATGTCGGCAGCACCGACCACTACGTGTACGCGCTGCGGGCCAGCGACGGCAGCAAGCTCTGGTCCTTCGACACCGGCGCCCCGGTCTACCCCCGGCCCGCGGTGGCGAACAACGCGGTCTACGCGGGCAGCGACGACAACTACGTGTACGCGCTGCAGGCCTGAGGCTCGACCGGCACGGCGAACCCGTTCACGCGCCGGTCAGCTCCTCGGCACGCCGGTCGGTGACGAGCCTGAGCTGCCGCTCGGCGAAGAACCGCAGGAAGCCGCGCTCGGTGCGAAGGTCCCATCCCGGCTCAAAGAGCTCGGTGAGCTGGTCCGCGTCAGCGGTGCCGGCGAACGTCCCGGCGAGGTGGGCGCAGGCATCCTCGATCTCCCCGACGTATTCGACGGCCATGACGAGCAGATCACCCTGCTGGAACACGGTGGCGCTGGCGAGCATGGCCGGCGCCTCGCCGCCCATCTCCATCGGCTTCCAGCCGGACAGCAGGCTGGCCGCGGCGTCGCCCATGCCGGACCGCAACGGGAAGCCCAGCGCCATCCTGTGCGCGGCAGACGCCATCGTCGGCGCCAGCAGATCCGGGTCCGCGATCCAGTGCATGACCCTGCGCATCATCGCCCGCTGGAAGAAGGCGGCAGCGGCACCCGGGTCGCTCAGGTCCCGGGGCTCGGCGAGCAGCGGGTTGAGCGCCTCCTCGGTGGCGCGGATGGCCGGCTGGGTCGCGAGGTGCCGCATCACGAGCGGGAGCGGTCCTTCGATGTCCATCATCCGGACGACCCGAGGGCCCCAGAGGAACACCGCGGTGCCGAGCAGCCTGGCCCCGTCACCGATCTCCGTTTGCGGTCGCGGGTAGCCCGAAAGGATCCGCTGGACCTCGGGCTCGGTGCCCGGGCGCACCGGGAAGGTCAGTGCATGTCGTTCCACGAATTTCTCCTTTTCTGATGATGACAATGGAAAGCAGTGCGCCCTAACTTTCGACGGTGGCCGGGACGGTGCGGGTCTCGCGCAGCACCGTGTAACGCAGCGATCGGCGCTGCGCCACATGACTCATCATCGGCTTGGCCAACTCGCGATGGCCCGGCGTGCTTTCCCAGGCCAGGAAGTCCTCGGCGGACCGCCATTCGCTGGTGATCAGCCACTCGTCAGGATCATCAGCCGACCTGCACAACTGATCGCCCAAGTGCCCGGGAACCTGGGCGACTTCCCACCTGATCGATTCGTATTCCCGCAGGAACTTCTCGCCGCTGCCGGGTGAGAGTTTGAGCATGAACAGAACGCGATAGCCGGCAGTAGTCATTTCCCCCCGCTTCCATTACCCCACCGGCCTGTATACCCATTGCGCATATAGCTAGAACGCCGGTCAGGTAGCAGAAACGCACCTGTTCCCGGTCCCTGGCTGCTCGCGGAATCCAGGCAATCCCGGCATAAATCCTCATGATCGCGTTAACGGGGAATCGCATCAGGCCTATTCGCTGACGCGTTTCCCCGCTCTGACAGGTTTCCCCGCTATCCGACCTAGGAGCTGGGCGCCGACGCCTCGGCCACCGCGGGAGGCTGGGTGAGGCTCAGCGGATGGTGGCAGGCGGCCACGTGCCCCGGGCTGCCGTGGTTCACCAGCGGGGGTTCCTGCTGGGTGCAGATCTCGGTGGCGTACCGGCAGCGCGGGTGGAACCGGCACCCGGACGGCGGCGCAACCGGGCTCGGAACGTCGCCCTCCAGCACGATCTGCTGCCGCCGGGCGGACAGGTCCGGATCGGGCACCGGCACCGCGGACAGCAGCGCCTCGGTGTAGGG
>JASHOI010000771.1 GCA_030041195.1 Streptosporangiaceae bacterium | reverse complement strand
GCCAGCCTGCGGGCCGACGAGGGCACCGGCCAGCGGTTCAGCCACCGCACCCGCGTGCGGGCCGACCGCGGCACCCACCTGTGGGCGGGCCGGGGCGATGGCCAGCAAGCCAGTCGTGGCATCGGCCGCCGCGTCCGAACCGCGGCGGCCAGCGCGATCGGCCAGGTCAACCGCGAGTATGGCCAGCAGCGCCACGCCGAACGCCAGCCCGCAGATCGCGAGGATCTCGCCGACCTCGGTGAACCCGTGGCCTTGATGCGGCGACTTCAGGTGCAGGGCCGAGCCGACAACGGCGAGCAGCAGGCCGGAGACGAGCAATGCCGCCCCGACGACGGTCAGGCCCATGACGAAACGCATCCGTTCCTGAGCTACCGAGCCCGACCTCACCGCCCAACCATCGCATGCAGGGCACAGCCCCGCAACCGATCCGTACCGGTATAAGTCCCGCCCCGAAAGGGCTCTCCCGTCACAGGAATCGCTCTGGGCAATGGCCGGCGGACCCGCGCCGGGCCAATTCGCCGGGGCGGCACCTCCGCGGTTCAGCGGCCGCTCTGCGAGTCCCAGGCCTGCCGCAGCGCCTGCGCGAGCGCCTCCCTGGCACCGGCCTTCACCGAAGTACGCGTGCTACAGCCGGTGCGTCACCTGCCCCGCCACGCCGCGGGAGCGGCCGAGGTGGACAAGCCGGTGCGCGTCGAAGGTGTTGCCCATCGCCCGGTCCGCGGTGAACTCCGGGCCTTGCGGGGTCGACGGGTCGAGCCCGAACGAGCGCCGGACCACCTCGAGCACCAAGGGCAAACGAGATCGCTTCAGATGTCCACGCGCATTCGAAACATCCCGCTGTTTGCAGGTCAACAAGAACATATGGAACGGATGTTCCGACGTGGCTCATGGACCGCGGAATGGGCAGGGTTTACGCTCGGCACGTGCTTCGCTTTATCGTCATCGTCGCATTGCTCGGCACCTGGTTCATGCCGCTGATCATCGCGGCGCTGTACAAACTCCCGCACCAGGGCCCGATAGCGGTGCTGTCCCTGGCGCTCGGCTGGACCGGCGTGGGCTGGCTCGCGGCGCTGGTCATCACCGTGGGCGGGGCGATCAGAGCCACCCGGCCGGTGCTGGCCGGCCAGGCCCAGCCGGAGGCCGAGGCCTACGCAGCGGCGACGCCGTACGCTCCGGCCCAATCGGCATGGCCGGCCGCTGCCACGGCCCCCGAGCGAGTTCAGGCCCCGGAGCGGACCCAGGGCCCGGCGCCGCCCTCGTGGCCGGACAACCCCCGCTGACCCAAGCCCATCCCGCCGTCTCGCTCCGTTCCCGCTGGCCAGGGTCCTTTCTCGGGAGCCAGACTCTCCGCTAGCGTTGCGTTCAGGCCCGTTGTCTTGATTCCGGGAGAACTCCATGGATCGTCAGGTCAAGTACGTACTGCAGGAATCAGAGATGCCGCGCCAGTGGTACAACGTGATCGCCGACCTGCCGTCGCCGCCGCCCCCGCCGCTGCATCCGGGCACCCGTGAGCCGGTCGGCCCCGCAGACCTGGCGCCGCTGTTCCCGGCCGCGCTGATCGCGCAGGAGGTATCGCCGGAGCGGTACATCCCGATCCCGGACGACGTGATCGACGTCTACCGGTTGTGGCGGCCCACGCCGCTGTTCCGGGCGCGCCGGCTGGAGAAGGACCTCGGCACGCCCGCCCGGATCTACTACAAGTACGAGGGCGGCAGCCCGGCGGGCTCGCACAAGCCCAACACCGCCGTGCCGCAGGCCTACTACAACGCGGCCGAGGGCGTCACCAAGCTGACCACCGAGACCGGCGCCGGCCAGTGGGGCAGCGCGCTCGCGTTCGCGTCAGCCCTGTTCGGCCTCGAGCTCGAGGTGTGGATGGTCCGCGCCTCCTACGACCAGAAGCCGTACCGCAGGCTGCTGATGCAGACCTACGGGGCGGCCGTCCACCCCAGCCCGTCCGAGGTGACCAATGCCGGGCGGGCCGTGCTCGCCGAGCACCCGGACTCGACCGGCAGCCTGGGCATCGCGATCAGCGAGGCCGTGGAGGTCGCGGCCACCAACCCGGACACCCGGTACGCGCTGGGCAGCGTGCTCAACCACGTGCTGCTGCACCAGACGGTCATCGGCGAGGAAGCGATCAAGCAGCTCGCGCTGGCCGGCGACACCCCGGACGTGATCGTCGGCTGCACCGGCGGCGGGTCCAACTTCGGCGGGCTGGCGTTCCCGTTCCTGCGGGAGAAGCTGGCCGGCCGGATGAACCCGGTGATCCGGGCGGTCGAGCCCGCGGCCTGCCCGTCGTTCACCCGTGGCGTGTACGCCTACGACTTCGGCGACACCGCGGGCATGACGCCGCTGCTGAAGATGCACACGCTCGGGCATGAGTTCATCCCGGATCCGATCCACGCGGGCGGGCTGCGCTACCACGGCATGTCGCCGCTGCTGTCGCACATCTACGAGCTGGGGCTGATCGAGGCCGTTGCCAAGCCCCAGTCGGAGTGCTTCGCCGCCGGGCTGCGGTTCGCCAGGACCGAGGGGATCGTGCCCGCACCCGAGCCCACGCACGCGGTGGCGGCCACCATCGAGGAGGCGCTGCGCTGCAAGGAGACCGGCGAGGAGAAGGTCATCCTCACCGCGCTGTGCGGGCACGGCCTGCTTGACCTCCAGGCGTACGGCGACTACCTGGCCGGCGAGCTGAAGGACTTCGAGCTTCCGGAGCGGGAGGTCGAGGCGGCGCTGGCCGGCCTGCCCGCAGGGGTGTGATCCCGCGCCGGACAAAGATCCTGATATCGCGCTATGGGGCTATATGAGGGTTTGCCTAAGGTAGTCTGACCGGGAAAGCGCACGCCTGACAGGGGATGACGGCACGCCAGCATGCAGCACCCGGCGACCACAGCACTGCGACGGCTGACCCAGGGAACGTGGCTGCTGACCGGCTACGGGCTGACCTGCCTGGTGATTCTCGCGATCCTGGGCTCGGTCACCACGGGCATCCACATGTTCGCCAGGACCGCAGCCGCGCTCGTCCTCATCGGATTAGTGCTCCTGGGCGTGACCGGCGCGGTCAACCGCCGGACCCGGCAGGCGCTGCTCGCGGCGCGGCCCGAATTGGCGGGTGCCGTGCGCCCCAGCCGGTATCCCCCGGGCAACGGCATGGCGGTGTTCGTCTACGTGCCGTTTCTCGTGCTCGTCGTGTGCCTGGGCATTACCGTCCGCGCGGCGGCGCACCGGCCGCCGCGCACCGCGGTCACGACCGCGCTGGTCTCGGGGTGCCGGCAGCGATCGGGCGGCGTGGCGTGCCACGGCTCGTGGACGGTGTCGGGGCGGATCTACACCGGCACGGTCGACCTGGCGAGCGCACCGGCGCTGGGTATCGGCGAGGCACAGCTCAGGTACAACGTGTCCGATCCGCAGGTGATCTACGACGCGGCCCACCCCGTCCCCACGGGCGGTGTGTTCGACTTCGCCGTGGCAGCGGTCTTCTTCGCGCTCTTCTCCGCGCGGGCCGAGGTGGTGTACGACCGCAGCTGCCGCGCCCCGTACCGGGGTTTCCTGAGGCACGCGGCGCAGGCCGAGGCGCCATATGGGCTCACCGCGCCCGCCTAGGCGTGGCGCTACCCTGGTGGCCCCGCGCGATGTGATCACACTCCCCGAAAGGCGTCCATTATGGCGCTGTTCCGCTCCCACGAAGACAAGGTGATATGGAGCCTGACCAAGGCCATCCGGCTGCTGCTCCCCGCCGACCCTGGCTTCGACCGGATGCTTGACGCCTGCCGGCAGTATCAGCCGGCGGCCCGGCCGTCCCGGATGAACCACAAGTGGATCGTCGCCGATGGCCAGCACTTCCGCGTGCACGACCCAGGTCCGGTCAAGCCCGAATCGGCCCAGAAGGCAGGCCTGCCCGGCGACATCACCTGCGTGTGCTACGTCGACTGGGACGGCGCGGAGGTTGGGCTCAGCACGCAGCAGCGCAAGCAGCTCGCCGAGCCGTACCGGCAGAAGGCCGGCTACATCCTCGGCGGCCTGGCGGCGCGGTTCGGCGGGTTGTGGGCGCCGCACCCGGCGGAGGTGACGCAGCCACTGCGGGCCTACGTTTACACGGTCAGCCAGATCGACGCGGCCGGCCTGCTGAGCATGGCGTCGCGGTACGCGCCGGGGCTGGCGCTCGGGGATCCGCGCAGCGACAAGGTGATCGCGCTGCGCGGCGACGTGCCGTCGCGGGTACAGTACTGGCCGCCGTATTCCGCGGCGGTGCCGAAGTCCGCGCTGGTCGTCGGCCCGGGCGAGCCCGCGGTGCTGGACCCGTCCTGGGCGGACGACGACACCGGGGTGATCGTCGTTGGGGTGGACCAGGCCGCCGCCGGGGCGGATCCCGCGGTGGCGCGCGCGGTCGGCGCCATGGGTCTGGGGCTGGCGGCGCAGACCGGGGGGGTGTGTCTGGACATCTTCGGGTTCAGGGTCCGCGATCCGTCGGACCTTGTCATTCGCGCGGCGTAACGGTCAGAAGATGCTGTCCCACACGTGCGCGACCGTGTGGCCGATGTCCTCGCCCATGTGGGCGAAGTCCTCACCGGTCTCTACCTCACTGTGGCCGATCCCGTACAGAACGCCGTCGACAACGCCGTAGTTGTGGATGTCGCCGCCCCAGTTCTCCTGGAACAGATGGGTGGCGAAATCCCCGACGCCCACGGCCACTATCCCGCCCGCGAGCACGCCACCCGCGGCGGCCACGGCCCCGCCGACAGCGAGGCCGCCGACGGCGAGACCGCTGACGACGGACGTTCCGGCCAGCGCACCGCTCACCGTGCCGCCGACGAACGCGCCTGCGGCGAGCGAAGCGATGTTCGCGCCCGCCTGCTCGGGCAGCGCCACGTCCAGGGACTGGCCGTCGGCCATCGCGCCCTTGACGCCCAGGTAGGTTCCGCCCGCGGCGGCCAGCACGTCGAGCACCGGGATGTCCTTGCCGAACTCGGAAAGCTTGGCCAGCACGCCATCCGCGCCGTCGTCGGCCCCGTCGGCGGTGCTCGCGCCGCCGTCGGCGGTGGTGTCCGACGTCCTTTCTTCGCCGCCCTTCTGCAGCTGGGCGAGCCTCTCGTTCACGAACGTCGTGACGTCCCCCACGCGGACGTCGAGCACCTCGAAGGCCTTGTTGTTGATCTTTTGGGCCGCCTGCAGAGCTCTGCTGTCGGACACCACGGAGGACAGGGACGACTTCACGTCGCCCAGCAGGTCGTCGGGCACCACGGTGTCCTCGCCCAGCTTCTCCCGCAGCTTGAGGATCGCCTGCTTGGCGGATCCGAGCGAGGACTTCGCGCTGGCCAGCTTCGCCGCGGTCGCCCTGGAGGCCGCGGCCGGCGCCGCCATCAGGTCGCCGAGCAGGTCGCCGACCGTGAGGTCGTCGCCGGCGTTCATGCCATTGCTGCCGCCGCCGGTGCTCTTGGTGCCGCTAGTGTGCGGCGCGACGATCTGGCGGCCGGTTGCGGCGAACGCGCTCGCTGCCGTGCTCCGGGCCTTCTGGGCCTGGTCGATGATGTCCTGGTAGAACTGCTGGTACCAGGTCGCCCACTCCTGCATCTCCTCCTCTTTGGCGTTCGCTGGCGGGCCAAAGCACACCTCGGGAGGAGCGCCGTCCGGGCCGATCGTCACCCCGTGCGCCGCCGCCGCGTCTGCCGCTGCCTCAAGCTCTGCCTCGAGCATCGACAAGCTGACCGCGAGCCAGTCCACGATCCCGCCCACCTGGTCGGTGGCAAGGCCGAGCGCCCGGGCGGTCTGTGAATCCTTGCTCCAGGAGGCCGTGAACGCCGACGCCGCCTCCCCTTCCCAGCCGGTGCCGTTCACCAGCTGGCGCACCTGGCCGTCGAGCGCGTCTGCCACGGCGTCCATCTTGGGTACGTATCCGTACAGGGTCCCGGCCAGGGCCGCCAGGCCATTGATGTTGCCGCCCACCCAGTCGTGGGAGAACGGAGCGAGCGGCTTGAGGCTGAGAGCGGTGGTCATCGCGATTCACACCAGCCCTTGCCCGCCGATGGAGCGGATGAGCTGCGTGAGGTTTTCCTCGGTGCGCTCGTAGTTGTCGTGGGCGGCCGACAGCTTGGCGCCATGGTTGGCGATCACCGCTGACATCTGCTGGTGCAGGGCGCCGAGCAACTGGACCGCCGCGCCCATGGCCGCGTCGACATCGCCGCTGCCCCCATCCGGAACCGCGGGGCCGCCGTTCGGCATGATCGCTTCGAACGTGTCCGACTGGCGGTCGAAGACCGTCGCCGTATTGGCCAATTCAGACAGCACTACCTGGAATCCGCCAGCGCTCACCCCGGCTCCCTCGCGTGCTCCGCTGTCTCACCAGACCCACCGATATGCCGCCCAAGTTATCGCAAATCACCACGCTTCGAACCCCGACCGCCGACATGAAAAGGCCGGGAAAAAGGCTGAGCCTGCGCCCGGCTGCGAATGCCCGCCGCCGGCACCGGCGGGGGTGCGGAGGCGGGACGTGGCGGCGACCGGCCGTGGCCGTGCGTGCACGGGGGCGCCCGACCGTGGCCGTTTTGTCGGGGGACCGCAGTAGGGTCGGTGGCATGACCGCTTATCCCGGCGCCGTCGGCGGTGACCAGGCCTTGGCGGAGGACCTGGAACAGTACCGCCGTGAACTCACCGGCTACTGCTACCGGATGCTCGGGTCGGTGTTCGACGCCGAGGACGCGGTGCAGGAGACGATGGTGCGCGCCTGGCGGGGCATCGATGCCTTCGAGGGCCGGTCGGCGGTGCGCTCGTGGCTCTACCGGATCGCCACCAACGTGTGTCTCGACATGCTGCGCGGCAGCCAGCGCCGGGCCAGGCCGGTTGACATGGGGCCGTCCCGGGCCAGCGACTCGTTCACCGGCGCGACGCTGCCGGACCACGTCTGGCTGCAGCCGATCCCGGACGCCCGGGTGCTGCCGGACAACGGCGACCCGGCCGAGCTCGCCGCGTCGAAGGAGAGCGTCCGCTTGGCGTTCGTTGCCGCGCTGCAGTACCTGCCCGCACGGCAGCGGGCGGTGCTGATCCTGCGCGAGGTGCTCCGCTGGCAGGCGGCCGAGGTCGCCGAGCTCCTGGAGACCAGCGTCGCTTCGGTGAACAGCGCGCTGCAGCGGGCGCGCGCCACCATGTCGGCACGCGGCACCGGCGAACCCGTCCCCGACGTGGCCACCGAGGACCAGCGGGCGCTGCTCGCCCGCTACGTAGACGCGTTCGAGCGCTACGACATCGCCTCCCTGGTATCGCTGCTGCACGAGGATGCGGTGATGACGATGCCGCCGTTCGACTTCTGGCTGCGCGGGCCCGCCGAGATGGGCAAGTTCTTCGTCGGCCCGGGCGGCAAGTGCCGCGGCTCGCGCCTGGTGGCGACCGAGGCCAACGGGTGTGCCGCGTTCGGCTGCTACAACCAGGACCCCAACGGCGGGCACCGTCCGTGGGCGGTCCAGGTCATCGAGGTCCACGCGGGCCGGATCATCGGGCACCACAACTTCATCGACCTCAAGCTGTTCGAGTCGTTCGGCCTGCCCGCCCGGCTGCCGTAAGCCCGGACCGGCTGCGGCAGAGCCAGCAGGCGGCGCCGTCAGATACAGGACAAGCCCGGCCGGGTGCGGCAGCACTGCCGAGTCCGGTACGCTCCGGTTCAGACCGCGCGGGCCCGCTTCACCGCGCTGCACCCCGCTGCACTGGCAGGCCCCGCTTCGCGGAGGTATCCCGGCATGGCGAGACCGTCCGACGCCGAGGCGGAGCCCGCCTCCCGCGGATCTGGCCCGGCCGCGCCGGCGCCGGAGAGCGGCCCGTCGGCGCTGCCCGACCCGGGCAAGCCGGCCGGCACCAACCTGCTCCCCGGCATCCGCCACATCGTGGTGCTGATGATGGAGAACCACTCCCACGACAACTATCTCGGGACGCTCGCCGGGCGCGGTGACGGGCTGGCGCTCGGCCCGGACGGCACGCCCGACGTGTCCAACGCCGGCCTTGACGGCAAACCGGTGGCCCTGCACCACGCCGCCGGCCCGGTCCAGGAGCAGCACTCCCCCACGCAGAGCTGGCACGCGAGCCACGTCCAGTTTGACGACGGCCGCTGCGACGGGTTCGTGCGCAGCGTCCAGATCACCGAGCCCAAGGCCGACGCCACCGAGCCCATGGCCTATTGGACGGCTGCCGACCTGCCCTTCTACCACGGCCTGGCCGAGACGTTCCCGGTCGCGGACCGGTGGTTCTGCTCGTGTCTCGGACCGACGTACCCGAACCGCCGCTTCCTGATTTCCGGCACCGCCCACGGGCTCATCGACGACTTGCCATTCTGCATGGTGGACTACCCGCCGGCCGGGACGATCTTCGACGTGCTGGACCGGTACGAGATCTCGTGGGTGAACTACCACAACGTCACCCCGCTCAAGATCCTGCTCACCCGGCTGCTCGGCAAGCCCGGGCTGATCGCGGCGCGGCGCCTGATGTCGCTCGCCCGGTGGGTGCCGCCGGTCGTGAACGCGGTCCGCGGCAACAAGTCGTTCACCGCGGACCTGTACCCGCTCGGGCTGCTGAGCTGCCTGCGGCACCTCAGGACGGCGAAGCAGTTCTTCGCGGACGCCGACAACGGGACGCTGCCCGCTTTCAGCATCGTCGATCCCGACTTCGGCAGCTTCTCCGAGGAGAACCCGCAGGACATCCGCAAGGGCGAGAGCTTCGCCGCCGAGGTGATCCGGCGCGTCATGCACGGCAAGGGCTGGCCGCACACGCTGCTGATCTGGCTGTACGACGAGCACGGCGGGTACTACGACCACGTGCCGCCACCGCCCGCGACGCCGCCCGACGACATCGAGGGGCGCAGCGTCCTGTACATGCCGGCCTGGCTGCGGGCCTGCCTGCGGCCGTTCTTCGCCAGCTACATCGCCGAGATCGAGGCCGTCGACGCCGGACCCCGCGGCTTCGACCGTTACGGGTTCCGGGTTCCCGCGGTGATCGTCTCGCCCCACGCCAAGCCGGGTTACGTGTGCACCGAGGTGCTCGATCACACCTCGGTGCTCAGGCTGGTCGAGGAGAAGTGGAACCTTCCGCCGCTGACCCGCAGGGACGCCGCGGCGGCCACGCCGCTGGCCGCGCTCGACCTTGATGGCCCGCCCGCGTTCCTGAACCCGCCTGATCTCCCCGCTCCGAGCCTGACCTGGGGTTCCTGGTAGCCTTTTCCATGATCTTGGTTGATTTATACCGCTATTAGGTATTCAGACACCACGATCATGGAATGCGCAGCTGCCTGGCACGGCTAATCCGGGCCTGGATCCGGATCAGCTGGCCGGATCTGCGGCGTCCGTGTACCAGCAGTCAGCTGTCCGGATCACGGAAACCGCGCTCGTCGCACCCGCTCACCCGGCCAGCGAGCGCCGGGCATCGGCTCAGGCTCGGCAGCAGGCAGTCACGTGATGGCCGCTAGCCGGGCTCGGTCGCGGTGAGCCAGGGGCCGACCGCGTCGAGCAGGCCCTGTGGCCGGTCGAGCGTGATGCTGTGCCCGCAGTCCGCGACGATCGCCAGGCTGACGTGGGGGTTGCCGGCCGCCATCCGGTCAGCGGTCTCCGGCGCGAGGATGTCGCTGTCGTCGCCGCGCAGCAGCAGCACCGGGCAGCTCAGCGAGTTCCAGGCGGCCCAGCGCTCGTCCGGGCTGAGGCCGTCACCGGTCGCGCCGAGATCGCGCAGCGCCTTGTCCCACTTGAAGGTCAGCGTGCCGTCCGGCAGCGGCCGCAGGTTGTTCGAGACGCGGTGCCGGAGCGACTCGTCGGTCGGGCGGGGGTTGGCCGCGCGCGCCTGGGCGACGGCTTCGTCCTCGGAGCCGAAGGTGTCGTTCGCGGCCAGGGCCGCGGCGACCTGCCGGGCGCCGGCCCGGGCGATCTCGGGCCCGATGTCCAGCACCACCAGGCGGTTCACGCGCTCCGGGTGCGCGGCCGTGAACTGGTACGCCACGATGCCGCCCATCGACAGGCCCATCAGCGTCAGCACCGGAAGCTGCAGCGCATCCAGGAAGCCGAGCAGGTCGCCCAGCATCGAGGGGATGCCGTAGCGGGACGCCCATCCGGTGTCACCGTGGCCGCGCTGGTCCAGGGCGTAGACGTGGTAGCGGGCACTGAGTGCGGCCGCGGTGTGGTCCCAGGTGTGGGCGTGGCCGGTCAGCCCGTGCAGCATGACCAGCGGTGGGCCGTCGCCGCCCCAGTCCAGGTAGTGGAATTTGAGGCCGTTGAGCTCGAGCTGGCGCGACGTGGGGGGCGCTGTTGCCATTGGTCCAGGCTAAGCGATCGGGGAATGCGTTGACATTGCGACAACAGTGCATCAACATCAGGCATTAGCGGGCATCTTCGTTCGCATGCCGGATCCGGCTGATCGGAGCGGGACATGCTGCCGACGCAGCGCCGACAGGCCATCCTGGCGCAGGTCAGGGAGCAGGCCGCGGTCTCGGCCGAGGACCTTTCCCGGCAGTTCGGCGTCTCCGTCGAGACGATCAGGCGGGACCTGCGCCGGCTGCAGCGTGCCGGGCTGCTGGAACGGGTCTACGGCGGCGCCGCGCGGCCGTCGGGCCGGTCCAGCGAGGGCAGCTTCGCCGTCAGGAGCGCTCGCCACCCCGAGCGCAAGCGCGCGATCGCGGCGCTGGCCGCGTCGCTGGTGGAGCCCGACGAAACGATCGTCATCGACATCGGCACGACCGCGCTCGAGGTGGCGCGGGCGCTGCCAGCCAGCTTCCGGGGACGGGTGCTGACCAACTCGGTGCCGGTGGCGATGGAACTGTCCGGACGCGGCGACATCGAGGTGCTGCTCTGCGGCGGCCAGGTCAGGCCCGGCGACGGCGCCTGCTCCGGCGCCCACGCCGAGGCCTTCTTCGCGGAGTTCTACGCGGACCGGGCGTTTCTCGGCTCGGGCGGCCTGCACCCGGAGGCCGGGCTCACCGACTACTACCCGGCCGAGGTCGTGGTGCGGCGCGCGATCGTCGCGCACACCGCCAAGAACTACGTGCTCGCCGACTCCAGCAAGCTCGGCGTGATCGCCGTGCGCAAGGTGTGCGAGCTCAGCCAGCTCACGGCCGTCCTCACCGACGATGCGGAGAACCACGCCGCCGGTGAGGCGCTGGCCGCCGAGGACGTCACGCTGATGCGGGCCGCGGTCGCCGGCCGGCAGCTGCCCGCCGCCGGATAGCCCGGCGCCACGAGAGGAGACCCGGAAGTGGCCACGGTCACCCAGCACGACGATGACGCCCTGCTGCCTCAGTTCGGCTACAAGCAGCAGTTCGTCCGCTCGCTCCGCCACTTCGAGTCGTTCGCCGTGGCGTTCTCGTTCATCTCGATCACCACGGGCATCTTCACGACCTACGGCTTCGCGCTGACCACCGGGGGGCCGCGCGCGATCTGGACCTGGCTCATCGTCGCCGCGGGCCAGTCGCTGGTCGCGCTCGTCTACGGGTCGCTGGCCGCCCGGGTGCCGCTGTCCGGCTACTCGTACCAGTGGGCGTCGCGGCTCTCCAACGCCGGTGTCGGCTGGTGGCTCGGCTGGATGTCGTTCGCGTTCCTGACCATCGTCACCGTGTCGGTCGACTACGGGTTCGTCCAGGTCGCGTTCCAGCCGCTGATCGGCGAGGCCTACACGCCGACCAGCGCGGCGCTGGAGACCATCGTGGTGCTGGCGGTCCAGGCCGCGCTGATCATCTGGTCCACGAGGATCACCACCCGGGTCAACAACACCGCGGTGGCGACCGAGGTGATCGGGATCGTGGGGCTGACCGTGCTGCTGATCATCGTCGCCGCGATCCGCGGCCTGGGTCACTGGTCGAACCTGGGATCGTCAGGGGTCGTCCCCTCCGCCGGGTACTACCACTGGCTGGGACCGTTCATGCTGGCCACGCTGCTCGGCGCGTACACGATCGTGGGGTTCGAGGCGTCCAGCAACCTGGCGGAGGAGACCCAGCAGCCGCACCGGACGATCCCGCGGGCGATGATCCGCGCCGTGCTGCTGTCCGGTGCGGTCGGCATGGTGTTCCTGATCGCGCTCAGCTACGCGACCAGCTCGGTCAAGGCCGCCAGCGCGAGCACCGCGCCGGTCGCGTTCATCGTGAACGACGTGCTCGGCGGCGTGGTGCAGAAGATCTTCCTGATCTTCGTCTGCGTCTCGATCTTCGCCTGCGGCATGGTGATCATGGTGACCAACAGCCGGATGATCTGGGCCATGGCCAGGGACCGGCGGCTGCCGGGGCACCAGGTCCTGGGCCAGGTGCCCCGGGCAACCGGCGGCCCGACCTGGGCGACGGTTCTGGCCGCCATCCTCGGCGCGCTGATCACGCTGGTGCTGCGCACGCACACCTCGGCGCTGGAAACCCTGTTCACCGCGTCCACGATCATGCCAGCCCTGCTGTACGCGTCCACGGTGCTGCTGTACCTGTTCGTCGGCCGCCGCCGGCGCGGGGCGGAGGGCCACTTCTCGCTCGGCCGCTGGGAGATCCCGGTGATCACCGGCGCGCTGATCTGGCTGGCCTACGAGCTGATCATCCTGATCGGGCCGGCCGAGTTCCGCGACGCGCAGTACTACGTGCTCGGGGCGCTCGGTCTGGGCCTGGTGTTCTACGTCATCCAGTGGATCACCGAGCCGAAGGCGATGCGCACCGAGCCGGGCGCGCACGGCGCGGAGCTGCCCTGAGCCGGTGCGCGTCCTCGCAATCGACCAGGGCACCTCGGCCACCAAGGCCGTGCTCGTCGGCCCCGGACAGCAGGTCCTCGGCAGCGCCGAGGTGCCGGTCCGGGTGCGCGCCGTGGGCGGTGACGGCGTGGAGACAGACCCCGAGGAGCTGTACGCCTCGGTGCTGGCGGCCGGCCAGCAGGCCCTGGCCGCGGCGCGGGCCGGCGCGGACGCCGTCGCGCTGGCCAACCAGGGCGAGACCGTCCTCGCCTGGGACCGGCGGAGCGGCCGGCCGCTGACCCCGGCGATCGTCTGGCAGGACCGTCGGTCGGCTGGGGTGTGCCAGCGCCTGGCCGGATCCGCCGGGCGGCTGACCGAGATCACCGGGCTGCCGCTCGACCCCTACTTCGCCGCGCCGAAGATGACCTGGCTGCGGGAGAGCCTCGACCCGGGCGGCGTGATCACCACGACCGACACCTGGCTGCTGGCCCGCCTCGGCGCCGGCTACGTCACCGACGCCGCCACCGCGTCCCGGACGCTGCTGCTCGACCTGGACACGACCGCGTGGTCGGCCGAGGCCTGCGCCGCCTTCGGCGTGGATCCGGGAACGCTGCCCCGGGTCGCCGACTGCGCCGGGGTGGCGGGCGAGACCGCGGCGTTCGGCCGTCCGGTGCCGGTCGCCGGCCTGGCGGTCGACCAGCAGGCCGCGCTGCTCGCCGAGCGCTGCTTCGACGCCGGGCAGGCCAAGTGCACGTACGGGACCGGCGCGTTCCTGCTGGCCACCACGGGAGCCAGGCCCGTGCGGTCCAGGAGCGGACTGTCCTGCTCGGTTGCCTGGCGGCTGGCCGGAACGCCCAGCTACTGCCTGGATGGGCAGGTGTACACGGCCGGTGCCGCGGTCCGCTGGCTCGGCGACGTTGGGCTGCTGGCCGACGCGGCGGAACTCGACGCCGCGGGCGGCTCGGTGCCGGACAGCGGCGGCGTGCTGTTCGTGCCGGCGCTCGCCGGGCTCGGCGCGCCGCAATGGCGGCCGGAGGCACGCGGCGCGTTCCTCGGGCTCGGCCTGGGCACCACCAGGGCGCACCTGATCCGCGCCGTGATCGACGGGCTGGCGGCGTCGGTCGCGCTGCTGGCCGGAACCGTCGCCGCCGACCTCGGCCGCCCGCTCACCGCGCTGCGGGTGGACGGGGGGCTGACTCGCTCCCGGGTGCTGCTGCAGGCCCAGGCGGACCTGCTGCAGCTTCCGGTGCAGGTCTCGACCGCGGCCGACGCGACCGCGCTGGGGGTGGCGGCGCTGGCCCGGCTGGGCACCGGAGCGGCGGCCA
>JASHOI010000099.1 GCA_030041195.1 Streptosporangiaceae bacterium | reverse complement strand
GCCTGCGGGCGGTCGGGGCTGGGTGCCTGATGGGACGTGAGATGGCCTGGGCGGCTGCTGATGGCGAGGTGGATGTGGGTTCCGCGGAGGCGGGGCTGACGGTGTTGCTGGAGGCGTGTGAGCGGGCGGTGGAGGAGCTGGGGTCGGCGGTTCCTCCGGCGCAGATGCGGGCGTTGCTGATTGTTGGGGGGTCGGGGGGGCTGAATTTGAGCCGGCTGGCGGGGGCGTTGGGGGCGTCGGCGTCGGCGGCGAGCCGGTTGTGTGACCGGATGGTGGCGGCGGGGTTGTTGACGCGGGATCGGGCGGCGGCGAGCCGGCGGGAGGTTGTGCTGGTTCCGACGGAGTCGGGGCGGCGGCTGGCGGAGTGGGTGCGGGGTCGCCGTCGGGCGGCGTTGGGTGAGGTGCTGGCGGCGATGTCGCCGGATGGGCGGGAGGCGCTGGCGCGGGGGCTGGCCGAGTTGTCGGGCGCCGAAGGGTTCTAGCCCGCCCACCAAGACCCGGCACCACGGCCGCGATACTGGCCGCCACGGGCGCGGCGCCGGCCGCCGAACCGATCCCACGCGCCGGGGCGCCGGCCGCCGAACCGGTGCCGGCCACCGAACCGGCGCCGCCCCTTACACCAGGCACGTTACCGATTTGTGATTTAGGGGTTGCGAGGACACGCTCGGCGTGAGAGTCTTTCCTCATGGAAACACTTTCTATGAAGAAAGTATCCGAGGATCGGAACACGGCGGTGGCCCCCGCACCGGCGGCCCGAACCCTGGCGGACCTGGATGGTCTTGACGACCGGGAGCTGCTCCGGATCGTGCGGTCGCAGCCGCTGGACAGCCCGCGGCGAGCGGCAGCGTGCGAGCTGCTGGTGGCCAGGCACCGGAACCTGGTGCGCTCCTGCGTGCAGCGCTACAAGCGCTCGCCGGAGCCGGCCGAGGACCTCATGCAGGTCGGGTACGTCGGCCTGCTGAAGGCGATCAACAACTTCGACCCCGACGTCGGCGGCAGCCTGGCGGCGTACGCCCAGCCGTGTATCTCCGGGGAGATCAAGCGGCATTTCCGGGACAAGCGCTGGCAGGTGCACGTCGAGCGGTCGATGCAGGAGCTGGTGCTGCGGGTGCGCGAGGCGACCCGGCAGCTGACTCAGCAGCTCGGCCACCAGCCCAGCGACGCCGAGCTCGCCGGGCACCTGGGCATCGCCGAGGCCGACCTGCGCGAGGCCCGGCGGGCCGACCTGGTCTTCCAGCCGGCGTCGCTCGACGCCCCGCTGGCCGGCCGCCCCGACGCGGCCAGCCTCGCCGACGTGCTCGGTGAGGAAGATCCCGAGGTCGAGCACACGCTGGACATGGAATCGGTCGCGGCACACTGGGGCGAGCTGCCCCGCCGCGAGCAGAAGATCCTGCTGCTGCGGTTCTACGGCGACATGACCCAGGCCGAGATCGGCCAGCAGCTGGGCATCTCCCAGATGCACGTCTCCAGGCTCCTGGCCCACGCCCTCGGCCATCTGCGCCAGCGCCTCCTCGACACACCTCAGGTCACCCTGGCCCGCGCCAGCTGACCCCACGCCGGCGGGCGGGTGGTCCCGGCCCCCCTTCCAGGACCACCCGCGCGCCGGCCACCCCCCGCCGGGACGCGAATCGGGCGGGCACGCCGCCGCATCCGGTCTGGCTAGGGCGAGCCCTGCCGGGCACGCAGGGCGCGGTGACGAACCTGTGCCTCGTCGGCGGGTATGCCGACGATCGCGGCGATCACGTCCCAGCCCAGGCCCACCTGCTGCGCCGCGTCGAGCAGGTCGGCTTCCAGGCCATCCAGGTAGAGCCGCAGGTCGCAGAGCACAACGAGCGCGGCTCCCACATCGAGCACGTCGGCTGAGCGCGGCGCGTCACCGCCCGCGGAGTCGATCACCGCGTGAATCGCCCGGATATCCTCAACGCGCCGGAGCAGCGCTTGCCGGAGCGGCTGCCCGGCGCTGAGCACCCGGTGCGCCGAGATCCTGAGCCGCGCGTCGTCCACGACGGCGGGGTCGGGTGGTGGCAGCACGTCGGCACCGACGTCAAAGGCGGACGGCGTACCGGCTGAGCCCGGTACGAACCCGTCGACGGCCTGATTTCCGAGCATGGCTGGCTCCGGATGTCGCGAAGACACACCTAGCCGCGCTGCCGGACTAGAGACGGCGCGGTGGTCCGCGCCTGAGCAAGTATTACCGGGTCGGCCGCCCGTGGTCAACGTGGCCAGTGGGACGCCATCCACCGCGGCGGACACCCCCGCGACCCCCGCTTTCGCGGCGCGGCGTCCGAAATCCTCTGCCCGGCGCTGCCGATCTAAACTCGGTGCGGGCAGCAGGTGCCTTCGACCTGGCTGCAAAACCACGTTAGGAATCGGCGATATCGGGCAGCGGCTAATCATGACCGAATCACGTCCCAGTGATGCGAGTCTGCCGAGCGCGGTTGGGCTCGGCGGGAGAGCCTGCGGGCGGTCGGGGCTGGGTGCCTGATGGGACGTGAGATGGCCTGGGCGGCTGCTGATGGCGAGGTGGATGTGGGTTCCGCGGAGGCGGGGCTGACGGTGTTGCTGGAGGCGTGTGAGCGGGCGGTGGAGGAGCTGGGGTCGGCGGTTCCTCCGGCGCAGATGCGGGCGTTGCTGATTGTTGGGGGGTCGGGG
>JASHOI010000098.1 GCA_030041195.1 Streptosporangiaceae bacterium | reverse complement strand
CGGTGTTCATCGCCGGGCGGGGGGCACGCCTGGCCGGAGCGCGCGCCGACCTGGAGCGGCTCGCGGACCGGTGCGGCGCGCTGCTCGCGACCTCGGCGGCGGGCAAGGGCCTGTTCCGCGGCAGCCCGTGGGACCTGGACGTGAGCGGCGGCTTTGCGTCGCCGCTGGCCGCCGAGCTGATCCGGGGCGCCGACCTCGTCGTCGGCTGGGGCTGCTCGCTGAACATGTGGACGCTGCGGCACGGGACCCTGATCGGCCCTGAGGCGACCGTGGCCCAGGTGGATGACGATCCTTCGGCCCTGGGCGCGCACCGGCCGGTTGCGCTGGGCGTGACCGGCGACGTGGCGCTGACCGCGCGGGCCGTGGACGACGCCCTCGCCGGGGCTTCCGGCGGCGGGCCTGGCTACCGGTCGGCGGCGCTGAAGGACCGGATCGCCGCGCAGGTCCGCTGGCGGGATGTGCCGTACGCAGACGAGAGCACCGACGACCGGATCGACCCGCGCACGCTGTCGATCGGCCTCGATGACCTGCTGCCGGCCGAGCGGATTGTGGCGGTCGACTCGGGCAACTTCATGGGCTATCCGAGCATGTACCTGAGCGTGCCGGACGCCGACGGGTTCTGCTTCACCCAGGCCTACCAGTCCATCGGCCTCGGGCTGGCGTCGGCGATCGGTTCCGCGATCGCCAGGCCGGACCGGCTGACCGTGGCCGCGCTCGGCGACGGCGGCGCGCTGATGGGGGTCAGCGAGCTGGAGACCGTGGTCAGGCTCGGCCTGCCGATGGTCATCGTGGTCTACGACGATGACGCCTACGGCGCGGAGGTGCACCATTTCGGGCCGGACGGAGACCCGGTCGACACCGTCCGCTTCCCCCCGGTGAAGATCGCGCGGATCGGGCGCGGGTTCGGCTGCCAGGGGGTCACCGTGCGACGCCGCCGCGACCTGCGGGCGGTCCGGGTCTGGCTGGACGGACCGCGGGAGACGCCGCTGCTGATCGACGCCAAGGTCACGTCGGAGCACGGCTCGTGGTGGCTTGAGGAGGCCTTCCGGGGCCACTGACGGCGGCCGGTGTTTCGCGCGGCCGGGATACCGTGCGGCCGGGTACCCGCCCGCCTGCGGGTACCCGGCCACAGGCCGGGGCAGCCAGTCCCGGCCGTTGCGGTGGTCGCGGTTCAGGTCACGGTTCAGGTCGCGGTTCAGGTCATGGCGAGTGCTCGTCCGTGAGCACCTTCTGGTGATGGTGCTCCTCCGGTACCGGCTCGCCGGGGATCTCGGCGAACGCGGGCTCGGCGTCCGGCTCTTCGTTCGGGTAGGCGACCTCGCCGTGGATCACGATGTCGCCGGCCAGCAGGGCCTCGTCGGGCTCGCGGAGCTTCATGAACAGCCCGATGACGCGCAGCAGGACGAACGTCACGACCCCGTCCCAGATGATCACCGTCAGCGCCGCGCCCGCCTGGATCGCCAGCTGCTTCGGGTGACCGTAGAACAGGCCTGCGCCGCTCACGCTCGAGGTCTTGCCGACGCCCAGATAGACGATCATCTTCGGATCGGCGAGCAGGCCGACCAGCAGGCCGCCGAGCAGCCCGGCGAAGCCGTGCGTGTACACCACGCCCAGCGCATCGTCCACCTTGTTGAACGGCCAGACCTTCCGCGGCAGATAGGCGAACAGCGCCCAGACCACGGCGGAGTCGACCAGCCCGATGATGATGGCGCCGACGCCGTTCACATAACCGGCCGCTGGCGTGATGCCGACCAGGCCGCAGATCATGCCGTTGACGCCGCCAAGGAAGGTGGGCTTGCGCTCCTTGGAGAACGCCATGTCCATGATGATCCAGGTCATCATCGCGACCGCGGTGGCAAGGTTGGTGTTGACCACGGCCGCGGTGGCGTCCGCCCCGGCGAAGTACGGGTCACCGCCGTTGAACCCGTTCCAGCCGAGCCACAGGATTCCCGCGCCGACGGCGATGAACAGCAGGTTGTTCGGCACCGCCTTCTCGCGGTCGCGCTGCAACCGGGGCCCGACCACCGCGGCGGCGACGAAGCCGGACACGCCCGCCGCCAGGTGGATCACGTAACCGCCGGAGAAGTCGAGTGCGCCCTTCTGCGCCCAGTAGCCGCCGCCCCACAGCAGGAACGCGTTCACCGCGTAGGCGAATGTGATCCACAGCGGCACGAAGATCAGCCAGACCTTGAACTTGATCCGGCCGATGACGCTGCCGATGAACAGGATCGGCGTGATCGCCGCGAACACGAACTGGAAGTAGACCAGCGATCCCTCGGGGAACCTGAACTTCGGCATCAGCCCGTTGAGCAACGGGATGTTCGCCTGCGCCTGTTCACCCGCCTGGCCCACGACCGAGTCCGGCCTGCCGACGAATGACGAGATCCACGGGGTACCGAAACCCATCTTGAATGCCCACAGCACCCACACGATGAGGGTCAGGCAGAACGCGCTGAACACCATCATCATCGTGTTGACTGCCCACTTACGCTGGACTATCCCGCCATAGAGAACAGCGAGCGCGGGGATGCTCATCAGACCGACGAGCGTCGCCGCCGTCATCTGCCAGGCGTTGTCGCCTGAGGTGAGCCAGCTTGCGTAGGGATCCAATACCGCCTCCAGAGCCTCGCTCGGTACGCCCCACCTGGGCAGGCCGCATCCGTCGGTCAGGTGCTGTATCCATGTGTCCCACAACGCGGTTTCGCCGGCGTTTCCCGTTTGTTACGCGCCTGCGACGCCCCGGGCCCCCTTTGGCGCCTTGTGTTTCGGCAACGTTTCCTGGGCGGCCGAACCGGGCGATCACATTGCCGGCAACGTCTCATCCGCGGGTCATCCGCGCGGGAAAGTCACCGGTTTGCATCCCCCCAAAAAGGCGCGCCATAAATACGCGCACCAACGTGACGGCGCGCCGAGCCTGCGCCGGGACGCGAGGTGCCAGGCGCGAGGCGCGGGTTGAGCCGTTCCAGGCCCCTGCTTTCCATGATCTTGGTGCCTGAGTACCGCATAGCAGTATTTATCAACCACGATCACGGAAAAGCCCGCACGACCAAGATCAAACCTGCGTGCTGATCATCTGCGGTGCCCAGCGGCAGCAACGGGCCGGCGACACCACTGGCCCGCTCCCCGCGCCGACGGCTTCGGCGTCCGCGCCAGCCGCGTGGGGCGCTGCTGGCCATCAGTGTGGGGGGTCCCGCGCTGTTCCTAGAGGAGCAGGGTGGGACCCACGACCACGTTGGGCAAGGCGGCAGGCACGGGTGGCTCGCGGGTTTTGTCACGTTCCGGTAACAGTGTTCAGGCCCCGTCTTGAGCGCGGCGCGGCGGAGGATTTACGCTCCTGCCATCTCGCTCGGTAAGCGCTTACCCTCCGGGCACCCAGGCGAACCAGCAGCCAAGGACCGGCTGCCGGCCGTTGCGGTAAGCGCTTACCAGCGGGAGCCAGCCTGACCAGCCCGGCGATGCTGAGCGGAAGGAGCACCGTGGCGGACACGCGCGACGCGGCCCAGGCACCGCCCACGATCTATGACGTGGCGCGGGTGGCCGGGGTGTCGATCGCGTCGGTGTCGCGGGTGCTCAACGGCCGGCGCAACCCGCGCGAGGAGACCAGGGAGCGGGTGCTGCAGGCGGTCGCGGAGCTCGGGTTCGTTCCGGACGGGGCGGCGCGCGCGCTGAGCGGCAGGCTCAAGGAGGTCGTCGGCGTCGTGATCCGGCGGGTCCGCTGGACCACGTCCAGCGACGGCAGTTTCGCCGAAGAGGACGAGAGCCTGCAGTTCACCGACGTGCTGAACCGGGGCATCGAGCTCGCCGCGCAGCGCAGGGGCTTCAACCTCCTGGTCAGCTCCGTCGACGCCGAGGACCACGACGTCAGCGGGCGGCTGCTCGCCCTGGCCAGGAAGAGCGACGGGCTGATCCTGCACGACCGGGTGCTGGAGCCGGACCAGCTCGACCAGCTGTCTCGGCGGGTGCCGATCGTCACGCTGGCCAACGTGGCCACGCGGACCACGACCAACGTGCACAGCGACAACACCTCGGGCATGCGGGCCCTGGCCCGGCACCTGCTGGCCGACCACGGCTACCGCAGCATCGGGTATCTGGCCGGGCTCGCCGACAGCCCCGACAGCCTGGCCCGTCTCCAGACGCTGGAGGCCGAGGCCGCCGCGGCGGGCGCGATGCTGATGGCCGGCCCGCAGTGGCAAGGCAACTACTACGCGACCGGCGGTGCGCGGGTGATCGAGCGGCTGCTCGCCGAGGGGGCGACGCTGCCGCGGGCGATCGTCTGCGCCAACGACCAGACCGCGCTCGGCGTCGTGTACGCGCTCGCGCAGCACGGCATCGAAGTGCCCGGGGACGTCGCGGTGACCGGCTTCGACGACATACCGATGGCGCGGCACCTGCGGCCGCAGCTCACCACCGTGCGCCAGCCGATCCAGGAGATCGGCTCCTGTGCGTTCGACGTGCTGCACGCGATGATCAGCGGCGCCGAGCCCGCCACGCGCGACGTGCTGCTGCCGACCAGGCTGATCGTCCGCGCGAGCTGCGGATGCCCGACAATCTCGCCCCCGCGGCGACTGCCCTGAACCGGAGCCGACCGTGTACGTGATCAGCCGCAGGATCGGGTTTTACATCCTCACCGCGATCGCGGCCGTGACCGTCGACTTCTTCATCCCGCGGGTGATGCCGGGCAATCCGGTCAGCGCCGTGCTCGCCAAGATGCAGGGAACGACGATCACCAAGCAGACGATCAGCGCGCTGCAGGTCGAGTTCGGCTCGCACACCCGCGAGGGCCTGTGGGGCCAGTACCTGCACTACTGGAGCGACATCGGGCACGGCAACCTGGGCATCTCGACCAGCAACGGGATGGTCCCGGTGACCACGGTGATCCGCGGCGCGCTGCCCTGGACGCTCGGCCTGGTGGGCACCGCGACCGTGCTGAGCTTCATCCTCGGCACCCTGCTCGGCGTGCTGGTCGCCTGGAAGCGCGGGAGCTGGCTGGACAGCCTGCTCCCGGCCACGACCTTCTTCCAGGCGGCACCGTACTTTTTCCTCGCGTTCCTGGCGATCGACCTGTTCGCGGTCAAGCTCGGCTGGTTCCCGGCCGGCAGCGCCCGCAACACCCTCGACTTCCCGGCGTTCGACTGGACCTACATCAGCGACGTGCTCGACCACGCGATCCTGCCCGCTCTGACGATCGTGGTCGCCTCGGCAGCGGGCTGGATCGTCGGCATGCGCAACGTGATGATCACCACGATGGACGAGGATTACGTGCTGATCGCGCAGGCCAAGGGCCTGCCGAAATCCAGGGTGATCTGGTACGCCGCCCGTAACGCGATCCTGCCGAGCATCTCCGGCTTCTCGCTCGCGATCGGGTTCGTGGTGTCCGGCGCGCTGCTGACCGAGATCGTGTTCAGTTACCCCGGCCTGGGCTTCATCCTGCTCAACGCCGTGCAGGAGGCCGACTACGCGCTGCTGCAGGGGATCTTCCTGGTGATCACCATGGCCGTGCTGGTGGCGAACCTCGCCGCCGACTTCGTGTACGTGTTCCTCGATCCACGCACCCGGCAGGAGGCCTGAGCGATGGCGATCGGCAGCAGCACCAACCTTGGCTCCGGCCAGGGCGTGGCGGACGAGCTGCTCACCGCCGGGGGCGCGCTGACCGGCCGGTCGCGGCTGCGGCTGCCGTCTTCGCCCAAGGTGCTGATCGGGCTCGGCATGCTGATCGTGTTCCTGGTCCTGGCCGTGATCGGGCAGTGGATCGCGCCCTACAACCCGGCCAGGACGTTTTCCACCACGGCCAGCTTCCCGCAGCCGCCGTCCCTGGCCCACCTGCTCGGCACCACCCAGCAGCAGCAGGACGTGCTCTCCCAGCTGCTGGCCGGGGGCCGCAGCACGGTGCTGGTCGCGTTCGTGGCCGGGCTGGTCGCCACCGCGCTGTCGGTTCTGGTCGGCGTGACGGCCGGCTACCTGGGCGGCCTGGCCGACGACCTGCTGTCGATGCTCGCGAACTTCTTCCTGGTCATGCCCGCGCTGCCGCTGCTGATCGTGATCTTCGGCTTCCTGCCGCCTTCCCAGGGCGGCGACGACCTGCTGATCGGGCTGATCATCGCGGTCACCGGCTGGGCCTGGGGAGCCCGGGTGCTCCGCGCGCAGACGCTGTCGCTGCGGCGCCGGGACTACGTGGACTCCGCGCGGATCATCGGTGAGCGCGGCTGGCGGATCATCGGCTTCGAGATCCTGCCCAACCTGATCCCGATCGTGGCCTCGTCGTTCCTGTTCACCGTGCTGTACGGCGTCGGCACGTACACCGCGCTCGCGTTCCTCGGCCTGGTCAACCCCAATCACCTGAGCTGGGGCGGGATGCTGTTCTACGCCCAGGTCGCCGGCGCTGAGCAGAGCGGTTACTGGTGGCTGTTCATCCCGCCCGGGCTCGCCGTCGCCCTGCTCGGGACCTCGCTCGCGCTGCTGAACTTCGGGATCGACGAGTTCATCAACCCACGGCTGCGCGCCGCCGGGCTGACCAGGCGCCGCTCCCGGCGCGCCCGAGGGGCCGGAACGGGCCGCGTGCCCAGGCGGTTCGTGCTCGGACTGACCCCGGTGATCGGCGGACAGACCCCGCGGGCCGGGGGTGCGCGGTGACCGGCGGGCCACTGCTCGAGGTCGGCGGGCTGTGCGTGGACTACGGCGCCGGCCCGGATGCCGTGCACGCCGTGGTCGGCGCCGACCTGGTGCTGCACCGCGGCGAGGTGCTCGGCCTGGCCGGGGAGAGCGGCAGCGGCAAGTCCACGCTCGCCTACGCGATCACCCGGCTGCTCCGGGCGCCCGGCATGATCACCGGAGGCAGCGTGAGCTACCACAGCAAGCCTGGCCAGGCGGTGGACCTGCTCGCCGCAGGCGAGGCCGGGCTGCGGGTGCTGCGGTGGTCGGAGATCTCGGTCGTGATGCAGAGCGCGATGAACGCGCTCAACCCGGTGCTGTCCATCGGATCCCAGCTCACCGACGTTCTGCGGGCGCACCGGCCGGACATGAGCAAGGCCGCGCGCAAGGCGCGGGCGGCCGAACTGCTGGCGATGGTCGGGATCACCGCCGACCGGCTCACCAGCTACCAGCACGAGCTGTCTGGCGGCATGCGGCAGCGGGTGATGATCGCGATGGCGCTGGCGCTCGAGCCGCAGATCGTGATCATGGACGAGCCCACCACCGCGCTCGACGTGGTGACCCAGCGGGAGATCCTCGAGGAGCTGGCGGCGCTGCGCGAGCGGCTCGGCTTCGCGGTGCTGTTCATCACCCACGACCTGTCGCTGCTGGTCGAGATCGCGGACTCGATCGCGGTGATGTACGCGGGCCGGCTGGTGGAGCGCGCGGGCGCCGCCGCGCTGTTCCGCGCTCCGCGCCACCCGTACACCCTCGGGCTGCTCAGCTCGTTCCCCGCGCTGCACGGGCCGAAGCAGCACCTGACCGGCATCCCGGGGTCACCGCCCGACCTGCGAAAGCTGCCCGCCGGGTGCGTCTTCCACCCGCGCTGTGCCTACGCGATGGACCGGTGCCGGACCCAGGTGCCGCAACTGCTGCCGCTGGACGAGGGCGGCACCGGCGGGCCGCCCCGGGCCGCGGCTTGCTGGCTGCAGGTTGGGCCGGCGGCTGCACCGCCCGAGCTCTCGGCGCCGAGCCTGGTCAGGAGCCAGCCATGACGCAGGTCCAGGGCATCGCCCAGCCGGCGGCGACGTCGCCGCCGCTGCTGGAAGCGCGCGGCCTGACCAAGCACTTCGCGGTGCACGGCGGGGCCGGCCGCATGGGAGGAGCCAGCGGGGCG
>JASHOI010000770.1 GCA_030041195.1 Streptosporangiaceae bacterium | reverse complement strand
GGCCGTGCTGCTCGCCACGGCCGGCTGCCAGTCCAACGCGTTCACCCGGATGGGCATGCCTGCACCGGTCACCAAGCAGGCGAAGGTGACGCTGACCCTGTGGCAGGGGTCCTGGATCGCCGCCTGGTGCGTCGGGATCGTGGTGTGGGGAGCGATCGTCACCGCGGTGATCTTCTTCCGCAAGCGCTCCGACCGCGTTCCCGACCAGGTCCGCTACAACCTGCCGATCGAGATCGTGTACACGGTCGTGCCGTTCATCATGATCGGCGTCCTGTTCTTCTTCACGGCACGGGACGAGAACTACATCGACGCGCTGCCGCCCCATCCCGACGTGGTCATCAACGTGACCGGGTTCCAGTGGAGCTGGGAGTTCCAGTACCCGCAGTACAAGGTGGCCCGGTCGGAGTACGGCGAGGTGACCGAGCTCGGCGAGATGTGGAACGGCAACGTGCCCGGCAACGAGAACCTGCTTCCGCTGCTGGAGATCCCGATCGGGGAGACCGTCAGGTTCAACCTCGCCTCGACGGACGTCATCCACTCGTTCTGGATCATCCCGTTCGACTTCAAGCGCGACGTGATCCCCGATCACCCGAACCACTTCGAGGTGACGCCGACCGCCGCTTACAGCGGGATCGGCCGGTGCACCGAGCTTTGCGGGCTTTATCACAGCCGGATGCTGTTCCGGGTGAAGATCGTTCCGGCCGCCCAGTTCAAGAAGTGGATCGCGGCGCAGCAGGCACAGCAGAACTCAGCTGGGGGTGTTCAGTGACCGCCATCCAACAGCCGACACCGGCCGCGGCCCCGTCCGCCCCGCCAGCCCCCTACCGCAAGGGCAACATCCTGGCGGACTGGCTGTCGTCGACGGACCACAAGATCATCGGCCACCTGTACCTGATCACCTCGTTCTTCTTCTTCCTGGCCGGCGGCGCGATGGCCATGATCATGCGCGCGCAGCTGATGGGGCCGGACAACCACCTGGTGTCCGACCAGGTGTACAACGAGCTGTTCACCATGCACGGCACGATCATGCTGCTGCTGTTCGCCACGCCGACGTTCGTCGGGTTCGCCAACGAGATCATGCCGCTGCAGATCGGCTCGCCGGACGTGGCGTTCCCGCGCCTGAACCTGTTCAGCTATTACGCGTTCGCGTTCGGCGGCCTGATCCTGCTGTTCAGCTTCATCGCCCCGGGCGGCTCGGCGGCGTTCGGCTGGTACGCCTACTCGCCGCTGACCAGCTCGCTGTACTCGCCGGGCGTCGGCGGCGACCTGTGGATCATGGGCCTGGTGCTGTCCGGCTTCGGCACGATCCTGAGCGGCGTCAACTTCGTCACCACGATCTGCTGCATGCGCGCGCCGGGCATGACGATGTTCCGGATGCCGTTGTTCACCTGGACGATCCTGGTCACCAGCGTGCTCGTGCTGATCGCTTTCCCGGTGCTGGCCGCCGCGCTGCTGGTGCTCGAGATCGACCGCAAGCTGGGAGCGCAGGTGTTCAGCGCGAACAGCGGTGGCGCGATCTTGTGGCAGCACCTGTTCTGGTTCTTTGGCCATCCGGAGGTCTATATCGTCGCGTTGCCGTTCTTCGGCATCATCAGCGAGGTCCTCCCGGTGTTCTCCCGCAAGCCGCTGTTCGGCTACAAGGGCATGGTTGGCGCCACGATCGCGATCGGCGGACTGTCGACGACCGTGTGGGCGCACCACATGTTCACCACCGGCGCCGTGCTGCTGCCGTTCTTCTCGTTCATGACCTTCCTGATCGCGGTGCCGACCGGGCTTAAATTCTTCAACTGGACCGGCACGATCTGGCGCGGGCAGCTCACGTTCGAACCCGCGATGGCGTTCGCGCTCGGCTTCATGGTCGTGTTCCTGTTCGGCGGGCTCACCGGGGTGATCCTGGCGTCGCCGCCGCTCGACTTCGCGGTCAGCGACTCCTACTTCGTGGTCGCGCACTTCCACTACGTGCTGTTCGGCACCGTGGTGTTCAGCACGTTCGCCGGGTTCTACTTCTGGTGGCCGAAGTGGACCGGCAAGATGCTCGACAACACGCTCGGCAAGCTCCACTTCTGGACCGTGTTCATCGGCTTCAACATGACGTTCCTGGTGCAGCACTGGCTGGGTCTCATGGGCATGCCGCGCCGGGTGGCCAACTACCCGTTCCTGCCGCACCTGGCGACGACGCTGAACGACATCTCGTCGATCGGCGCGTTCATCCTCGGCGCGTCGACCTTCATCTTCCTCTACAACGTCTACAAGACCTGGAAGCACGGCGAGCGGGTCACCGCCGACGACCCGTGGGGCTTCGCCAACTCGCTGGAGTGGGCCACGTCGTGCCCGCCGCCGCGGCACAACTTCACCTCGATCCCGCGGATCCGGTCCGAGCGGCCCGCCTTCGACCTGCACTATCCGAACATCAGGACGGGCCGGGACCGGCACGCCGAGCGGGTCGCGGTCGGCGCCGGGACCAGCAGCGACAGTTCCGAATAGGGGTGCCAGATGAAGGTCGAGGGTTACCTGTTCCTGGGCTGCGCCGCGTTCTTTGGTGCGTCGGACTACGTCTACTGGTACTTCTCCCACGACCCGACCGGGTCGACCGCGCTGGCCATCGCCGTCGGGCTGGCCTTCCTCATCGGCTTTTACCTGCTGTTCACCGGGCGGCGGCTGCCGCCCAGGCCCGAGGACGAGCCCGAAGGCGAGATCTACCAGGGAACCGGCGAACTCGGGTTCTTCAGCCCGCACAGCTGGTGGCCGCTGTTCCTGGCCCTGGCCGCCGCCACCGCCGCGATCGGTGTGGCGATCGGCTGGTGGCTGTTCCTGATCGGCATGCTGCTGGTGCTGCTGGCCACGATCGGCTTCGTGTTCGAGTACTACCGCGGCCACTACGCCCACTGACGCCGTGGCCGCGGCCCCGGATGGTGCGGTGGCGTAGGCTGCCCTGGCAATGGACGTTCACGAGGCGCTCTACACCACCCGGGCGATGCGGCGCGTGCGGCCCGACCCGATCCCTTACCCGGTCCAGGCGCGCATCCTGGACGCCGCGATCCGCGCGCCGAGCGGCGGCAACGCACAGGGCTGGCGGTTCATCCTGGTGGACGATCCCGCGGTCAAGGACCAGCTCGGCCCGCTGTACCGGGACAGCATCCGCCAGCTGTGGGCGGCGCCGGGCTACGCCGAGCGGCTCGAGCGCGCACGGAACGCTCCGCAGGACCCGGCCGGCGTCGCGACGCTGCGGATGGTGGCCTCGGCGCAGCATCTCGCCGATCACTTCGAGGAGGTGCCGCTGTTCCTGGTCGCCTTCTCGCGTGGCGACTCGTCCGGCGGCTCGATCTACCCGGCCGTGTGGAGCGCTCAGCTCGCCGCCCGCGCCGAGGGCGTCGGCAGCGCGCTGACCTCCGTGCTCGGCGTGTTCCACGGCGCCGAGGCCATGGAGATCCTGGGCGTGCCCGCCGGCCACGGCTGGGTGATGGCGTGCTGCGTTTCGTTCGGCTATCCGACCGGCCGGTGGGGTGTGGCCAGGCGCCGCCCGGTGGATGAGATCGCCTACCGCAATTCCTGGGGAGCCGACCTGGGCCTGGAGGTCCCTGAGCCGCTCTGGCCGGGGCAGCCCGGCTGAGCTGAGCCGTGGCTACGGCGGCGCCTCAGGACTCGCCCTGGCCGTCCTCGTCGCTGTGCTCGACGGCGTCCTGCTGGCCGCTGGACGGGACCGTGGCGTGCTCGGCCTCGGGGTGCCCGTTTCCGTGCCCGTTTCCGTGAGCGCCGTAGCCGTTGCCGTGGCCGTCCATCGGGACGCTCTCGGTGATGACCTTGTTCAGCCGCAGCCGCAGCCGCCCCATCCCGCCGCGGAGCCCTGGCGGCGGCACGTTTGGCTCGTGCGGGTCGGCGTCGGGGGCACCCACCGGGAGCATGGGCTGCAGCTTGTTCTCGACCGCCAGCGCGGCGCGCTCGTCCTCGTTGAGCGGCCTGGTCACCTCGATGTACTCGCCGCTGGGCAGCTGCCGGATGATCCCGGTCTCCACGCCGTGCTCGACCAGGTGCAGGTCCCTGCGCTGCAGCCCCAGGCAGATCCGCTTGGTCACGATGTACGCGACCACCGGGCCGATGAAGATCGCGTACCTGGCGATCTCGGTGGTCAGGTACAGCGAGATATCCAGGTGGTCGGCGATGATGTCGTTGGCGCCCTCGGCGAAGAAGATCCCGTAGAAGGTGATCCCGGCGAGGCCGAGCGCTGTTCGGGTGGGGGCGTTGCGTGGCCGGTCGTTGAGATGGTGCTCGCTCCTGTCGCCGGTGATCCACTGCTCGAGGAACGGCCAGATCGCCAGCCCGGTCAGGATGATGCCGAGCGGCAGGAACGCGGGCAGGAACACGTTCCAGGCCACGGTGTGACCCCAGGCGTCCCAGGTCCAGCTCGGCCACATTCGCAGCGAGCCCTCCATGAAGCCCATGTAGAAGTCGGGCTGCGAGCCGGCCGAGATGCCGACCGGCGTGTAGGGCCCGTACAGCCAGATCGGGTTGATCTGCACGAACGTGGACGCCAGCGCCAGGGCCGCGAACGTGAAGAAGAAGAACGCCCCGGTCTTCGCCATGAAGTACGGGTACATCGGCGCGCCGACCACGTTGGTGTTCGTGCGGCCCTTGCCCGGCATCTGGGTGTGCTTCTGGTGCACCATGAGGAACAGGTGCGCGGTGGTCAGCGCGAGCAGCAAGCCCGGAATCAGCAGCACGTGGATGATGTACAGCCGGGGGATGATGTCGTTGCCCGGGAACGGCCCGCCGAACAGGAAGAACGTCAGGTAGGTGCCGATCACCGGGACCGACAGCAGCACGCCCTCGAGGATCCGGATCCCGGTGCCGGACAGCAGGTCGTCGGGCAGCGAATAGCCGAACAGGCCCTCGGTGAAGGCCAGCACGAACATCGTGATCCCGATCAGCCAGTTCGCCTCACGCGGCTTGCGGTACGCGCCGGTGAAGAAGATCCGCAGCATGTGCGCCAGGATCGCGGCCACGAACAGGTCGGCGGCCCAGTGGTGGATCTGCCGCATCAGCAGCCCGCCGCGCACGTCGAAGCTGATGTTCAGCGTCGAGGCGTATGCCTCGCTCATCCGCACGCCATCCAGGTTGTGGTAGGCGCCGTGGTAGACGACCTCGTTCATGCTCGGCTGGAAGAACAGCGTCAGGAACGTCCCGGTCAGCAGCAGGATGATGAACGAGTACAGCGCGATCTCGCCCAGCAGGAACGTCCAGTGGTCTGGGAAGACCTTGCGCAGCAGGACCCGCAGGCCCCTGGCGCCGTGGAACCTGTCGTCCAGGGCGTCGCCGACGCTGTCCAGCGCCCGGTCGATGCTCATGACAAACTCATCCCCGCTCGAAGAAACTCGGGCCGACGGGCTCGTGGAAGTCACTCGCGGCGACCAGGTAGCCCTCGGCGTCCGTGGTCAACGGCAGCTGCGGCAGCGGCCGCGGCGCCGGGCCGAACAGCACCTGGGCGCCGCGCGGCGCGTTGAACGTCGACTGGTGGCACGGGCAGAGGATGTGCAGCGTGGTCTGCTCGTACAGCGCCGCCGGGCAGCCGACGTGGGTGCAGATCTTCGAGTAGCACACGATGTTGTCGACGGTCCAGTTCATCACCGTGGGCGGCTGCAGCTCCCCGGGCCGGAACTTGATGATGATAGAGGTTGCGGCGGCCAGCGCCTCCGGGTCGTCCTGGTAGCCCTCGGGTATCACCGTGATCATGCCACCGGGTGAGCTGAACTCGGCCGGGGAGATCGGGGTGTTGGCCCCGTAGGTGACCAGGCGCAGGCCCTTGCGCCACACCGTGTGCCGCAGGTAGGTGCCGGGCAGCGGGCCCATGTCCCGCAGCAGCACGATCGGGGCGGCGGCGAGCGGCACGGTCGCGGCGATCAGGGTGCGCCGCAGCAGCGGCCGCTTCACGAACTGGCTGGCCTCCGCGCCCTCGGTGAACGTCTTCTTGAAGGCCGCGCGTTCTTCCGGCGTGGAGGCCATCGGGTGCCGCTGCTCGGTGAGCTCCACCGGGGGCATGATGTTCCTGACCCAGATCACGGCGCCGACGGCGACCGCGAGGAACGCCACCGACATGGCCAGGCCCAGGGCCAGGTTGGAGCGCAGCGTCGCGTCGACCGAGTTCACCTCGAGCCCGACGTAGGCGGCGATGAACCCGATGCTGGCCAGGAACGACAGAATAAACAGCGCCGCGACGAGGCGTTCCGCCTTCTTCGCCCGCCGGGCGTCCGGCGGGTCCGCGGGCAGCTCCCGCACCGCGGGCAGCGGGCCGTCGCCGGCGGCCCCGTCACCGGCGCGCTCGCCGAGCATCGTCCGCGCCTCGGCGGGC
>JASHOI010000769.1 GCA_030041195.1 Streptosporangiaceae bacterium | reverse complement strand
GCGCTCGTCAAAGCCGCGGCTCGTGCCTCCCCGGGACCGGCCGCCCTGATGCCCGCCCGCTGTGCGCCCCGGCGCCTGGCCCCCGGCGGACCGCGAGCCCCGGCCAGCACGCGCGGGCTCCCGTGCTGCGGATTCCCGCCCTCGATAGCTCAGATCGCGATCGTCCTGACTGCCGCGAGATCTGCCCCGATCATCGCTCTGATCGGCGAACTCATCGGGATCCTCGGCTCTCATGTTCCGCACGGCCACAATGACAACTACGAGGATTACCACTACAACGACTGCCAGGACGACAACGAGCTTAGTCATCGCACCATCCAACTGGCATGGCCTCAGAGAGTGGCGCAAGCGAGACGCACGCGGCGGCCATCAACGCGGGTCTTTCCCCTTTACGCGAGCACCCAGAGATCGACAGATCTACAAGGATGTATTCGTGACTGTCACTTGAGGTGTGATTCTCGCGGACCGCTATGGCCCTTGTCACGCGTTTCGAGAAGTTTACCCGGGCGTGTCCACACACTGTGCTCGTATGGTTACGGATCGACAGCAACCGGCAACCTGCCGCGTGCGAGCTCGTGTTCCGCAATCGCGGACCAGGCGGCCGTGAGGCTGGCACCTCCCTTCAGCGGCAGCGACTCGTTCAGCGCGTAGATCGTGAACCGGTACTGGTGGGTGTGCGTCGGGCAGGGCGGGCTATAGCCTACGGTGCCCTTGCTATTTTCTGCCACCTGGGCCCCGGGCGGGAGCCGGCCCGCCTGGATATCCGGCGTCGCCGGGCTGATGTTGAACACGATCCAGTAAATGAACGGGCTAATGGGCGCGTCCGAGTCGTCCATGACCAGCGCCAGTGCCTTGGTGCCCGCCGGCGCCCCGGTCCAGGCGAGCGGCGGGCTTTCGCCCGCGCCGTAACACGTGTACTGGTGCGGCATCGGCACGCCCGTGCCGAACTCGGGACTGGTGACCGTCATCGTCTGAGGGTCATCCTGCTGCAGCGTCGTGGGGCCGCTGAGCAGGCCACATCCGGACAGCAAGGTGGCAGCAGCGGTGACGGCCGCGGCCCGCAGGCCCGCGCGGCCCCGCACGCGATCACACCCGCCCAAGCACGCTCACCTTGCCCGTCGCCCCAGTTCGCCCCGGTCGGTGATCCTACGCCGCCGCGGCCAGCGCGAGCCTACACAGGGCAGAATCGCCGGCGCGCCGGGCGGGCCCGCCGGCTCATTACGCCGGACCCACTGGCCCGTTACCTCTGGGCGGAAAACAGCGGAGAAACACACACCCGTGACCTGCGCGCTTACGCCATTGTCGACACTGGCAAGAAGATTTGTCGATAAATCGATTCTAACCCAGACCCGGGCGCCGGGACGGCCCGGCGGGCCAGCTTCCGCCGGGCGATGGTTCGAGCAGCGTGACCGTGTTGCCCGAGCAGGTGCAGCCCACCCAGGGTGCCGTGTTGCCGGCCTTGACCTCAGGCAGCGGGAGGGGCAAGCTCGCGCCATTATCTGCTGAAGGTGCTCGGCCGGGTGATTCCGCTGAGTTTTGCCGCCGCTAAGCCGAAGCTGCCGACTGGCCTGCCCGCTGTACTGCGTCGATCCCTTGAGGCCGTTGCTGTTAAAGGTCATGGGGCTTATCTGGCTCACGACGCCCCCGGAGCCGCCGCTGTTATTTATGCCGGGACGCTAAGCGAAGTCCCCAGTCCCTTCCCTTATCCGCGCGGATGCCTCCGGCCGGCGCCGCAGAACGCACCCAGGTGGTTCTGATCAGTCGGGCTCACGGTTGTTGCCGAACATGATCTCGTCCCAGGAGGGAACCGACGCACGGCGGGACCGGCCGCCCGCGGCCTTGCGCGCGGGGCGCTCACGGGCCGGGGTATCGCGTTCGTCGGCCGCCGCCGCCGTGTCGCGCTCGGCCGGCCTGCGGTCGGGGTCTGCTTCCCTGGATCCCGGGCCGCCGACGGCGGGCAAGCCTGGCTGGCCTGACGGCCCCGGCACGGCCGCCGGGATCGGCGGTGCGGGCGCACGCTGCTCGGGATGGTGCGCCGCCAGCCCGCCAAGCCGGGGGGCGATCGGCGTCACCGTCGCGGTCGCGGGCCCGCGCGCCGTAACGGGGGCGGCCGGGAGGTCCTCGGCGGGCAGGCACAGCCTCGCGGCCTGATCGTCGTCCGGGGCGATATGCCGACGGCGCGGATCGAAGACCCACTCGGCGACCTGCGTCCGGCCGCCCGCGGTGAACGCGATCTGCACCTGCCAGTTACCGTCCGGCCGTTTCCTCGAGTCCCAGCGGGCGTCGTCGGCGGACGCGCCCATCCCGGCGAGCCGCTCGGCCACGATGTCGCCGAGGCGCGGGCCCGGCCCCGAGTCCCCGGGACTGCGCACGGTGGCGCGCTGCGCCTCCTGGGCCCGGTACTCGCGTTCGGCCAAGACGGGACCCTCGAAGCGGCGGATCCGTTCGACCGGGAGTCCCGCCGCGTCAGCGATCTCGTCGGCCGTCTCTCCGGCGCGGATGCGGTCCTGGATCTCCTTGGGTCGCAAGGGACTCTCCACTTCAATTTCGTACTGAGCCAGCCGGGAGAACTGGCCCCGGGCCACGGTCCGCAGGCGGTCATCTATGGGCAACGTGTAACGCCCGCCCCGTCCCGGCACCGCGAGGATGGCGTAACTGCCGTCCTCGCTGACTGCGACGAGGCGCAACTCGTGCATCGGCGTCCCTTCCGCGCTGCCCGGCCGCGCGGGGGCGTAGCTCGGACCTCCCCCGCCACGAGTCTGACGGTTACGGCCCCGTCCTGGCCAGCACCTCGCCCGGCATGTCCCGCATGAGCATGTCTTATTCACGTCCTGAACCTCGGTCGCCCGAGGCAGGCATCCGCTCGCAGCGTATTGAGGCGGGGCCGCCGCGGTGCGCGGAACAGCGATAATCGCAGCCCCGTACGGACCGGCCCGGCCACGCCGGGGTCAGCAGGCCGGATGCCGTAGACTCGCACTAAAGATGTTCGGTAACAGAAGTATTTTGATCGAGCCTCCGCGGCCGGAGGTGGTACGGCGCTACCCTCGCGCGCCGTGGCTCGCCGTCGGCGTCGTCTGCTTCGGCGCGTTCATGGGCCAGCTTGACGCGAGTATCGTCACGCTCACGTTCCGCCCGATGGAGCACGCCTTCGGCGCGCCGCTCGCCGCCGTCCAGTGGGTATCGCTGGCGTACCTGCTCGCGCTGGTGGCCATGCTCGCGCCGGCCGGCCGGGTCGCCGACGCCGTGGGCCGCAAGCTCGTCTACGGCTATGGGTTCATCATCTTCACCGCCGGATCCGCGGCCTGCGGGCTCGCGCCCACGCTTGGCCTGCTGGTCACCTTCCGGGTGCTGCAGGCCGCCGGCGCGGCGATGCTCCAGGCGAACAGCGTCGCCCTGGTGACAACCAGCGTGCCGGCCGCCCGGATGCGCTTCGCGCTCAGCGTTCAGGCGGCGGCGCAGGCCGTCGGGCTGGGGCTCGGGCCGACCCTGGGCGGGCTGCTGACCCAGACCGCGGGCTGGCGCGCGGTCTACTGGATCAACGTGCCGGTCGGTTGCGTCGCGGTGATCGCGGGCCGTTACCTGCTGCCACGGACCAGGCGGCTGAGCCGCGCCGACTCGTTCGACTGGCCCGGCGCGGTGCTGCTCGCGGTGGCCACCAGCGGGCTGCTGCTCGTCATGTCCGCTGCCGGGGGCCTGAGCCTGCCCGGCTGGGCGACCGCAAGCCTGGCC
>JASHOI010000768.1 GCA_030041195.1 Streptosporangiaceae bacterium | reverse complement strand
GCGAGGTTGCCGCACGCGGCGAGGGTGTCCGGATGATCGGCCCCGAGCGCTCGTTCCCGGTCGGCGAGGCTCTGCTCGCTGACGGCCACGGCGTCGCCGCCCCGCCCCGCGCTCAGCAGGGCGGCCGCCAGGCCGTCCCTGGCCTGCAGCGTGCTCGGGTGATCGTCGCCCAGGATCCGGCGGCCGGTGTCGGCCAGGTCCTGCCAGCAGGAGACGGCGAGGCCGCTCAGGCCGGCCCGGTCCAGGCTCCGGGCCGCCCGCAGCAGCACCGGGTGAGCCTCCGGGGTCCACAGCGGCTCGGCGGCGGCCCGGTGCAGGCTGGCAACACAGTCCCGCAGGGCCTGCGCCAGCACGAGGTCGCGATCCCGCTGCGGCCACGCCTCGAGCAGGGCGTCGGCCGCGGCGACCGCGGCCTGCCCGAGCCCGGTCGGGGTGATCATCTGCCGGACCGCCGCCTGGACCAGGCCGTGCATCCGCGCCGTACGGGGCGGGCACCCGGCGTCGATCGTCACCAGCCCGACCCGGGCCAGGCTGTCGAACACGCTGCGGATCTGGGTCCGGTCGGCCGGGGTGCCTGTGCAGCCGGGGCCGCAGACGTAGTCGAACACCGCGCGGCTGGTCAGCACCGCCGCCGGGACGCCGGCCGGGTCGAGCAGCGCCGTCAGCGCCAGCGCGTATCCCGCCGTTCTCGGAGGGGCGATGGCGTCGGCCCGGTCCAGGGAGAGCGACCAGCAAGCCGCCACGGCAGCCACGGTCCCGGTGTGCTCGCCGTCCCTGGTGGCGGACATCTGCCGCGTCCGCTCGGTCAACTGCTCGCGGTAGCGGCGGCAGTCGGTGCCGGTGTCCGCGACCACGGCCGACGCCATCGCCAGGCCGAGCGGGAGGCAGCCCAGGTCGGAGGCGAGGTCGAGCGCCCCGGCCCGCATGCCGGGCTCGCTCAGCCGCGCGGTCAGGTAGCCGAGGGCCTCGCGCGGGCTGAACGGGCCGATCTCGATGACCGTCCGGTTGTTTCCGTTCATCGCGGCCGCGGGCAGCCGGGTGGTGACCAGCACAAGGCCGGCCGGGCCCGACGGCCACAGCCCGTCCAGGTCGGCGACGTCGGCGACGCCGTCGAGCACCAGCAGCCACGGCCGGCTGGTCTCGGCCAGCCAGGACAGGAAGCTGGCCGCGGCGGCGCCTGGGTTGGCGCGGGCGCCGGGGATCTCCGCCGCCGCCAGCGCCTCGGCGTAACCGCTTAAGATCGCGTCTCTGCTGGCGGCAGGCACCCATGCGAGCAGGTCGACGTCGCCGGCCCGCCACGCCGACAGCGCGACAGCGGCGGCGAGCTGGGTCTTGCCGGTGCCGCCCAGGGCGGCCGGCGAGTGGCTTCCCGCCTCCCCGGCGGGTGCCGGCTGGGTCAGCACGGCCGTCCGGCCGCGGCCCAGGTCCCGGGCCGCGTCGAATCCCGTCTCCGGGCGGGTGCTGAAGCACTCGGCCAGCCGCGGCACCGGTCCCGACCGGACCGGCCAGGGTGCGGGCGCGGGCCGGGAAGGCTGGCCCGCGCCGGCCTGGCGGGTGATGATCACAATCGGGACCTTCCGTTGGCGTCTGCGCGTTACGACGATCTGCCAAAGGATAGGAGAGCATCAGCCATATTCGTAACCGGATGACTACGCAAGTGATACATGTGACGCGAAAGCAGCTCTGGCGCGGATTCGGCAGGCCCGTCACGGTCCGCCCGTGCTCCCGCTGCCCCGCCCGCCTAATGGGCTTGCTTCTCGTGCCGCCGCTCGCCCAGCGTGATGCTCAGCAGCCAGCTGACCACCCCGACGATGATCGCGCCCCAGAACGCTGGCCAGAAGCCGGTGATGTGGAACGGCTCGTGCAGCTTGCCAGCCACCCAGCTGGTGAGCAGGAACAGCAGCGCGTTTACCACAAGGCCGATCAGCCCGAGGGTCAGGAGGTAGAACACGCAGCCGACCGTCTTGACGATCGGCTTGAGCACCGCGTTCACCACGCCGAAGATCAATGCCACCACGACCAGCGTGGTCGCCTTGTCCAGCGCGGTGCCGGCCAGCAGCTGGATGCCGGGAACGACGGCCGTCGCCACGAACAGCGCCGCCGCCGTGATCAGCAGCCGGAGGATGAACCACATGCCAGCATCCTGCCACGCCGCCGGACAGGAGCGATATGACGGATCTATCGTGTGCCGCGCCGGGCGGGTGAGCCGTGCACGCCGCGTTCTCCCGGCATGTCGGCCCGGCATTCAGGCAAATGCGTGAAACGATTTGGCCGGGGAAAATAACTCCCGTGACCCCTGGTGGGAATCACCGGTAATCACCGGAATCAGCGGGGAATCAGCTGGTCATCCCGGGGAGTCGCGGATACGGGGGAGCAGAGATGGGATTCGCATTGGAGCTTGCCAACGCTGGGAATTCCGGAATGCCGGCCGCCTGGGACATTCCGTCCTCGTCGCCGCGCCATCGCAAGCCGCGCAGGCGCCGGCTCGAGTTGGCCGGGCTGGTGCGCGCCGCGGCGCGGCGGACCAGGACCGTCATCACCACGCGGCCGGCGCTGGCGGATCACCGGCGGGCCTTCTAGCCACGGGCCCCCCGCCGGGCTACCAGCGGAAGTGGACGAACAGGCGGCCGAAGTTCTTGGAGTCCTTCTCCACCCGGTGATAGAGCGCCCTGATCTCCTTCTGCTGGAGGAACCTGAGCACATGCTTTTTGAGCTGGCCCGAGCCCTTGCCTGGAATGATCTCGACGAGCGGCGCCTTCTTCCTGACCGCCTCGTCCATGATGTCGCGCAGCGCCCGGTCGATGTCGTGGCCACGGTTGTAGATGTCGTGCAGGTCGAGTACGAGCTTCACCTGGCCGCCTCCGCTTCGGCGGTGCGAGTTCCGGCGATACACCCGGCGGTATCCCCACGGTACGCTGGCCGGGCTGGTGCGGGGAGCGAGCCAGCCCCGGCCCTTCGGCCCCCGGGAGGGACTACATGCGCCTCGTCCGGCCTGCGGCGGCGGCTGCCGGGTCAATCCTGCTCGCCGCCGCCCTCACCGGAGCCAGCGCGGTCCCGCCCGGTTCCGGCCGGCCCGCCGGCCCGGCAACGGTACCGCTCGCGAACGTCGTGACGATACGGCCGGACGTGATCCATGTCCTTGACGGGGTCCCGAGCACGCCCCCCACCACCGCGTACTGCGAGAAGCACTACGGCATCGCGTGCTACCTGCCCGCGCAGATCCAGCGGGCCTACAATCTGCCCCGGCTCTATCGGCAGGGGATCACCGGCCGTGGCCAGACGATCGTCATCGTTGACTCGTTCGGCTCGCCGACCGTCCAGCGCGACCTGGCCACGTTCGACAAGGCCACCGGCCTTCCCGCGCCGCCGTCACTGAAGGTCATCCAGCCCGCGGGAAAGGTCCCGCCGTACAAGGCGAACTCCGACCGGGAGGGCTGGGCCGGCGAGACCGACCTGGACGTCGAGTACGCGCACGCGATCGCCCCGGGCGCGCGCATCCTGCTGGTCGAGACCCCGACCTCAGAGAACGAGGGCACGACCGGCTTCCCGCAGATCGTGGCGGCCGAGAAGTACGTGATCAGCCATCACCTCGGCGGCGTGATCAGCCAGAGCTTCAGCGCGACCGAGCAGACCTTCCCGTCCCGGCAGTCGCTGCTGGACCTGCGCGGCGCCTACCTCGAAGCGGCCCACAGCGGGGTGACGGTGCTCGCCGCCGCCGGTGACAGCGGCGCGGCGGACGTCAAGTTCAACGAGGTGACCTATTACCTGCACCCGGTGACCTCGTGGCCGGACAGCGACCCGCTGGTGACCGGCGTCGGCGGGATCCGGCTGCACCTCAACGCGGCGGGCGACAACGTCGAGCCGCCCACCGTCTGGAACGACACCTATAACACGGCGGCCAGCGAGTTCGTCGACGGCAACGCGGGGCCCAACCCACTGGCCGGCGGCGGCGGCAAGTCGGTGATCTTCACCCGGCCCAGCTACCAGAACGGGGTGCGGGATATCGTCGGCGATCGCCGCGGGGTGCCGGACATCTCGATGAGCGCCGCGTGCAACGGAGCGGCCGACATGTACCAGAGCTTTCCCGGCCAGCCGGCCGGGTGGTACCCGACGTGCGGCACCAGCGAGGCAACCCCGGAGTTCGCCGGGATCGTGGCCCTGGCCGACCAGGTGGCCGGCCACCCGCTCGGGGTGATCAACTCCTACCTGTACCAGCTCTCGGCCCGGCACGCGCCCGGGATCGTGGACGTCGTAACCGGCGACAACACCGTCTCGTTCCGGCAGGGCGGCAGGCTGCACACGGTGCACGGGTTCCGGGCCGGCCCCGGGTACGACCTCGCATCGGGGGTCGGCACCGTGAACGCGCCCGACTTCGTGCGGGAACTCGCGGCGGCGGCCGGCCGCCGGCACGCCGGCAAGCGCAGGCCGCACCGCTCCGCCAAGTGATCAGGCATATACCGGGCAAACCGCAGTAAATCTCCTGCGCCCGGCGGGTCGTGGTGTGCCCGGGCGCCGCAAACATCCAGGTCAACCGGGGGCTGGCGGCCGGGTAACGCGAGGACCACGTGTAGCCAGAGTGTGTCTAATGGGTGACTGTGGGTACTTACCCCGGGAACGCCCGCTAGTCGGGGGCCATGAGCCGCCACCGCGGCCTTGGGTGGATCATCGGGGGGACACATGAGCATGCCTCAGGGTGGCGAGTCAGGCCAGCCCCGGGAGACCGGTCAGCAGACCGACACGCCAGGCCAGGAATGGCAGAATCGCACGCCGGGGCAGAGCGCCGTGCCGGGCCAGAGTGGGACGGCCGGGCAGGGCGGGATCCCGAACCAGGCGGGCCCGCCTGGTCAGCAATGGACGGGCGAACCGCAGGGCCAGTACCAGTACGGCACGCCGCCGCAGGGTGGCATGTCCGGCGAGCAGTGGGGCAGCCCGATGGCGGGCCGGCCGATCTCGCCGGTCAATGAGGCCGAGACCCGGGTCACCGGGCGCCGGATCGTCCAGTACATCATCGACATCATCATTTACGGCATCGTCTCCTCGGCCATCTCGTGGGCGCTGGAGCGTGGCACGGGCGCGGTGCACGGGGTCCTGGTGCTGGTGACGGTCGTCGTGCTCGTCGCCTGGTACCTGCTCTACTGGGCGTACGTCCCGCTCCGCCGGGAGGGCCAGACGCTCGGCATGACCGTGATGGGGATACGGATCATCAGCGCCGACGGTGGCCCGGCCAGCTTCCTGCAGCTGGCGGTGCGCTCGATCCTGCTGGTGCTGTTCTTTCCCGAGTCGCTGCTGGTCGGGATCATCGTGATGATGTGCTCCCGTTACCGGCAGCGCACCGGTGATCACATGGCCCATACGATGGTGGTCAGGGCACGGGTGCAGCCGATCCCGGCGCAGCAGGAATACGCGGGCGCCGGCCAGTTCGGCCGCATGTAGCTGACCAGGCGACGGGACCCGGACGGCCGCCACGCCGTCCGGGTCCTCGCGTCTGCGGCGCGCCCGGTACGAGGTGATCACGCATGCACGAGCACGAGCCGGAACCGGCCGCACCGCGGCACCGCGGCCTGCGCCGCCGGACGGCCGCCCTGGACCTGGCGGCCGTGCGCTGGGTCGCGCGGCTGAACTCGCCGGTGCTCGATCACGCGATGCCAGCGCTGAGCCAGCTGGCCAACCACGGCAAGCTCTGGATCGCGCTGGGCGCCGGCCTGCAGGCAACCGGAAACCGGCGGGCCGGCCGGGCCGCCCGGCGCGGCCTCGCCAGCCTCGCGGCGGCCAGCGCGACGGCCAACATCATCGGCAAGGGCCTGGCTTCGAGGAAGCGCCCGGACGCCGAGGTTCCCGCCGCCCGGCGGCTCCCGCACGCGCCGTGGACCTCGTCGTTTCCGTCCGGCCACGCGGCCTCGGCGGCCGCCTTCGCCACCGGCGCGAGCATGGAGATGCCCGAGCTCGCCGCCGGGGTCTTCGGGCTCGCCCTGGCGGTGGCGGCATCGCGGGTGGTCACCGGCGTGCACTACCCGTCCGACGTGCTCGCCGGCTTCGCGATCGGCACCGCGGCGGCGGCCTCGACGCTGCTCTGGTGGCCCAAGGCGAGCGAGCCTACGTAGAGCCTTCCCCGGTTTCGGCGGCCAGCATCGCGCGCAGCAGCTTGCGGTCGGTCTTCATCACGCTGGTCAGCGGGATCGAGTCGACCAGGCGCACCTCGCGCGGGTACTTCACGGCCGACAGCCGGCGCCGCCCGAACTCGACGAGGTCGGCGGGCACGACCATGGCATCGACGCGAAGCTGCACGAACGCCACGACCTCCTCGCCGTACTTGTCGTCGGGGCGCCCAACCACCGCGGCCCCCAGCACGTCCGGATGCTTCATCAGCACGTCCTCGACGTCCCTGGGGTACACGTTGTACCCGCCGCGGATGATCAGGTCCTTGATCCGGTCCACGATGTACAGGTAGCCGTCCTCGTCCAGCCTGCCCACGTCGCCGGTGTGCATCCAGCCGCCGCGGAGCGCCTGCTCGGTCTCCTCCGGCGCGTTCCAGTAGCCGCTCATCAGCACCGGCCCGCGCACGCAGACCTCGCCCTCCTCGCCGGGCCCGGCCGCGGACCCGTCCGGCCGCTCGATGCGGACCTCGACGCCCGGCGCCGGCTTGCCGACGCTGCCCTGGCGCACCTGGCCAAGCGGCGAGGTCGAGATGATCGCCGCTGTCTCGGTGCAGCCGTATCCCTCGCCGATCTCGACGTGCGGCAGCCGCTTGCGGAAGTCCTCGACCACCTGCGCGGGCAGCGGCGCGCTTCCGCTGGTCAGCCGGACCAGCGCGGACAGATCGTAGTCCTCGAGCGGCTGCTGCAGCAGCATCTGCAGCATCGAGGGCACCATCGGGCTGACGTTGACCCGGTGCCGCTGTGCGAGTTCCAGCCACCCGGCCGGGTCGAACCAGCGCATGAGCACGGAGGTTCCGGGCCCGGGCGAGTGCAGGTTCATCACGCTCACCATCAGCCCGTAGACGTGCGACAGCGGCAGCGGGAGCAGCGCGCAGCTCAGCTCCTCGTCATAGGACGTGGCCGTGGCCGCCCAGGCCGCGGCCGACAGGGCGTTGTGGCTGATCATGACGCCCTTGGACCGGCCCGTGGTGCCGCCGGTGTAGAGCAGCGCGGCCAGCCCGGCCGGATCCGAGTCGGTCAGCCGCGCCTGCGGCGCCACCTCGAGCTCGGCGTACGGCAGCAGCGGCACGCCCGCGGCCTTGGCCGACTCGGGGATCGGCTCGCCGACCACGACGATCGCACGGACGCTGGGCAGCTGCGCCGCGGCGGCCATCACCTTCGGCAGGAACTCCGGCGTCGTCACCGCCAGGACGGCGCCGCTGTCGCTGAGCACGTGCCGCAGTTCGTGGTCACTGAGCAGGAACAGCACCGGCGTTGCCACGGCTCCGGCGCGCCAGATCGCGGCGTAGGTGATGCCGACCTCGGGGCAGTTCGCCATGCACACCACGACCCGCTCGCCGGGGAGCAGGCCCGCCTCGATCAGGCCGCCCGCAACCCGGCGGATCCGCTCGGCTAGCTGCTCTCCGGTCCAGCGCTCGTCCTCGTAGTAGAGCACGGAGCCGGAGGCGATCCGGTCCCATGACTGCTCGGCTAGGCGTTGCAGGCTGGCGCCGATAGGCGGGGTAACCATCGGTGCGGCCACGTGACGACCTCCAATCGGGCCCGGCAGTGCCGCGGCAGCGGGGTGACTGGCGCGCTGACGTGCTTTTGACTGCAATCTAAGCGTGACTCGCGATTGGCGGGCGATCCAGGGCCTGACTAAACGTTCAGGGCAATGTCGGTGATTTCACTGCCGTCACTCCTGAACAACGCGCCCCAGGGCCCGGGCCAGCAGGTCCAGCTCGCCGGGTGTCAGCGGGTCGATCAGGAACTCGCGGATCGTCTGCGCGTGCACGGGCACGGCGCGGCGGAGCACGTCCCGCCCTCCCTGGGTGATGCTCACCAGCACCCCGCGCCCGTCGTCGGGGACGCCCGCGCGGGCCAGCCAGCCGCGCTGCTCGAGCCTGGCCACCTCGCGGCTGAGCGAGGGCTGGGTCAGCCGCACGGTGGGCCGCAGTTCGCCCAGCCGCAGCCCGGGCGGTGGCACCGGGTTCAGCCTGAGCAGGATCTCGAAATCGTTGATGCTCAGGCCGCAGCTTGCGGCCAGGGCCGAGCTGAGCCGGTCGGTGATCCGGGCGTGGGCGGCGGCCAGGGTCGTCCACGCCTGCACGCAGGCGTAGCCGTCGGAGTGCCCGGCCGCCACGGGCACCCGCGCGTCCTCGGTCATCGCTGCCACCCGAAACACTGTCATGATCGGCTTCTAGCCTGTCTACCACAGGTTTGAGCTGCGAGTTCATCCGCCTCAGCCGACCGCGGCGGGGCGCTCACCAGTAGGAGATCGGGCCAAGCCGGGCGAACGGGATCAGCGGGCCGAGCTCCTGGACCTCGACCTTCGCGCCGGCCGGTGCCTCCTGCTTGATCACGTCGGCCAGGGCGTTGGCGTCGTCGGAGTCGTTGGCGCCGATGACCAGCAGCGTCCAGCGCCGGATCACCGAACGGCCCTCCGCCTTCAGCCGGTCGGCGAACTGGACCGCTGCATGGTGTGACGGCAGCTCGACCCGCACCTCAAACTGGGCGTGCCCGGTGTCCAGGGATTCCTTGGTCTCGTCCTGCTCGAGCCGCTCGTGCTCCGCGGCGCGCTCCTCGCCGGTACGCGGCAGCGCGACGTCGGCGCTCTCCCACTCCTCCTCGATCGGGTGCCACCGGTCGAGCGCGAACTCCGCCGGCAGGTCGTGCTGGCCGGCGAGCTGGCGCGCCACCTGGTCCGCCTCGCGCGCGGCGTTCTCGCTCCCCGCGTACAGGAAGATGCGCGGGCCGTCCACGCTCACCGCCACCCGGCCGCCGAGCCGGCGGCGGGCATCCTCTTCTACCTCATGCTCGCGCATGGACTCAACCACCCGGCCCGCGTGGGCGGCGTCCTGGAGCGTTACCGTCACCCGCCAGTCGTTTGCCACGGACCCGAACCTACCGCTTCCGGCTCCGGCAACGGGGTCGTGGGGCCCACACTGTTGCAAGAGGAACAGCAAGGGTCCCACGACCTCATTAGCTGGCCCGGCGGGCCGGGTTCAGCCGGTGTTCTGCAGGCCGGCCGCGATGCCGCCAGCGGTCAGCAGCAGCAGCCGCTCCAGACGCTCGCGCTCACCGGCCCCGCTGCGCAGCGCGGTGAGCGCGCGCAGTTGCAGCAGCGAGAGCGCGTCCACGTAGGGATCACGCAGCGCGACGGCCCGGGACAGCACCCTCCGGTCGGCGAGCAGCCGGTCATGCCCGGTCACCTGCAGCACCAGCCGCCCGGTGAGGTCGTACTCATCCAGGACCATCGCGGCCAGGTCCTCCCGGCCGCCGAGCCCCAGATACCGCGCGGCGATCCTGCGGTCGGTCTTGGCCAGGCTCATCTCGGCGTTGTCCAGCAGGACCGCGAGCAGCGGCCAGTTCCGGTAGGCGTCCTGCAGGGCCGGCATCCCGCCCTCCCCGTCCGCGGCCGCCGCCAGCCCGCTGCCCAGGCCGAACCAGCCGGGCAGGTTCACCCGCGTCTGCGCCCAGGCGAACACCCACGGGATCGCCCGCAGGTCATCGAGCCCGGTGGCGGCGCCGACGCCCCTGCGGGCCGGCCGTGACCCGATCCGCATCGCGCCGATCTCACCCAGCGGGCTGATCCTCGCGAACCACTCGGCGAACCCGCGGGCCCCGACGAGGGCCCGGTACGCTGACAGCGCGCCGGTGTCGAGCCGGCCGGCCACCTCGGCGAACCGCTGCTCTGCCCCGGGCTCATCGGCCTCGCCGCGCGCAGTGGCGGACGTGAGCAGAACGGCCGACGCTACCTGCTCCAGGTGCCGCAGCGCGATCGCCGGGTGGCCGTATCTGGCGAAGATCACCTCTCCCTGCTCGGTGACCTTGAACCGGCCGCCCACCGATCCCGGCGGCTGCGCGAGCACCGCGCGCCCGGCGGGCCCGCCGCCGCGGCCGAGCGCCCCGCCGCGGCCGTGGAACATCGTCAGCCGGACATCGTTGGCCTCGGCCCAGCGGGTCAGCCGCTGCTGAGCGGCGAACAGCCGCAGAGTGGCGCTGACCGGGCCGAGTTCCTTTGCCGAGTCGGAGTAGCCAAGCATGACCTCCAGCTGCCGCCCGGAGGCCGCGAGTCTCGCCGCGACCGGCTCGAGCAGCAGCATGTCGTCGAGCACCCGGGTCGCGTTCTCCAGGTCGGCTCCGCTCTCGAACAGCGGGACCACGTCGAGCTCGGGCGGGCACCCGTGCGGGGCGGAAAGCCGGGCCAGCTCGTAGACGGCGCCGATATCAGCGGCTGACCTGGTGAAGCTGACCACGTAGCGGCGGCACGCCTCGGTGCCGAACCGTTGCTGCAGCCAGGCGACCGCCTGGAACGTCGCGATCACCTCACGGGTCCGCTCCGACACGGGCGCGTCGGCCGCGAGCTCGCTGAGGGCCTGCGCGTGCACCGCGCTGTGCTGGCGGATCTCGAGCTCGGCGAGGTGGAAACCGAAGGTCTCCGCCTGCCAGAGCAGGTGCTGCAGCTCGCCGTAGGCCTGCCGGACGGCGCCAGCGGCCGCCAGCTCCCGCTGCACCAGGCGCAGGTCGGCGATGAACTCGCCCGGGCCTCGGTAGGCGAGGCCGGCCGCATCGGGCTGGCCCGCTTCGATCACACCCTCACGGGTGGCTCGGAGGCGGCGCGCCGCGTACAGCAGGTACACGCGGAACGGCTCCTCGGGCGAGCGACTCACGATCTCGTCGATCAGCCCCGGATGAGTGCTCCGCGCGGCCTCGACCGCCTTCTCCATGTCCGGTCCGAGCGACAGCCCGCCCGCATGAACGGTGAGCGCCCGGCCGATCCGCTCGGTCGCGTTCTCGAGCGCTCGCAGCACGTGCTCGGCCTGGATTCCCGCCGTCTGCTTCGTCACCTCGGCGGTCACGAACGGGTTGCCGTCGCGATCCGCGCCGATCCAGCTGCCGAACCGCAGGAACGCGGGCGCCGCCGAAGCGACACGGCCGGACGAGGGGCCGCTCAGCGCCCGGTCCAGTGACCGGTACAGGGCCGGGACGATGCGGAACAGCGTCTCGTCGAACGCGGTCATCGCCGTACGGACCTCGTCGAGCGGCTGCATGGCCTTGGCCCGCAGCGCCGACGTCCGCCACAGCAGATCGATCTCCTCCCGGAGCCTGCGCCGGAGCTCGGTGCGGTCGCTGGCGCCGAGCCGCACGTCGTCCAGGCTGGTCAGCAGCGCGCCGATGCGCCGCAGCCCCTCGGTGACCGCGCGGCGCCTCGCCTCGGTCGGGTGTGCGGTCAGGACCGGGTGCACCCGTAGCTGCACGAGCAGCGAGGTGACCCGCGCGGCTCCCTGCCGGGCCCGTATCGTGGCCACCGCATCGGCCAGCGACTCGCGGACCGGCCGCTCGCCGGTATCCCGCTCGCGCAGCGTGCGGATCCGCTGATGCTCTTCGGCCAGGTTGGCGAGGTGGAAGTAGACGGTGAACGCGTGCGCGACGGCCTCGGCGCGGTCCAGCGGCCAGGCAGCGATCATGTCGCTGATCTGGTCCAGGACGTCGTTCCGGGAACGCCGGGCCGCGATGACCGCGTGCCGCAGGCGCTCGGTGTCGTCGAGCAGTTCCTGGCCGCCGGACTCGCGCAGCACCTCGCCGAGCAGGTCGCCGAGCAGGCGGACGTCCCGGCGCATCGGCGCCGGCACGTACTGGCGGTCGGCGTCCCTGCCCACGGTGCAAGCGTAACGAGGGCGGTGAAGTTCACGCGCTGGTGACCGGCTGCTTGGCTGCCAAGATCCCGGGCGTACTGTTACGTTCTCGGCATGAGGCGGGGCATCGGCATGCCGACAAGGAGGATCAGTGCGCTTCGCAATCAAGACCAGGCCTGAGCACACGACTTGGGCGCAGATGCGCGATGTGTGGGTGGCGGCCGACGACATCGACCTGTTCGAGTCGGCCTGGAACTGGGACCACTTCTACCCGCTGACCGGTGACCTCACCGGGCCCAACCTCGAAGGCTGGACGATGCTGGCCGCGATGGGCCAGGCCACCAGCAGGATCCGGCTCGGCTGCCAGGTCACCGGCATGGTCTACCGTCATCCGGCGGTGCTGGCCAACATGGCCGCGACCGTGGACATCATCGCCGGCGGGCGGCTGGAGATCGGCCTGGGCGCTGGCTGGAACCAGATGGAGTGCGACGCCTACGGCATCGACCTGCCGCCGCTCCGCGAGCGCTTCGACCGGTTCGACGAGGGAGTCGAGGTGATCGTCCGCCTGCTCAGCGACACCACGACCACGTTCGAGGGCAAGTACCTGCGGCTGACCGAGGCGCGCTGCGAGCCCAAGCCGGTGCAGCGGCCGCATCCGCCGGTCACGATCGGCGGCCGCGGCCGGACCAGGACCCTGCGCACCGCCGCGCGCTGGGCGCAGCAGTGGAACGTGCTCGCGCAGGGCGTCGACGACTGGCTCAGCCTCAAGGAGACACTGGTCGAGCACTGCGAGAGCATCGGCCGCGACCCGGCCGAGATCACCTGCTCGGTCAACGTCCGGCTCGACGAGGGCGTCGAGGCCGCGGCCGAGCAGGCCGCCGCCTACCGGGACGCCGGAGTCGATCTTGCGATCATGAACCTGCCGCACCGGGCCGAACCGAACATTCTGGACCCGCTCGCCGCGGCGCTGGCCCCGCTCTCCTGATCATCGGCGTCGGCCAAGACCGGGGTCGGCAGCACGCAGAACCTAACCGAACGGAAGACTACTGCCATGGGATTTGACCTGCCGTCCCTCCTCGCCACCCGGCGCGGGGAGGGATACGACCTGCACGCTCGCTACCTGAACCCGCAGCTGCCCCGCACGCTGCACGCCATCGGGTTCGACAAGGTGTACGAGCGGGCCGAGGGCGCCTACCTGTGGGACCGCGACGGGAACCGCTACGCCGACTTCCTGACCGGCTTCGGCGTGTTCAGCGTCGGGCGGGGCCACCCGGTGGTCCGCAAGGCGCTGCACGACGTGCTCGACGCGGAACTGGCCGACCTCGTCCAGTTCGACTGCGCGCTGCTGCCCGGGCTGCTCGCCGAGCGGCTGCTGGCCAAGGCGCCGGAGTTCGACCGGGTGTACTTCGGCAACAGCGGCACCGAGGCGGTCGAGGCGGCGCTGAAGTTCGCGAGGTACGCGACGGGCAGGAAGCGGATCCTGTACTGCAGCCACGCCTTCCACGGCCTCACCACCGGCTCGCTGTCGGTCAACGGCGCCGAGGAGTTCCGGAAGGGCTTCGACCCGCTGCTGCCGGACGTCCCGATCCCGCTCGGCGACACCGACGCGCTGCAAGCCGAACTGCGGCGGGGCGACGTGGCGGCGCTCATCGTCGAGCCGATCCAGGGCAAGGGCGTCCGGGTGCCGCCGGACGGGTTCCTGGCCGCAGCGGGCAAGCTGCTGCACGACAACGGCGCGCTGCTGATCTGCGATGAGGTGAAGACCGGGCTCGGCCGTACCGGCCGGTTCTTCGGCTACCAGCACGAGGATGTCCAGCCGGACATCATCACCGTGGCAAAGGCCCTGTCCGGCGGCTTCGTCCCGGTCGGCGCGACCCTGGCCAAAGGGTGGATCTTCGACAAGGTCTACTCGACGATGGACCGGGTGCTGGTGCACGACTCGACCTTCGGCTCCAATGCGGCGGCGATGGCGGCCGGGCTGGCCTCGCTCGCGGTCATCGAGGACGAGCAGCTCGTCAGCAACGCCGAGCGAACCGGGGCCGCGCTGCAGGCCGCGCTGCAGGACATGATCGAGGAATATGAGCTGCTGGCCGAGGTACGCGGCCGCGGGCTGATGATCGGCCTCGAGTTCGCCAAGCCGAGGTCGCTCAAGCTCAAGCCCGGCTGGAGCATGCTGCAGACCGCCCGGGTCGGCCTGTTCGCCCAGATGGTGGTCGTCGCGCTGTTCCAGCGGCACCGCATCCTCACCCAGGTATCTGCTGACCATATCGAGGTGATCAACCTGCTGCCGCCGCTGACCATCGGCGACGCCGAGGTGGACCTGTTCCGCGAGGCGTTCGACGACATCATGCGGGACGCGCACAAGGGCAGCGGGCTGATGTGGGACTTCGGGCGCACGCTGGTCAAGCAGGCGATGAACCGCTGACCCGGCGGCGCTAGGCCTCCCTCGGCCGGTACCGCAGTCGCTGCCGCGCGTTCTCGCAGACCCCGCTGCGCTCGTTGTCGGCCGCGGCCTGCCGGGCCTGGTCCAGGTCGGCCGGGGTCAGCAGGGCGTTGGACAGCAGGAAGTCGGCGAGGTCGCGTGCGTGGCCCCGCTCCTTCCAGATGAACCCCTGGAGCAGCTTCTTGTAGTCGGACACCGCGCCTTCCCCGGTCAGGTTCAGCGCGATGACCACGTCCATCATCGCGGTCGGATGCGGGGCGGCCACGCCGAGGATGTACTCCTGGTAGTAGAAGGCCATCGCCAGCCGCGCCGTGGTGTTGCGCTGGAAGTAGCTGCGCACGTGCGCCACCGCGTCATCCTTGGTCGGGCCGCCTCTTCCGCCCAGTGCGCTTTCGGACAGCACCCTGCTGTCCCTGGTGGGCAGCCCGTCCTCATCCGGCTTGCCGTCGGCGTCCCGGTCGCGGGCCGGGGCGTCGAGCCGCAGCGGCAGCACCCAGCTGCCGACGCTCACCAGCCACGATCCCTCCTCGAGCACAACGGGCAGCGCCTCGTAGCGGGCCGGGGCGACCGGCAGGACATCGCGGGCGGCGCGCTGCACGGCCTCGGCGCTCGGCAGGGTCCCGCCCGAGTGCGGTGCCAGGTACACCCGGTAGGTCGTGTCGCGGCTGAACAGCTCCCACCTGTGGTGCACGTGGCGCAGGCCCGCGCACCGCGGGGCCCGGTGCAGCGTGAGGTCCTCGTTGCCGGACAGCAGGCCCCGGTCGAGCCACGTGATCTCGTCGGGAGGGCATGGTGCCCACTCGTCCCGCAAGAAAGACCAGATGAAGAGCTGGCCTATCGCCACTCGGCCGCCACCCCAAACCGCGGCGTCCCCCAGCCGCCGCTCAGTCTTCATGTCTGAGACGACAATAGCGGCACCACCGGCCCGGCCGGGTCAAGGCGCTTTCTCAGCGGATCTCGACCCTGGACAACAGCGCGTCCGGCCGCATTCCCCAGCGGATCGAATCACCGTTGTGCAGCGGCTGCTCGCCGGCCAGCGCGATGCCGTTCAGGCTGAGCCCGTTCCTGCCCGTGTTGGCGATCCACCACTGCCCGTCGGAGAACGTGAACCTGGCATGCTCCCGCGACACGGTGGGCTCCCCGGGAAGCTTCAGCTCGACGTGCCCGCGCCCGGCACGGGCGCCGGACACCCGGGTTTCCGCAACCGACCCGCCGGTGACCAGCCGCAGCATCGGAACCGTGCTCTGCGGCAGTTCGATGACGGTCGGCATGCCGGTCACGGTCGACACCCCCGACTCCTGCTGCGAGCGGGTGTTCCCGTCGTGGCTGGCGAAGTCGCGGTACGGCGGTGCCGGCACGGGATGCGGTCCGCTCAGCCCGCCGGGCCCGCCGCCCAGCCCGGACGCGCCGCCCATCCCGGACGCCCCGCCCAGCCCGGACGCACCCACCATCCCGGCGCGTGCCTGCTGCGCGCCAGCGGGCACGAACTGCGGGCCGGGCTGGAAATCGGCCGGGCCGCCGGCGTTCACCGGCTGTCCCTGCCGCAGCCGGTAGCGGCCGGGCGGCACCGAATCATCGCCGACCAGGCGCACCTCGGCCGGTCCGGGCCCGGCCGGGCGGGCGCCGTGGGCGACCACCTGATCCACGTACACCTCGGCGGCGCTCTGCGCGGCCAGGCCCAGCTCCATGTGCTCGGCCAGCGAGTTCAGGTCGCCGGTGTTCATCAGCAACTCGACGCGATCCGGCGCGAGAAGCGAACCGCTCGGCGTGATCACGAACACCTCGGGCAGGTGCCGCAGGGCGAGCCGCAGCACGTCCTGCCCGTCGCGCCACGGCCGGGCCGCCATCCGCTGGACCCACGGGTGATCTCTGGTTACGCCCAGGGCCCGGAGAGCCAGCACGCTCACGACCGTGAGCGCCGCGAGCAGCAGCAGCAGCATCGTGGCCGCGATGATGGAACCGGTCTGGTCAAGCAAAACCGCCCAGCACACCGCTATCCCAGCCGCTGCCAGCCACCGCCTGCGGCTGCGCCGCTGCATGGGTGGGCGCGCCGCCCGGCTGCGCTCCATCGGCACCTTCCCTGATCTGATCCGCCGGTCGCATGCGCGATCGCCTCATCTGTCACTCGACAATGCCGGCTGCTGCTCGGGCGGGTCAACCGAACACGGCCAACTCCCAGGGATCTGGAAGTTGGCAAGCCATGAAAAGGCCGGGTTTGGAATGATAAGTACTGTAATCTACCACCCAGTCGGCGCGGCTAGAAGGCGTCTTGCAGATCAAGGACGT
>JASHOI010000767.1 GCA_030041195.1 Streptosporangiaceae bacterium | reverse complement strand
GCCGACCGGCAGCCGGGCCGCGCCACGACCCTGCCGGGATACGGGTTCGTGCTGCTGCCCGGCCGGCCGGTGCCCGGCGGGCGCCGCGCGGGCGGCGGCACCGTCAACGACCTGCTGATCACCGCGCTGATCGTGGCCATCGGCCGGTGGAACGCCGCGCACGGGCGTCCGTCGGGCCGGATCCGGATCACGATGCCGGTCGACGCCAGGCCCCAGGGGCAGGCCGGTGCCGCGGGCAACCTGTCCCGGCTTACCGCCGTTTCGGTGCCGGTGCCGTCCCGGCCGGACTGCGACCTGGCCGCGATCGTCTCTGACGTGGCCGCGCAGAGCCGGGCGGCCAAGCAGCAGGACGGGCCGCAGGTCGACCCGGTCAGCCGGGCGCTCGCCGCGGCGTGGTGCCCGCCGACGTTGAAGCGCGGGGTGCTCCGGCTGGCGCTGCGCACGGCCGGCCCGCTGATCTGCGACACGTCGCTGGTCTCCAACCTCGGCGTGGTCGGGCCGCCCCGGTTCGGCGCCGCGGCGGTGACCGCGATCTGGTTCTCGACGTCCGCGCACATGCCGCGCGGCCTTTCGGTCGGCGCGGTCACGGTCGGCGGGCGTCTGCACCTGTGCCTGCGGTACCGGCGTGCGCTGTTCAGCGAGCCGTCCGCGGCCAGGTTCGCCGGCCTGTACGCGGCGGCGCTCACAACTCTGGCGAGCCAGGGAGGCTCTGGTGACCGGTAGCACGGATGTGGGTCTCGGGCTGGCCCTGTTGTCCACCACCTCGTACAACTACGGCCTGATTGTAGAGAAGCAAGCGCTAGGGAGGCTGCCAGCCATCGGCGCCGGGCGGATCGTGTCGTTCGTGGCCAGCCTGGCCACGTCGCCGCGGTGGCTGGCCGGGTTCACGATGATGCTGTTCGGGCTCGCGTTCCAGGTGCTCGCGCTGCTGTTCGCGCCGGTGACGCTGGTGCAGCCGGTGATCGCCAGCGGCGTCGCGGTCGTGCTCGTGCTGTCCCGGCTGGTGCTGCGCGAGCGCCTGAACGGCGTGCAGTACGCGTGCGTGGCGATCATGGCGCTGTCGGTGGTGCTGCTGGCGCTGTCCGCGGACGGCGCCCCGGTGCAGGTCGGCCACCAGGTCAGCGGGGTGCGGCTGGCGATCATCGCGACCGCGTCCTGCCTGCTCGCGCTCGGCGCCGCGGTCAGCGCGCTGCGGGGCAGCGGGCGCGCCGGCGGGCGGCCGGTGAGCGGCGTGTCGTTCGGCATCGCCACCGGGCTGCTGTACGGCGTGGCCGCGCTGGCGATCAAGGGGGTGTCCGGCACGCTGCTGCACGGCCACGGGATCGGCGGCATCGTGGCGGCCGTGGCGTCCTCGCCGTACCCGTACGTGATGGCCGCGTGCTCGGCGGCCGGCCTGCTGCTGTTCCAGACCGCGCTGCAGCGCTGCCGGATCTCGATCGTGGCGCCGGTGTCGAACGTGCTGGGGAGCGTGTACTTCATCGTGGCCGGCACCTGGCTGTTCCACGAGCGGCTGCCGGCCGACCCGGTGCGGCTGGCCCTTCGCCTCGTCGGCATCCTCGTCGCCTGCGGCGTCGTGGTGCTGCTGTCGAGACAACCCGACGGCGCGGTCAGCCCGGAGCGGGCCGGAGGAACCTGGCGCAAGGAAGGAGAGGCTCATGGCTTTCGACGAGACGTTGCTTGAGATCCTGGTCTGCCCCATCGACAAGCGCGGCCTGCTGTACTTCCCCGACGAGGCGCTGCTGTACAACCCGCGGCTGCGGCGCAGCTACCGGATCGAGAACGACATCCCGGTGCTGCTGGCGCAGCAGGCCGCGCCGGTCCCCGACGACGAGCACGCCCGGCTGCTCGAGCGGGCCCGCTGCGGCGCGGCGGTCGGCACGCTGGCCGATTGACGCGCTCAGGGCTCGGCGCTCAGCGCTCAGTAGGCGGAAGGGATCACCAGCCCGGTCGGCGAGGGCACGATGATGCCGGCCTGCACGTCGCCGACGCACAGGCCGCGCATTGCCGGGCTTGAGATCGTGACGCTCGCCGCGCCGCCGGTTATCGGCAGGTACCCATCGTGCAGGCCCGGCTGGATCGCGAGCCGCTCCGTGCTGTTCCCGTAGCGGATGATCATGTCCGCGCCGCTGGCCGCGGTGTCGGCCAGGTACGCGATCCGCAGCACCTGGCTGCCGGTGGCGGCCGGCGCGGGGAACGCGGCGACCACCCGGTCCCGGGCGGCCGGATGGCATTGCCGGCCGGTTGCGGGCGGCGCGCTGGTCTGGCCGTAGATCGCGGCCAGGCGCAGCCTGCCGTCGGTGCCGAACACCATCAGGTGATCGATCGTCCCGGCCGGCCGCGACGTCCACCGGATCCTGGCCGCGTCGGCCGCGTCCTCCATCGGGCCGATCACCCTCGAGGCGTCGGCGTACTGCCCGAACGCGCCGATCATGATCGAGGTCGGCACCTGTGAGTCCGCGATCACCGTGCCCGCTGGCGCTTCCGCGATCGCGGCCTGGGCGTTCTCGACGTAGAGCCGGGTCAGCAGCCCGGAGGTGGTGGTCTGCAGGTCCTGGACGGACCACACCGAGCCGATGATGAACGCGCCGACCAGGGCCGCCGCGGCCAGGCGGCCGGCCTGGCCCCCGGTTTGAGTCGCGGCCAGCACCGCGGGGCGCCTGCGGACGTCCGGCTGGCCTGCCAGCGGCAGGAACGCCAGCCCCAGGCAGATGACGAGGACCGGGAGCGCGTCGGAGACGTACCGGGTCTGCAGCGCCAGCACCCCGGAGCTCAGCACCTCGACGCGGCCGAGCAGCACCGGCGTCACGTCGGCGGCGAGCAGCCATCCGGCCAGGATCGCCCAGGCACGCCAGGCGTACCGGCGCAGCGCGATGCTGGCGATGATGACCCCGGCCGCGACGATCAGCGACAGCCAGGCCAGCGTGCCCGGCGGCGCCGACGACGCGTACTGCGCGTTCGCGGTGGGGAACCACTGCCACGGCCCGCCGAGCGCGCCCGGCACGAACGTGTTCTTCAGCAACTCCCAGGTGAAGCTGAACACCTGGCCCAGGCCCGAGACCGTCGGCTTCGCGGTCGAGGTGTGCAGCGACTGCTCGAACACCACGGCGTAGACCGCCAGGATCACCGCCTGGATCAGCCAGGACTTCCAGTACCTGGTCAGGCACTGGACGATCGCGCGTGGCCACGGCCCGTCCATCAGGAACGCGGAGGTGATGCCGAGCAGCAGCAGCGGCAGGATCAGGGCCTTCTCGAAGAAGATCAGCCCCACGACCAGCCAGGCCGCCGCGGCGATCGCGTGCCGGAACCGGCCGGTCCGCACGTAGTGCAGCTGCGCGTTCAGCGCCATGAACACGGCTATCTGCAGCGGCAGCGACTCGATCGCCGTTGACCACCACCGGACGTCCAGCATGGTCAGCGGGCAGAGCAGGTAGATGAGCAGCAGCACCAGGATCGCGGGCCGGTTCCCGAACAGCGTGCGCAGCAGCCGGAGCGCGGCCAGGCCCGCCGCCGCCATCATGATCACGGTGATCGCGGACGCGAACGCCCAGTTGTACAGCGCGATCCTGGCCGCGACCCAGACGATCGCGTAGACGCCGGGGAACAGGTGGCCGGCGCCGACAAATGTCAGGTAGCTCCAGCTGAGGGAATGGCCGAGCCCGAGCTCGATGAAGTGGAAGTCGTCCTGCCAGAAGAAGTAATTGCTGAGGAAAATGGACTTCCAGATCAACTGCGCGGCGATCAGGGCGAGGCCGATGAGCACGACGCCGCGGCCGCGGGCCCACGCCGCGAGCTCCGGCCAGTCGATGACGTTCGCGATCTCGCCGCGGCGGTAAGGGACCGGGAGGTGCCGCGACGGGTGCTGCGGGAGGTTCTCCGGACGGCGCTCGAGTTCCCCGCCGGCCTGGCTCACCTCTCCGCCCGTCTGATTCACGGCGGACAGCCTAACGGCGGGTCAGGATTATTACTACTAAAGGTGAGCACAAAGGATCTGCCGCACACTACGGATCAACTGTCACCTTAGGCAGCAGTCGTTCATATGCCTCAAGATCGACGTCTCCGGCCGGATCGGACGACGCGGCCAGCGCCACCGCGTGGGCCAGGGTGTCCGGCCACGACCAGCTCAGCGCGATGCCGGGGACGAATCCGGCGACGAGCGCGTCACGTTCTGCCTGGCGTGGCCGGTGGCCGGCCAGCTCGGCCCGCCACTGTCCCCCGGCGGTGACCGCGCGGACCCCGGTGCCGGACAGGATCGCCACCGCTCGGGCACCACCAGCTATGAAGGTCGCGTGGTCGCCGGCTTCGTCGTCGAGGATGACCAGGGCCGGCCTCCTGCTCACCGCGTGCCGCAGCGCGCTGCCGCTCGCGTCGAGCACGACCGGGACCCCGGCCTCCGCCGCGTAGCTGGCCAGCGAACCGTAGGTCTCGGCCGGCAGCCCCGCGGGAAGGCTGCCACAGAGCACCGCGGCGTCGGCCTCGGCCATCAGCGCGCGGTAGTCGGCCGCAAGCCTGCCGAGTTCCTCGGTGGTGATGTACGGGGCGGGCTCGCCGAAGGCGGTAACCGTGCCGTCCGCGGTGTCGGTGACCTCCAGGACCCGCCGGGATTCGCCGGTGATCCAGGTGAACTGCGTCGCCACCCCGGCCCTGGCCAGCTCGGCCCTGATCGCCTCGCCGGACGCGCCGCCGACGAGCCCGGCCGCGACCACCTCGTGGCCGAACGTGTGCAGCATCCTGGCCACCGCCAGGCCGCGCCCGCCCGCCCGGTAGCTGACCCGGCTGACCCGGTTCACGGCGCCGCGGCTCACCCGCTCCGCCTCGTAGCCGACGCGCAGCGCCGGGTTCAGCGTGAC
>JASHOI010000766.1 GCA_030041195.1 Streptosporangiaceae bacterium | reverse complement strand
GGCTTGACGTCCGCCCGTTCACCGGCAAGGACGGGGTGCGCCGGGTCTCCGTTGACGTGGAGGCGAGTCACCTCGGGCACGACCTGAGCCGCGGGGTCGCAGGCTTCCGGCGGGTCTGGGAGACCACCGGCAAGACCGCGGAGCAGGCCGCCGCCGGGAACGGCGCCGACGGCGACTTCGGCGGCGACGGTTCCGCTGGCAGCGAAGCGGCGCCGGCGGTCCTGGTCGGCGGCGGCCCGGTGCCGGGCCCGGCCGGTGGCCTGGCCGAAGATACTCCTGGTGGCCTGGCCGGTGATTCTGGCCCCGGCCTGGCCGATGACCCTGCCGGCGGCCCGGCCGACGAGGAGATCTTCGACGACAGCGCGATCGAGGCGATCGCCGAGGATGCGGCCAGCGTGACGACTCCGTCGTGACCGCACGTCGGCTGGCCGTAGGCTGAGGACATGCCGGAGTTCATTTTTCAGATGCGCGCTGCCCGGAAGTCGTACGGCGAGAAGGTAGTGCTTGACGACGTGACCCTCGCGTTCCTGCCTGGCGCGAAGATCGGCGTCGTGGGGCCCAACGGCACCGGTAAGTCGACGTTGCTGCGGCTGATGGGCGGCAAGGAGCAGCCGTCGAACGGCGAGGCGCGGCTGATGCCGGGGTTCACGGTCGGGCTGCTGGAGCAGGAGCCCGGTCTGGACGAGGCCAAGACGGTGCTCGGCAACGTCGAGGACGGCGTTGCCGAGACCAAGGCCCTGCTGGCCCGGTACAACGAGATCGCCGAGCAGATGGCGACGGACTACTCCGACGCGCTGCTCGAGGAGATGGGCAAGCTGCAGGAGCAGCTTGACCACCGGGAAGCATGGGACCTGGACAGCCAGCTCGAGCAGGCGATGGACGCCCTGCGCTGCCCGCCGCCGGACGCCCAGGTGAGCGTGCTGTCCGGTGGCGAGCGCCGCCGGGTGGCGCTGTGCAAGCTGCTGTTGCAGCAGCCCGACCTGCTGCTGCTCGACGAGCCCACCAACCACCTCGATGCCGAGAGCGTGCAGTGGCTTGAGCAGCACCTGGAGAAGTACCCGGGGACCGTGGTCGCGGTCACGCACGACCGGTACTTCCTCGACAACGTTGCGGGCTGGATCCTCGAGCTCGACCGCGGCCACGCCTACCCGTATGAGGGCAACTACTCCACGTACCTGGAGACGAAGGCGTCGCGGATCAAGGTCGAGGGCCAGAAGGACGTCAAGCGGCGCAGGCGGCTCGAGGAAGAGCTGGAGTGGGTGCGCTCCAGCCCGCGGGCGCGCCAGGCCAAGAGCCGGGCCAGGCTGCAGCGCTACGAGGAGATGGCAGCGGACGCGGACAAGAACCGCAAGCTGGACTTCGAGGAGATCCAGATCCCGCCGGGCCCCCGGCTGGGCAGCCAGGTCGTTGAGGCCAGCAACCTGTCCAAGGGCTTTGGCGACCAGATGCTGATCGAGGGAATGACCTTCAGCCTGCCGCCGAACGGCCTGGTCGGCGTCATCGGGCCGAACGGGGTCGGCAAGACCACCCTGTTCAAAATGATCGTCGGCGAGGAGCAGCCGGACAGCGGCACGATCCGGATCGGCGAGACCGTCAGCATCTCCTACGTGGACCAGCTGCGCTCGGGGATCGACCCCAACAAGACCGTGTGGGAGGCCATCTCGGACGGCGAGAGCTTCATCCGGGTCGGCCACCTCGAGATCCCCAGCCGCGCCTACGTCGCCGCGTTCGGGTTCAAGGGGCCGGACCAGCAGAAGCCGGCCGGGCTGATGTCCGGCGGCGAGCGCGGCCGGGTCAACCTCGCGCTCACCCTGAAGCAGGGCGGCAACCTGCTGCTGCTCGACGAGCCCGCGAACGACCTGGACGTGGAGACCCTTTCGTCCCTGGAGAACGCGCTGCTCGAGTTCCCGGGCTGCGCGGTGATCACCAGCCACGACCGCTGGTTCCTGGACCGGATCGCGACCCACATCCTGGCCTGGGAAGGCGACTCGAACTGGTTCTGGTTCGAGGGCAACTTCGAGGCGTACGAGAAGAACAAGATCGACCGCCTCGGCGCCGAGGCGGCCCGGCCGCACCGCGTCACCTACCGCAAGCTGACCCGCTGACCCCCGCGGCGCCCTGCCAGCGGGTCATCGATGTACCAGAAGGCCTGTTCTATGCGGCCGAATGGTACATCGATGACGGGCCGGTTTGGGGCGCCTTCGACGGCAGGCCATCCAAGCGGCCCCGGACGCCGGTTAGGCGGGGGTCAGGCCCAGGTCCGGGCCGCCGCCAGCCTCTCCTGCCCCCATCACCCGGGTCGGCTGGTTGACCAGGCTGTGCGCGGCCATCACCAGGTAGTCCCACAGTTGCGCGTCCAGCGCCTCATCGAGGGCCAGTTCGTCGAGCGCGGTGCGCATGTGGCGCAGCCAGGCGTCGCGTTCGGCCTCACCGATCGTGAACCGAGCGTGCCGCATCCGCAGCCTCGGATGGCCGCGCTGCTCGCTGTAGGTTCCGGGGCCGCCCCAGTACTGGATCAGGAACAGCCGCAGATGCTCCTCGGCCGGGCCAAGATCGCGGCTCGGGTACACCGGCCGGAGCACGGGATCCTTGGCGACCTCCTGGTAGAACCTGCTGACCAGGCGGCGGAAGGTCTCCTCACCGCCCACGGCCTCGTAGAAGCTCATCTCGGTTGACTCGTTCATCGCGGACCCAGAGTACGTCCACGCCGGCATCGGCCGAAGCGCGGCTCACGAGGCCGCCGGCTTGGGCGGGCCGCCCGCTCCGGGGGCGTCGGCGGCCGAACCCTGGACGTCGGCGGGGGCCTGCGTGGCAGCGGGAGCCGGGGCCTGCGTGCCGGGCGTGGCCGTCGGGACTGCTGCCCGCGGGGAGTGCTGGTCGGGAATGGCCCGGGCGGGCGCCGGGACCACGGCGCCGGAGCCGCCGTTCGTCTCCGTGTCCCCGTTTGCGCCGTTGACGGCGCCCGAAGCGTCGAGCGCGAGCTTCAGCCGCTCGGTGAGCTCGCGCTGCACTTCCCACTGCCGCAGCGGCATGGTCCGGGCCGTCACCCGCATCAGGACCGCGTCACTGGAAAGCTCCTGCACGCCCCACACCTCGGGCTCCTCGAGGATGATCTCGTTCCAGGCCGGTTCCTGCCACATGGCGTCGGCGGTCCGCCGCATCGTCTGGCGCACCCGCGGGATGTCGCGGTGGTAAGGGACCGGGAAATCGACCACGGCCCTGGCCCAGCCCTGAGACTCGTTGCCGGCCTTTTTGATGGTGCCGTTGCGGATGTGCCAGACCACGCCGTTCACGTCCCTGAGCCGGGTGATCCGCAGGCTCACTCCCTCGACCGTTCCGGTCGTCTGGCCCACGCTGATGACGTCGCCGACGCCGTACTGGTCCTCGAGCAGCATGAAGATCCCGGCCAGGAAGTCCTGCACCAGATTCTGCGCGCCGAACCCGATGGCCACGCCCAGGACACCGGCGCTGGCCAGCACCGGCGCCAGGTTCAGCCCCATGTCGCCGACGATGATGACCGCCGCTATGCCGAAGATCGTCAGCGACGCCGCGTTGCTGAGGATCGCGCCGAGCGCGGTCGCGCGCTGCTGGCGCCGCTCACGGAACAGCAGCGCGTGCGCCCGGTCGGGGGCATCGCCGCCGCTCCGCGCGGCCCGGGAGGTGATCTTGCTGATCGCGCGGTGCGCGACCAGCCGGAGCGCCACCGCGATCAGCAGCACGTAGCCGATCCTGATCGCGAGCTGGGCCGGCCCGGCGAAGTAGACCATGGTGAGCTCGGCAGCCCTGCTGCTGTGGGTCACGTCCCACACCAGGCGGCAGGCGATCCCTGGGTTCTGGGTCCGCCCGCAGGCCTCGTAGAGCGAGTCGGCCGGATGCGGCGAGGCGGGGCTTCCTGGATCGGCGACGAGCACCAGGGGGTGCACAACGACCTCCGTTCGGTAGACAGCGCCTCCCATAGTCGCCGGCCGCGCAGGCTGGAGCGGACGAGTGGGAGTAATGGTCAGGGCCGCCAGGCGCGGCGGCCTACCGGCTCAGGCCGGTGAGAAACCCGAGGAACGCAAGGGTGTCGGCCGACAGCGACGCAGAACGGCTGACCGCGCGTGCCCCGTGCCCCACGTCGGACTCCCGGCGCAGCAGAATCGGCCGGTCCGGCCACCGTGCCGACGTGGCGTGCTGCAGCGCGGCGCACATCTTGCGCGCGTGCATCGGGTCCACCCTGGTGTCGCCGTCGAAGATCGTGAACAGGACCGCCGGGTAGGAGATCCCGTCGCGCACGTGGTGGTAGGGGGAGTAGGAGAGCAGCCAGCCGAGTTCCTCCGGGTCCGCGGCGGTGCCGTACTCGTCGTTCCAGGTCTCGCCGAGCCCGAACCGCTCGTACCGCACCATGTCGAGCAGCGGAGCAGAGCTCACCGCGGCGGCGTAGAGTTCCGGCCGCTGGGTGATCGCCGCTCCCACCAGCAGCCCGCCGTTAGAGCCGCCGGAGATCGCCAGCTGCTCCCGGCTGGTCCAGCCGTCGGCGATCAGCTTCTCCGCGGCGGCGTGGAAGTCGTCGAACACGTTCTGCTTGCTGGCACGCATCCCGGCCCGGTGCCATTCCTCGCCCTCGTCGCCGCCGCCGCGCAGCGAGGCGATCGCGTACACGCCCCCGCGCTCGGCCCAGGCGAGAATTGTCGCGGAATACCCGGGCTGCATGCTGACGTCGAACCCGCCGTATCCGTAGAGGATCGTCGGCCGGGGACGGAACGGGCCGTCGCCCGAGATGATCAGCATCCGGACGGTCGTGCCGTCCGCGGATGAGTACGCGACCTGCCTGGTCGAGATCTCCGGGACCTCGACCTGCCCGGCAGAACGCGCCCAGACGGTGGTTGCGCTGCTCAGCGCGTTGTAGTGCAGCACGATGGGCGGCGTGGTGTTATCGGTGTAGCCGAACCAGGCCTCGTGGCCGCCTTCCGGCCGCTCTCTCAGGCCGCCGATCGTGCCGAGGCCGGGCAGCGGCACGGCCCCGCCCCGAGCGCCCGTGGCCAGGTCGTGCACGCTCACCTCGCTGATCGCGTGCCTGGTCCACGAGGCAAGCAGCACCGGCCGGCCCAGTTCCGGGCCGTCCAGGATCGCGAAGTCGGCCAGCACGGCCTCCGGGTCCTCGGGGACCAGGTCTCGCCAGTGGTCGTAGCCGGGATCCGCGGGGTCGGTCACAGCGAGCCTGCCCCGGGGAGCATCCCGGTCGGTCCAGACGTAGAGCCGCCCGTCCCTGCCCACCCGCGCGTAGCTCTGGGCGTCGACTCCCTGCTGGATCACGCGCAGGTCGGGCGCTGATGCCGGCGCCGCGATCAGGTCCGCGATCCACAAGTCGTTCCGCGGCGCGGTGCCAGCGGCGGCCCCGATGATCAGCCAGCGGCCGTCCCTGCTGACCGAAACCGAGTAGTAGTTGGTCTTCTCCAGTCCCTCACCGAAGATCATGGCGTCATCCCGCGCCGGGCTGCCCACCTGGTGCAGGTACACCCGCCGGTGATACTGCTGCTCGCCCTCGGGCACCGCCTCGGGCGGCAACCTCCGGGTGTAATAGAACTCCTTGCCGCCGGGCAGCCATGCCACGCCCGTGTACCGGCAGCGGTCGATGGGACCGTCGACATCCTCGCCGGTGGCGACGTCCATGACCCGCAGCAGCGACTCCTCGTCACCGCCCTGGGACAGCTGGTAGGCCAGCAGGCGGCCGTCCAGGTCGGGCTGCCAGGCGTCGAGGGTCGTCGTGCCGGTCTCGTCGATCGCCGTCGGGTCGATGAGGATCCGCTCGCCCTCGGACGGCGTGGTCGTGTAGAGCACCGCGTGCTCCTGGCCTGCCGCACGGCGGGTGTAGAACTGCCGGTCGCCACGCCACACCGGGGCGTCGACGTAACCGGCGGCGAGCAGTTCGGTGATCCGCGCGGCCAGCGCCTCCCGGTCGCTAAGGCCGGCCAGGTACTCGGCGAGGAGCGCATCCTCCGCGGCCAGCCAGGACCGGGTCTCCTGGCTGTCGGCGTCCTCGAGCCAGCGGTACGGATCGCGGACCAGGTGGCCGTGGATCTCCTCGGCGATGTCCTCACGGCGGGCTGGCGGGTATGCGGATGCGGCCATGGGCTGCACTATATGGGTCGATCCTGGGCGGCTTACCCGGTCTCCCCGCGGCCGCTGCAGCGGCCGCGACCGGCCCGGACCGGCCCGGACTGGCCCGGCCGGCCGCCGGAACCGGCGCGTTGACCCCGCCGGCTGGCCCACCCGGTTAGGCTATTGGGGTTGGCGGACCGGCCATCAGGCAATCACACTGGTCACGGGTGCCCCGACACTGCGGCGGCGCACCTGCCCGGGAGGTGGGAGTGCGTCGGGTATTGCTGCTGAACATCACCTATGAGCCGCTCACCACGGTTGGTATGCACCGTGCCGTTTGCCTGGTCCTCGGCGAGAAGGCAGAGGTCGTGCACGACGACGCCGGGGGAGCGATGCTGCACTCCGCCTCGGTCGTCCTCGCAACCCCGTCCGTGATCAGGCTGCGGCGCTACATTCGCGTGCCGCACCGCAGCCGGGTTCCGCTCACCCGGGCGGCGCTGATGCGCAGGGACAACTACCTGTGCGCGTACTGCGGTATCAAGGCCGAGACCATCGATCACGTGATTCCGCGTAGCCGCGGTGGCACGCATTCCTGGGAGAACTGTGTCGCCTCCTGTATGCGCTGTAACCACCGCAAGGCCGACCGGCTGATCGATGAGCTTGGCTGGACCCTGCGCTGCGTGCCTGCCGTGCCCCGCGGGGCGCACTGGCGGCTGATCGGGGCCGCCCACGACGGCGATCCGCAGTGGGCCGCGTACCTGACCGAGCCGAGCGCCGCGTAACGTCACCGGGCCGCTCGGCTCGCGGTACTGGGCTCACGCGGGTTCGAGGCCGAGTTGGGCCGACCCGAAGTCACGGAACTCGCGCTGCGACATCGCGCCGAGAACGGCGATGGCCACGGTGGCCGCCGCAACCGGGAAGAACGGGGACGGGCCCAGCCGGTGCACAAGCACGCCGGACACCGCCACCGACAGCGGGAAGCTGCCCAGTCCGGCCAGCATGACCACGCTCATCACCCGGCCAAGCAGGTGCGGCGGCGCCCATCGCTGGATGAGCGTGACGAAGATGACGTTGCCGAGGCCGTTGCAGATCCCCAGAACGAACGTCGCCACCGCGGCCCCGGCGAGCCCGCCGAGGAACGGGATGAACGCGATCGCCACCGCCTCGACGAGAAAAGAGGAACTGGCGACGAGCGCCGGCCGGCCGGTGCTGCCGGCCCGGGCGGCGGCCAGCGTGCCGATCACGGCGCCGGTGCCAAGGCACGCGATCAGCGCGCCGTAGCCGTCGGCGCCGAATCGGGCGTGCGCGAGCGCGGGCAGTGCCACCTCGAAGGTCCCGCCGAACGCGAGGTTGGCCGCGATCACCACGACGACGATGACCTGGAGCAGGCGCGACCGGCGCAGCAGTGACCACACGCCTTCGCCGGCCTGCTCCGGGGTGCCGTCGTGCTGACCCTGGCCGAGCTCGGCGGTGCCGCCGCGCTCAAGCCCGCTTGGCTCGGCGGTGCTGCCGCGCTCACGCCGGCTTGGCTCGGCGGTGCCGCCGCCGTCACGCCGGTTTGGCTCGGCGGTGCTGCCGGGCTGGTCCTGGCCATCGGCCTCCGCCTGGTCCGGGCCTGCCGGG
>JASHOI010000765.1 GCA_030041195.1 Streptosporangiaceae bacterium | reverse complement strand
GTCGCCGACTCCGCCGGAGCCGGGCTGGCTCGTCAGCCACTCTTCCAGGTCGTCGGCGATGCCCGCCGCGCTGCCGTGCCCTCCCCGGCGCACAGCCTGGTCAGCGTAGCCGAGCAGGCCACGGGGCGTCACCGTTCCGGCCCGGAGGCCGTGGTAGGCAGCCTCGCGGCAGGCGCGTGCTGCGGCGGTGCCGGTGCTGCGCCGGGCGCGGTCGTCCCACAGCTCGCTCAGCAGCGTGTGGATCTGCGTCACGGTCAGGGCCGAAAGCCGTTCCAGGACGGCGGCGCGGATGAGCTGATGGAGCCGCAGGGCATCACCGGCGGGGTAGATGAACGAGTATGCGGTGAGTGAGTCCCAGGCGAGCCGGTTGCCGGGCAGATGAAAGGCGGCGGTGAGCGCCCGGAAGATGTCATAGTCGAAGATCCGCGCCGGGCTCAGCACCTCCAGCGAGCGGATTTCCTCGGGAGCCACGTGCTCGAGGAAGCGCGCGAGGATCTCATCCTGGGAGACAAGAGCGTCGGCCGCGTCGCCGCCGGTCCGCTGGCGGGTGTCGACCGCCAGGTGCAGGTAGAAGGGGAGGCCCGCGCTCGCGTCCGCGATGAGCTGGCGCTCGGACGGGTCGGACACGCCGCCGGCCTGGAGCAGTTCCAGTCTCGCGGCCATCGGCAGGCCGTCCAGCGCCGATACCGTTATGGCGCTGGCCCAGTCGGAGTCGTAGGTCTCCCAGTGCAGACGTTCGCGGCTGGCGATGACGACCAGTGCCCGGTCTAACTGGCCAGCCAGGTCCCGCAGCCAGGCGTCGGCGAGCTGGGCCCGTCCCGAGTATGCCGGCGCCGGAACCAGGGCATCGTATGAATCCACGATGATGACCGACTGCTTGCTGGTGCTGGCCGCACGGAGGTCCTCGGCGAACAGATACGTCACCGCGTCGCTCAGCTCGCTGTTCGGGAGTCCGTCGAGCGCCTGCAACGTGGGGTCGCGGCGTATCCGCCGCTTCCGGCGTACGTCGGCCGACCCTCGCTCGAAAAGCTTGACCAGCCCCATCGCGGTGCCGAAGACAGGCAAGGGAGCGAAGTGATCGAGAATGTCTCCCAGGATAGAGCTGTACTCGACGAACGACAGTTCCTCTTTGGTGAGCCGCAGGTGGGGATGCAGACGCTGCCACAAGACGGCGTAGGCGATGTCGAAGCGGTCAAAATCGACTTGCTGTTTTCCCAGTTGAGCCCGAAGCACGGCCAGTGCGTCATCCTGGCGCCGCAGTGCAGGCACCTGCAGATCGATGACGGCGGTCCGGAACCGTGGCCGTGCCCGGTCTTCCAGCTCACGCAGGAGCCGCGATTTCCCGATCCCGCCGACACCCGTCACATTAAATACGCGCGGGCCACCGCCAATCCGCGTGAGTTCCGCGGTGAAGTCCGACAGAACCTGCTGGCGATTCACGAATGGCCGTTGTAAGGCGGCGACCCGATGGAACCGTGGTGCAATCGGCATTGTCACCTTCTCCTGGCCGCTGCGCGTGCTGCGCCTCCGTAATGGTAACCGCCCGCCAGTGGGGATGACTCGAGAGAATGACGTGGCTGTCTTTAAAGACACTTTCTTTAAAGACAGTGAAGTGGCTATGGAAGCTGGGTGTCTGGCATGCGGGCAGGGCGAAGGGCGATGTGGTTATGGGTAATACGCCTCGACATCGGGCAGGTCGAGGCGGATCACGTAGCTGGCCTTGCCGGGGTGAGCGTGGTCGATGAGGAACCTGACGCGTTCACCGCTGCGTACGGTGCGAAAACCTTCGGTGACGATGTCTGTGTGGTCGAACGAGTACATGATGCCGGTGCCGTCGTCGCGGACCAGATAGGTGCCCTCCTGGGCACCTTGCCCGCTTGCCGCAGGACGTTCGCCGGTGACGTGCCCGAACCGCTGACCACCAGGGCCATCGAACGTGTTCATGTCATGCCTCCTGCGCGCAGCGGAAGCCGACGACACTGCTCACCCCGCGGCGGTCGTAAGTGCCCTTGGAAGATGCCTGGGCGGCCCGGAGCGGGTTGTCGAACGAGCCACCGCAAACGACGGCCTCGTTCAGGTCTTCCAGCACGGTGGACGTCCACTCCCACACCTGGCCGACCATCTCCCGGACGCCGAACGGTGAGATGTTGCCGGGGTGGGCGTCGACCGGGCTCGGCACCGCCTCGGCGATCCGCCCGTGAGCGCGTTCTTCCCGCCAGGCAGCGTAGGTGACCAGCGGGTGATCAGACCATGAGTCCGCACAGTTCACTCTCGACACGTCCGCTTCGTCGCCCCACGGGAACAGCCGACCGTCGAAGCCGCGGGCGGCGGCTTCCCATTCGAGAGAGGTGGGCAGCCGCTTGCCCTCGTAACGGGCGAAGGCATAAGCGCTCCACCAGCTCACCGCGACCGCCGGGTGGTTCTCATAGGCGGGGTCCTCGTAATAGGTGGGGACCGCGAGGTGCTGCTGGGGAGGGTTGTGGGTGTAGTCGGCGGGCATGTTTGGGTGGTCCCATTGCGCCGACCCGTGCCCGCCAACCTCGTGCAGGAACTTCTTGTACCTGCGGACGGTTACCGGGAACTGGTCGAGCCGGACCGGCCGCGTAACCCGGCGCAGCATCAGGTGATGACTGGGCCCTACCAGGTAAACCCCGGCCGGGGTCACGCAGTCATCCGCCCGGTCCGCCTTGGGTGGGGGGTTCGCGGTTTGGCTTCGGTGGTACAGGAACTCGCGGACTTCCTCAGTCAGCCTCGGGCGGGGCGCTGCCGCGAGGGCTGCGTCGCGTCCTTCCGGACTGCGCAGGAACTCGGCCGCCAGCAGCTCCTGGTACGCAGCATGGCGTGGCGCCAGGGCCGTCCCGGCGGGGTTAGCGATGCGGAATAGCGCCTTGAGGCGAAAGCTGTTGGCGTCCGCCCGACCGCCGTCGAAGACATTCATGCCGAACCCGTTCACCAGCTCGATCAGGGGGAACACGGTAACGCCACGCAGGAACGCCATGCCGAAGTAGCTCACCACCTGAGGCAGCATGCTGGGCTCTACGACCTGCGTGATGTGGCGCCATAGCAAATCTGCCAGGTGAGCGTCGCGGGCTTCACCATCTGCAGCTTGCACGAGGCCAGTGGCCTGGCGCCTGACCTGCCTGGCGAGCAGCGACCCCGCGGCGTCGTGGTCGCGGAGCCGCAGGACCGAGAACCTGGGGACCCGGAGTGGGTCGACTCCCTGCGCGTGCAGCTGCTGGGCGAGCTTCTCCGACATCAGGCTGGCGCCGTCCAGCAGCCGCCGCACGGGCGGGGAGTCCTCCAGGAACGAGACCCGGGAGGTCATCACCACGGCCGACTCGGCGGACAGGACTTCGGCGACCTCGCTGAACAAGGCGAGCAGCCCGCTCAGCGTCATCTCGGGCACGGCCTCGTCGAACCCGTCGAGTGCCGACAGCACCGATCCGGTCCGGGTGAAGTAGCAGAAGACCGGGAACACGTACGCAGCCTCAACGCGAATGCAGGGCGCCAGCGTGCGGGTGACGAAGTCGGCGAACGACTCGTCCTTGTTCTTCAGGCTCAGGTCGAAGAAGAACCGGTACGGCCGGGCGCTGATGCCCGGCGGCGCGGCCACGAGTTCCTTGAGCAGGGTCGTCTTTCCGCTGCCGGGCCCGCCCATGATCAGCAAGTTGCCCCCGTCCTCGGCCACGCGGGCGAGCAGTTCGCGGGCGTCTCCCTCGGTGGAGACCTCCATCTCCCCTGAAAGTTCATCAACGGCCAGCAGGTCACCCTGCAGCGGCACGGCGGGCGAATCCAGCCGGGGATACAACCGCCGGATGTCGGCCACGTGACGTTCCAGGTCGACGAACACGTCCATGAAGTGGTCGTAGGCCACCACCTGGCATCCGGGCCGCAGCTCATCCCGCAGATCGCCGCCGTCCTCTTCGAGGATCACGAATCGGGTCAGCCGGGTCAGCTCGGCTTGCCATAGCTTTCCGGCGCTCGCGGCGAGCGCCTGGGTGGCCTGATTAGCGTCGCTGGCGAGCAGCAGCTCGGCGTGATCGCTGCGCAGGCCGCGCTGGCGGACGAACAGCAGGTACACAGCGTGCTGGGACAGCTCGGTGCGCCGGGTGAGCCGGTAGTCGAGCGTGACGTACAGCCCGACCAAGAACTCGGCCTTCGCGGCGGCGGCAGGAGAGAGCCGCGGGGCGTTGGTCGCCAGGGCACCGCTGCCGGTGCTGGTGTACCACGCCAGTACGTCAAGCAGTCGCCGGATAGCGACCAGCGCATCCTCGTCGGCAGCCAGGTATCCGTCGTGCGCTGAGCGGTTGCGTAGCTTCTGGATCTCATGCAGCGCGTCCAGTACCCGGTGGCTGCGAATATAGGGTCGGCATCCGCTGATCAGGTCCTTGAGCGTCTTGCCGGCCGGGGTGCCGGCCGCGCCGTGCCGGATCCACAGCTGATGGAGCAGCCGTTCGGTGATCCGCCCGACCTGCGCGATCGTGTGATCGGGGTAGCCGTCTGCCAGCGACCGGACCGGTCGGTCGAGGTCCAGCCCCAGGTACCGGGCGATCCGAGCGTGAGCGTCTAACTCCTGTTTCAGCCGCGCCAGCCGCGTGTCCAGCTGGGCGGTCATGGTGTCCCGCCCGGCCCAGGCGGGCTCAGGGCAACCCGCAGGTTCGCGGCAAGCCTGTCCGCCGCTGGCCTTACCTGAGGTCGCGTGCCGCACCGCACCTGCTGCCCTCCTCTGCGGGTCGTGGCCTCACCGCAACATCCAGGCGGCTGGCAGCTACATGACCTGCCGGCGAGCTTCTCGGCGCCGCGCGGGCACCAGTCGTTCCCAGGACCAGGTGTTGCCCAGGAAACACGGTCGGCCGATCGGCATGCCGACGCAGCCCCACGAGGCAGTCGCTGCCGCCTTTGTGGCTATTGTCCACGGTGGCCGCTGGGGATGCCACGGCGGCCTGGCCGGGACCCGGCGGGCTCAGCCCGGCGCATGGCCGGCTCCCTGCGGGAATGCGTATTCATCGCTGATACGGACGGCGTCGGTGGGCCAGGCGTAGCGGGAGTGCTCGATGGGGTCGCGCCCGGCCGGGCGGTCGGCGTAGGTGGTGAGGTGGCTCACCAGGACCGTGGTGCCACCAGGAATGCCGAAGACGGAAGCCTCGAACGGGTTGGCGCCGCGAGCGCGGGTGTTCTGCTGCACCGCGGTGATGACACGACCGGTGACCTGCTGGACCGCCTGCGGCCATGACAGCCCTGGGTCCAGTCCTTTTAGCGCTGCGCCCGCATCGCCGCCGAGACCGGGAAGCCAGCTGACGTGAACCTGGACGGGCTGGCGGTCGGCAGCGGCCAGGTGCACTGCGCGGCGGACCCAAACCAGGTCCGCGCCGGACTCCAGCGGCAGGGCGATGTTGTCGGGCGCGGCCTCCTGGTACACATCAGCCCGGCCCAGGACGACCAGCGCGGTGTCCAAGGTGGTCCCCTCGATCATCGCCGGGTCGTAAAGCCGCCCGGGAACCGTCAGCCGCGGCCGGTGGCGACGGACGATGTGGCCGCGGCCGCGTATGGCGCGGGCGTAGCCCTCGTGGCTGAGGATTGCTAGGGCGTCGCGGGCGGTGATCGGCGATACCCCGTAGATGGCGGCGATCTCGTTGCGGGATGGCAGCAGCGCGCCGGGTGCATAGCTGCCGTCCCGGATCTTGCCGCGCAGGTCGTCGGCGATCTTGGCGTAGAGCGGGACGGCAGCGGGGGACGGGGTGCTGTCCACCGTCGCCTCCTCTAACTGGCTCCCACCAACCTTAGCCAATCAGCCCGGTACGAACAAGCTGAACTCATGCAAGTTGACATACCAACCTTGATACGCACGCTGTGGGCAAAAGAGCTCCCGCCAGCCGGACGGCCAGTGGCGGGCCGCGGGGAGGCTCACCACTGGAGCATACGCAGCACGGGGAACCGCGGCGCGGCGCGGCTGCGCCGCCGAGAAAAGGCCAGTCGGCTTCTTCGCGCCGCGATCGACCGCACTGCTCGCACCAGTTAGGAGCCCTCTTCGGGCCGGTATGCCCGGTGGCAAAGGATTTCAGTGACGTTTTCAGCGGTTTCCTTCATCGTGGTCGCCAGCCTGACGTCGATGTCACTAGCGCTGTACCTGCTTCCGTGCCTGATCGGCTGTGCCCAGCGCGCTCCCGACATGGGCGCGGTCGCGGTAATCAACATCCTTCTGGGCTGGACCATGATCGGCTGGGTGGTGGCTCTGGCGATGGCCTTCCGATCCGTACCGTCCGGCTCGCCACCTCCTCCCGTGACCGGTACCGGATGGGCGCAGCACTACTTCGGGCCGCCTGCCTCACGCCCGGGTCCACCCCCGCCGCTAGCTATCCCGTCCCGGCGCCCGGCCGACGAGGCGGACATCGGCCATCCACCCCGGCGCCCCTTGGGTCGGATGAACTGGTGGGCTTGACGGAGTAGTTGG
>JASHOI010000764.1 GCA_030041195.1 Streptosporangiaceae bacterium | reverse complement strand
CGGAAAACTATCGCAATCTTCCCGACATCTGCGTGCTGAGCGAGTAGGTCTCGGCGTTTCTCGAGAACACTAGCCGCGGATCAAGCGCATCGCCTGGGTGATCGCCGCGGCTTCCTTGGGTTCGCCTTTGTTCGCGCCATTCTCTTCGACGGTGTCGCCTTCACCCGGCGCCAGGAACAGATTCGCTTCCAGACCGTGCTGGCGCGTGTAGAGATCCCAATAGCGGCCGCCGAGCGCATACAGCTCCTCATGCGTGCCGCGCTCCACGATGCGCCCGCCGTCGAGCACCAGGATCTGGTCGGCGTCGCGGACGGTGGACAGCCGGTGCGCGATCAGCAGCGTGGTGCGACCGCGGCGCAGCGGCTCCAGTGCCGCCAGGATCGAGGACTCGGCTGCTACGTCGACGTTCGAGGTGGCCTCGTCGAGGATGAGGATCGGCGCATCCTTCAGCAGCGCGCGGGCGATGGCGATGCGCTGCCGCTGCCCGCCCGACAGCCGCAGGCCGCGTTCGCCAACGACCGTCGCGAGTCCGTCCGGCAGGGCATCGACGAAGCCGGCGGCGCCCGCCGCGGCGAGGGCCGCCCGCATCTGGTCGTCGCCCGCGCCGGGGCAGGCGATGGTCAGGTTGTCGCGGATCGAAGCGTGGAAAAGAAAGGTGTCCTGCGGGACGACCGCGATGAGCCGCCGGGCCTCATCCGGGTGCAGCGCAGCGATATCGGCGCCGTCAACGCGGATCCGGCCAGCCTGCGGTTCGAAGAAACGCAGCAGCAGCGAAGCGATCGTCGTCTTGCCCGCGCCCGACGAACCGACGATGGCCAGGCTCTCGCCCGCGCCGACGGTGAAGCTGACCTCGTCCAGGACCATCCGGCCCGGCCGGTAGCCGAAGCTGACCTGCTCGAATGAGACAGTCGGCGCCGTGGCCGCCCGCTGCCTGGGGGCGCCGTCTGACTCCGGCGGGGTCACCTGCAAGATCTCGAAGGCGCGCTCGACCTTCGACATGCCCCACACAGCCGAGTGCATCGCGTCGTGGATCTCCCGCGCGGGCCGGAAGCACTCCGCGGCCAGCAGCAGGATCAGCAGCAGCTGCTGGGTGGTCAGGTCCCCGGCCGCGAGCCGGAACCCGCCGACCGCCAGCCCCGCGGCGGCCCCGGCCGCGGCGGCGAACGCCATGATCCCGGTGAACAGGCCCGATACCGAGATCAGCCGGATGGCCGCATCCCTGACGCGGGCGGAGCGGGCCGCGAGTTCCTGGCCGCGCTCTCCCGCCACGCCGAACATCTTCAGCGTGGTCATGCCCTGCAGGTTGTCGACGAACTCAGCCGACAACGGCCGGTAGCTGTCCGACCAGAACCGCATCCGCGGGCCGAGCACCCGGTACTCGCCCGACGGGATGAACATCACCGCCGCGGCGAAGACCGCGACACACGCCCCGGTGGGCGGGTCGATGACGATGACCGTAACCACGATCGCCAGAGCGGACACCGACGCCGCGATGACCTTCGCCAGGAACAGCCGGAAGTACGCATCCAGCCGCTCCACCCCATCCACCAGGACCGCTTCCAGCTCACCGGAACGTTCCCGGCCCACCCAGGCCGGCCCGAGCCCAAGGATCGTCAACACCAGGCGCACGCGCAGCCGCGTGGTGATCCGCACCGACGCCCCGGCCATCGCGGCGCCCTGCACCACGGTCGCGGCGGCACGAACCAGGACCAGGCCCACCGCGGCGCCAACCCACGGCAGCGCGCCGCTCCACCGGCCGGTCGACAGGATGCTGCCCAGGCCGTAGGCCAGCGTGACGCCCTGGCCGACCCGGGTGGCGGCGACGACGAGGCCGAGCGCAACCGACACCGCGAGCGGCCCCCGCTCCTGTGCCGCCATGGCCAGCAACCGCCGGTCAAACGCCCGCGCATGCCGCGACCCCGTAGCCGGGGTCAGCCCGGCCGCCGTACTCGCCTCCGACACAGCCGCAGGCTAAGCGCGCTCCTCACGCTAATGCAATCTATTTGCGAAAAGCTCCATGCTGGGGGCAGTCAGGCTGGTGCGCCGCGCGTTGCCCAGGTGAAGCTGTCCACGTCGGGGATCTGGTCCCTGATGGCGGCCGCCGCGGCGCGGCCGAGCGCGTCGGACCCTTGGACGGTCAGCCCGGGGTCGACCCATGCTTCGATCTCAACGTGCAGCCGGCGGCCGGTCCAGCGGGCCCGGGCGTGGGCGTGCACGATGCCGGGCAGGTCCCCGGCTGCCCGCTCGGCCGCGGCGATGACCTGCGGGTCGACGCCGTCGGCCAGGCGGCGTACGACGTCGGTGCTGACGTCGTACCCGACATGGCATATCAGCGCGGTCACCGCGATGCCGGCGACCGGGTCGCCCCACCGCTGGCCGAAAGCGACGGCGATCAGCCCAGCCAGAGCGCCGGCCGAGGACAGGGCGTCCAGCCAGGAATGCCGGGCGTCAGCGACCAGTGTCGCCGACCGGATCCGCTTGCCGGTGGCCAGCTTGTAGCGGGCCACGGCCAGGTTGCCGGCGATGCCGAGCACGGCACCGGCGATGCCGATCCCGACGTGCGCGGTGGCCCCGTGGTCGAGGAGCTTGCGGACGCTCTCATACCCGGCGAACCCCGCGCTGGCCCAGATGACAACCGCGATACCGATCCCGGCGAGGTCCTCGGCCCGGTCCAGGCCGTAGGGGTAGCGCTCGGTCGCGCCGCGGCGCGAGAGCCGGAAGCCGAGGAAGACCACCGCGCTGGTGGACACGTCCGACAGGTTGTGAATGGCGTCGCCGAGCAGGCCCACCGATCCGGTCAGCACCGCGATCAGCAGCTCGGTGATGCCGGTGGCGGCGAGCCCGGCGGCGCTGACCGCGACCGCGCGATTGGCCTGCCGCCGTTCGCTGGCATCGTCACGGCGGGCCGGGAGCGGGAACGCCGCGGCCGGGTCGCGCTGTCCTGAGATCTTGTGCATCCAGCCAGCATGGCCGCGCCGGCCCGGCCTGGGAAGCTCTAGCGGCCGGCCACCACGGCCCACCGGGGGTGGGTGCCGAGCAGTTCGTCCAGGAGCCCGCGCCCGTCGAGGATCGCCCATTCGACGTCCCGCAGCCGCTCCAGGCGGGCCTGCCCCCACGGGCTTGCTTGCACCAGGGCGACGGCGTCGGCGGTGCTCAGGCCGCGGCCGTGCGGCAGCGCACGCTGGATCCGGTCGCTGTAGTGGTCGTGATGGCTGGGTTCTGCGCCCCGGACGCGCTCGACCAGGCGACGTGCCTGCGCCCGCCAGCGCTGTGAGCTCACCGCGTCTGCGGCGCCCCAGGTGCCCTCGATCAGCACCAGGCGGCCCTGGGGTGCCACTTGGTGCCACGCGGCCAGCGCTGCTCCAGGATCGGGCAACGTCCACAGCAAGTGGCGCTCCACCACCGCGTCGAAGTTGCCGGGGGGCGGGGCCAGTGCGTCCGCCTCGACGGCCCGAATGCTCAGCCCTCGCTCAGCGGCCTTTGCCTGCAGCCGGCCGAGCATACCCGGGGACAGATCCACGGCGGTGACGTCGTAGCCCTGGCCAGCCAGCAGCAGCGACAAGAACCCGGTGCCAGCGCCGGCATCCAGGATGGTCGCCGGTGGCGGCGGCAGCAGCCGTCGCAGGGCCGCGGCCCACGCGGCCTGCTCCTGCGGCCGCTTCGGATAGTGCGACGGCGACCTGTCATAGACCGTCGCGTCCTCGTCCCAGAAGGCACGGATCTGGCCGGAGACATCTCCCGTTTCGTCCGCCGCCGGTTCGCGGTTATCCGATGACCGTTCTGCGCGGGTCGTCATGCGCTTCAAAATAACGTGCACGAGCGCTAACTGCAAAGAAGTCGCAATAAGCGCCGGGCGTCGTGTCGGCCATTCCCGATGATGGCGGGGGCCCGGCGCTGTGGCCGCTGGCGTAGCACTGGCCCCGGCGTCGCCGCGCGTCCCGCCCGTGGCCTGCCTGTAGCCGCGGGCCGGATGTCACTGCATAATCGACGTAGTTGCAATGTGGTCGCAATAAGGGGCGGCCCTCATGCCGCCCGTGCTCCGGAGGTGGGTGTGACAGCCGTGCCAGGCACCGTCGGCCCGTGGCCGCGGCCCGGGGCTCCGGGGCGGCACGGGCACCTGTGGTCCTTGCCGGACGGAACCGGCCTGCACGCGCCTCCTGGCCGGCTGGTCGCGGAGGAGGGGACCGGCCGGCTGTGCTGCCACCTTTGCGGTGAGTGGTTCGTCTCGCTTGGCGTCCATGTGCGGGTGCACGGCCACACCGCCGGCACCTACCGGGAAGCCATGCGGCTGCCGCGGGCCACCGCGCTGGTCGCAGCGCGCCCGGCCCGGCGCGGGGGCCGGGCCGGTGATCCAGGTGATCCAGGTGATCCAAAGGCCGCCACCGCTGCTGGCACCGGCCCGGCCGGCCGGCCCGGCGGCCCGGCCGAGAGCCGAGACATGAAGCAGCGTGCAGGCGGCCACGGCATTGCGCCGCGGAGCGGCGCCGACGAAGAGTGCCTCGCCCTGCGGCCGGGCAGGTCAGAAGGCTGGACGATCATCGTCACCGCCGCCGCGGGCTGGCAGGGCAGCGACTGGGCGCGCTGGCTTCTGCGCGAGGCGCGGGCGCGGTGACCGCCCGGCGCGCGGCCCGGCCATCGCTAATGGACGGCCGGGCCTGCCCCCGCGGCCAGGCTGACTGTATAGTTGCGACCATATTGCAACTGGTACTTGTAAGCAGCTGGTAGTTCCTCGCAACCTCGGCGGCGCGAGCCCGCCCGCGGGGTGACCGAGACGGCGGACAAACGAGACGGCGGATAAGGAGCCACGCATGGCCGTGTACACCCTCCCCGACCTTCCTTATGACTACAGCGCGCTTGAGCCGGCGTTGATCGGCCAGATCATGGAACTGCACCATGACAAGCACCACGCTGCCTACGTCAAGGGCGCCAACGACACCCTCGAGCAGCTCGCCGAGGCCGGGGAGTCGGCCAGCCCGACGACGACGGTGGGCCTGGAGAAGACTCTCGCGTTCAACCTTTCCGGGCACATACTGCACTCGATCTTTTGGAAGAACCTCTCACCTGACGGTGGCGACCGGCCGGACGGAGAGCTCGCCGACGCGATCAATGAGTACTTCGGGTCATTCGAGGCGTTCAGCAAGCGGCTGACGACGGCCACGACCGGGGTTCAGGGCTCGGGCTGGGGCGTGCTGGGCTATGAGCCGGTGTCGGGCCGGCTGATCATCGAGCAGCTCTATGACCACCACGGCAATGTCGGCATCGCGTCCACGCCGGTGCTGGTTTTCGACGCCTGGGAGCACGCCTACTACCTGCAGTACAAGAACGTTCGCCCGGACTACGTCGACCGGCTGTGGAGCGTGGTCAACTGGCCCGACGTCGCCCGTCGGTATCAGGCCGCGAAGGCTGCTGGTTCGCAGGCCTCGCCAGCGGGCTGATGAGCGACGCCGCGGCATCGTTCTTCGCCACGGCCGAGGCGGCGCAGGCCGGGGCCGGGATCATCGCTGCCCGGCACCGAGGGGACCTGGCCAGCGCGGACGCCTTGCTGTGCGGTCTCGATGACAGGACGAAGGCCGCCGGGTTCATGTTCCTCGCGGACCTCGCGGTTGCGCTGCTCGCCCGCTACGAGAACCGCTCCGTCGATGACGTGGCTGCCGACATCAGCCTGCAGATCGCGGCCCAGGTCATGAATCTGTAGCTTGTGCGAGCGAGTTGCAGCAGCGTATGCGTCGTCCGTATGCGTGGCGAACCGCCTATCCTTAGGCCATGAAGCAGTCCCGGGCTAACGGCCGGTCGGCGGCGGTCGCTGACCGCGATGGCGTCGAACAGGTTCTGGCCCGGATGCGCGAGGCAGGCGGGCGGGCCACACCGGCGCGTCGGCTCCTGCTACAGGTGCTGTTCAGCGAGGGCAGCCACCGCAGCGCCGAGGAACTGGCCGCCGCTGTGCAGGCCCAAGCGCCGGACGTCAACATCAGCACGATCTACCGCAACCTCGACGAACTCGTCCGGCTCGGCATAGTTGACCGCACCTACCTGGGCGGCGGGCCGGCCGCCTATCACCTCGCCTCCGCGGCCCACGGCCACATCGTCTGCGAGCGGTGCGGCGCGATGACCGAAGTGCCCGACGAGCTGTTCGACGACCTCGCCCAGGTCGTTGCCGCACGGTACGGGTTCGCCATCGCCCCGCACCGGTTCGCGGTGACCGGCCTGTGCGCCTCCTGCCAGTAGCGACGAACCCAGGCGCGGCCAGGCCGCGTCTCGTTGGGGCGCCGCGAGAGCAGGCGCGCGAATCCATCGAGTAATTTGCGCGACACGCCGGCACGACATGTGGTGCTTGGTCTTGCGGGGTCACCCACATATGGTGTTGCCCGCAGCTGGTTCCGCGGGCCCTCCAGGTTCGCGGAGGCAAGAGGGAACCCGGTGTAATTCCGGGACTGCCCCGCAGCGGTGAGCGGGAACGACAGCCGTCCGGGGCCACGCGAAGATGCGCGGCACCGACAGCACTGGGCTTGCGGCCTGGGAAGCGACGGTCAGTAGGAAGCGCGCGTGCGCGCTCTGCCCGCGAGTCCGAAGACCTGCCAGCGCGCCGCGCGCGAGGGGCGCGCGGCGGCTCCGGCCGCGCGGGACGGCTGACGGGCCCGGCGACCTGCCGCGTGCACGCCGCTGGCCTTGCCCTGTCTTCGCGTGATCGGCGCCATGGGGAGCGAGCTCGCGAGGAGAGTGCGATGACGGTCACCGAGGCCAGGCCCGCGCAGGCGCGTATGCAGGTTCGCAAGCGGAACGGGGACGCCGAGCCGGTCGACGTAAACAAGATTGTCCGCGCCGTGGAACGGTGCGCGGGCGGGCTGGACGAGGTCGATCCGCTGCGGGTGGCGACCAAGACGATCAGCGGCCTGTACGACGGGGCGACCACCGCGGAGCTGGACCGGCTGTCGATCCAGACGGCGGCCGAGATGACCGGGGAGGAGCCGCAGTACTCGCGGCTGGCGGGCAGGCTGCTGGCCGGCTACATCGGCAAGGAAGTGCGCGGCCAGGGCATCGCCTCGTTCAGCCAGTCGGTCGCGCTGGGCCAGGCCGAAGGGCTGATCGGCGACGCGACGGCCCGGTTCGTCAAGGACAACGCGCGCAAGCTGGATGACGCCGTCGACGCCGACGCCGATGGCGACTTTGAATACTTCGGCATCAAGACGGTCTACGACCGGTACCTGCTGCGGCACCCGTCCACCCGGATGGTGATCGAGACCCCGCAGTACTTCCTGCTGCGGGTGGCCTGCGGGCTGTCGCAGACACCGGCCGAGGCGATCAGGTTCTACCGGCTGATGTCCTCACTGGCGTACCTGCCCAGTTCCCCGACGCTGTTCAACTCCGGCACCAGCCACCCGCAGATGTCGTCCTGCTTCCTTGTCGACTCCCCGCGGGACGACCTGGACTCGATCTACGCCCGGTACGCGCAGGTCGCGCAGCTGAGCAAGTTCTCCGGCGGGATCGGGATCTCCTGGTCGCGGGTGCGGTCCCGCGGCGCGCTGATCCGCGGCACGAACGGCAAATCCAACGGCATCGTCCCGTTCCTGAAGACGCTGGACGCGTCGGTCGCGGCCGTGAACCAGGGCGGGCGCCGCAAGGGCGCCGCCTGCGTCTACCTGGAGCCCTGGCACCCCGACATCGAGGAGTTCCTCGAATTGCGCGACAACACCGGTGAGGACGCCCGGCGGACCCACAACCTGAACCTCGCCAACTGGCTCCCCGACGAGTTCATGCGCCGGGTCGAGGCCGGCCAGATGTGGTCGCTGATCGACCCGGACCAGGTGCCCGAGCTGCCCGATCTGTGGGGCGAGGCGTTCGACGCGGCCTACCGGGCCGCCGAGGCCGAAGGCCGGTACGTCCGCCAGGTGCAGGCGCGCGATCTTTACGCCAAGATGATGCGCACGCTGGCGCAGACCGGCAACGGCTGGATCACGTTCAAGGACGCTTGCAACGCCAAGTGCAACCAGACAGGCCAGCCAGGAACCGTGGTGCATCTGTCAAATCTGTGCACTGAGATCACCGAGGTGACAACGGACGCGGAGACGGCCGTGTGCAACCTCGGCTCAATCAATCTGGCCCGCCACCTGAGCGCCGGGCCTGGCGGCGCGCCGCGGGTCGACTGGGACAAACTGCGCGACACGGTGCGGACCGCCGTCCCGTTCCTGGACCGGGTCATCGACCTGACCTTCTACCCCAGCAAGCAGGCGGCCGCGTCCAACCCGCGCTGGCGCCCGGTCGGGCTGGGCGTGATGGGCCTGCAGGATGTGTTCTTCGCGCTGCGGCTGCCGTTCGACTCGCCCGACGCGCGGGAGCTGTCCGCGCGGATCGCCGAGGAGATCTGCCTGACCGCGCTCGAGGCCTCCGCCGACCTGGCCAAGGAGTACGGCGCGCACCCGGCGTTCGGCCAGACCCGCGCCGCCGCCGGCCAGCTGCAGCCGGACCTGTGGGGCGTGCCGGGCACGCAGGCGGCCCGGTGGAAGGCGCTGCGCAAGCGGATCAGGCAAACCGGGCTGCGGAACTCGCTGCTGATCGCCATCGCCCCGACCGCGACCATCGCCTCGATCGTCGGATGCTACGAGTGCATCGAGCCGCAGGTGTCCAACCTGTTCAAGCGCGAGACCATGTCCGGGGAGTTTCTCCAGGTCAACACC
>JASHOI010000097.1 GCA_030041195.1 Streptosporangiaceae bacterium | reverse complement strand
AGACGCGGGGTCGCGCTACCCCGAGCTACCGAGTCCGCTGGATTGTGGCTGGCCGCCGGCACGATGAGACGTTCGTGAAGGCGGGGCTGGCTGAGTCGTTCAGGGCCCGGCTCATGACCGCCGCGAGCAAGGGCGAGGCCTTCGACGTGGAGACCGGGCTGCCGCAGTCGCTGCTTCGCCAGCGCCGCGACGTGTCGTTCTTCCGCCACTGCCAGGAATTTGTGGCGGCTGTATGGAAGAACGCTGCCGCCAAGAGCCGGGTATCGACTTTGGAGGCCCTCTGTGTCGCGGTTCCCGTCCTGGCGCGCGACCTGGCCGGATCACCGGATCCTGAGGTGCTGCGGCACGCCCTGCGCAAGGAGCTGAACCAGAACGCGCACGCCCGCGAGCCCGGAGATGACGAGCGGCGGGCACTCGCGTGGCTGGAGCGGGCTTCGCTTCCGGTCAGCGCGCTGAACGACGGCACCATCGTTTGCGACTTGCTCGACACCCTCGCCAAGTGCCTGGACGGCAGCCCGGCGGCGCCCGACTACTTCGCCCGGCGCCGGCGCGTGATGCACCAGGTCCTGGCCTACGCGGTGCGCAAGAAGCGGCTCGACAAGAACCCGCTGCGTAAAGGCAACCTGCCCGAGGGCTGGAGCCCGCCAGAAAAACCCCAGGAAGCTGTCGATCCCAGGTCGGTCGGCAGCCCCGAGCTCGTGGCGGACATGCTCGTGGTCACCAGCTACGTTGGCCGCCGTCAGGGGCCACGGTTCGTGGCGTTCTTCGGCTGCATGTTCTACGCCATGATGCGGCCGGCCGAGGTCATCAGCCTGACGGAGGACGGTTGCGTGCTGCCGGGGACCGGCTGGGGTCGGCTGATCTTCTCTGACTCCAGTCCGGCCGCTGGGCGGGACTTCACCGACGACGGCCGGGTGCATGAGGACCGGGGGCTGAAAGGCCGCGACCGCCAGACCTCGGCGCGGACCCGCGCCGGCCGGGCTCGCCGGGCAACGCGCAACGTCCCTATCCCGCCCGAACTCGTGACGCTGCTGCGCGAGCACATCTCGCGCTTCGGTACTGGGCCGGGCGGGCGCCTGTTCCGCAGCGAGAGCGGTAACCCGATCCAGCCGTCGACTTACTGGCGGGTCTGGCAGCAGGCACGCGCCATGACGCTGACGCCCGCGCAGCTCGCGACCCCGCTCCTGCGTCGGCCTTACGACCTGCGTCATTCCGGGATCACCTGGCGCCTGAACTCCCGCGTCCCGGCCACCGAGGTCGCGGCGTGGGCGGGGCACAGCGTGGAGGTCCTGATGCGCGTGTACGCGCGCTGCGTGGCCGGGCTGGAAGAGGTCTGGATCAATCTCATGGAGGCCTCACTGCGTCCGGCTGACCCCATGCCAGGCCAGCAGGCGCCTGAGCAGGCACACGGCGGCGGCACTAACCAGCTTGGGGATTTGCGCGAAGAGAAAGACGGGAATCAACACAGGGAAGGTTGAAAGTGAATCGCTTTACCTGCAAGGCAAAAGCATCGCACTTCCGGATTCACGTCACGCCCGTTTCCCGCGGGACCGGCGGGCCGGTGCATACCGCTCAGCCCTGCGGCTGCGGGGCAACGGCTGGAAGCCGCGCTGTCAGTACCCGCATCGAGGCCGCGCGGCCATGGAGCCACACGGATCCGCTGCCACCGCTCCCCCACCAACCGCCCACGCAACCGCGAAGGTGCCACGTCCATGCAGGTCACGGCATTTTTGGGGACTGCACTCCGGAGCCGTGTGCGCAGGTTCGAATCCTGCTGGGGGCGCCCATGTGCTGGGCGCGCCCAGGACGCGGGTGAGCAGATGCTCATCACCCCAGGCGGGTGATGGGAGGTCAGCGCAGGGGGGATGACGGGCTGCCCAGGATCGGCAGGGCGCCGCCTTCCGCGGCCTCGCGCTCGTCCGCGGTCGGCAGGCCGCGGACCGCGTTAATGATCATGACGGCGATCGCGGCGCCGATCATCGGGCCAGCGATGTACACCCACCATCCGGTGTAGTCATGGCCGACGATGTCGGGCCCCAGGGTCCGGGCTGGGTTCATGGACGCGCCGCTGATGGGGCTGGCGAACAGGCCGAGCAGCGCGACGGTCGAACCGACCGCGATGGCGGCGTTGTGGCCGATGCTGCGGCTGCCGGTCGCGGTGTTGAGGATGATGCTGACCAGGATCGCGGTGAGGACGATCTCCATCACCAGCGACCTCCAGTCGCCGCCGGGTTTGCTGATCGGGTAGTTCCCGCCGGCGCTGACATGGGTGAACATGGCCTGGAGGAAGACGGCGGCCACGACGGCCCCGGCCAGCTGGGCAGTCCAGTATGGGACGACCCAGGAGGCGGGGAACACCCGGCGCCCCGCGAAGGCGGCGGTGACGGCGGGGTTGATGTGCAGTCCGGACAGCGGGCCCCAAGCGTAGATCATGGCCATCACCGCCGCCCCGGGGGCGATGACGGCTGCGGTCCGGCTGACCGGGCCGCCACCCACATAATGGTTGATCACGCCCGATCCGGCGGCCACCGTCACGAGCACGGCCGTGCCGAGGAACTCGATGATCAGCCGGATCCACAGCGGCCGCTCCCGCAGGGTGTCTTCCTCGAACTGGATCAGATAGCGATGCCGCAGTTCTTCGGCGCGCCTGGGATCTAGGTTGGCAGTGTTTCCAGCCATGTTCCAACCTCCCTGTGCCGTGCTGGCAGGATGGTCAGGCTGCCTGCGGTGCTCAGCGTGGCGAGTGGTCAGGCGGCGTGCCTGGCCAGGCCTGACGCTATGGCGGCAGCACCCGGCGGGCATCCCCCCCAACGGGTGAGCTTGAGCCGGGCCTGGATGCTGCCCAAGCCAGCCACAGCCCCGCCGCGTGCCGGTCAGGGCTGGATGTTCTCCAGGTCTTCCAGAAGGCCCGGGTGCGCCGGCTGCCAGCCGAGCGTCTCCCGGGTGTAGGTGCTGGATGAGGGCTGGTCGGTGGCGAAGATGGGGCCGAGGGGGCCGTAGGTTTCCTGTGGCACGGTCTCGGCCGACAGCTCGAGCCGCCGGCCGATGACCGCGGCGATGTCACGTACCGCGTCGCCCTCGTCGGCCACGGCGTGCCAGGAGGTCCCGCCCGGTGCCAGTTCCAGGGCCAGCCGGAAGAGCACGGCCGCGTCGAGTGCGTGCACGGCCGGCCATCGCTGGGTGCCGTCGCCCGGGTAGCCCGACACCCCGGTTCGGCGGGCGATCTGGGTCAGCATGCCGGCGAATCCGCCCTTGCCCTGGTTGTGGACGGTGCGTGGCAGCCGTACAGCGCTGCTGCGGACTCCGCGGGAGGCCAGGCCCAGGACTGCCATGACGGAGCGGCCGCGACCGCCGACCGGCCCCTCGGTCGGCAATGGATCGGTCTCGGTCGAGGCGCGTCCGGGCACGTATGGCGTACCGGAGACCGTCACGAGAGGACGGTCGCTGCCGAGAAGCTCCTCGCCCAGGGCCGCGAGCGCTGCGCTCTCCTCGGCGACGGCCTGGGCCAGGGCGTCGGGACTGCTGAAGTCGTTACCGAACGCGAGGTGGATCACGCCGTCGGCCTGAGCAGCGCCGGAGCGGACGGCGTCCAGGTCGGCGAGATCTCCCCGGTGGGGTTCGGCGCCGGCCGACTTGAGGGCCAGCGCGGACGCGTCCGAGCGGGCGAGCGCGAGGACGGTGTGCCGGTTGCCGACGAGCTCGGCAACGACGGCGGAGCCGATCAGGCCGGTGCCGCCGGTGATGAAGACACGCATGGAACTCTCCTGGAAAGTGATAGGACTCTTGTCCCATGACATTACCAGAGTGATGGGATAGAGGTTCCATCACCTAGCATGGGATCGTGGCTCGATGGGAACCGGGGGCGCGGGAACGGCTCGTGATGGCCGCCGTCGACCTGTTCACCGAGCAGGGGTACGACGCCACCACGGTGGCGCAGATCGCCGAGCGCGCCGGGCTCACGAAGAGCACCTTCTTCCGCTACTTCCCTGACAAGCGCGAGCTCCTGGTGGCCGGGCAGGAAACGCTGAGCCAGCTGCTGGCCGAGGGGATCGCCGAGGCGCCCGCGGGTGCCAGCCCGCTCGAGGCGGTCGCCGCCGGTCTTGAGCGCGCGTCGGGCGCGATGGGGCCGATGAACCGCGAGCTCGGCCCGCGCCTGAAGGCGGCCGTCGCCGCCAGCGCCGAACTCCAGGAGCGGGACGCCCTCAAGAGCGTGGGTCTCGCGGCCGCCATGACAGCCGCCCTCATCGCCCGCGGCGTGCCCAGCCCGACGGCACACCTCGCCGGCGAGCTGGGTGTCCTCGCGTTCAAGCGCGGCTACGCCGAGTGGTCCGAGGGCGACCGTGCGGCCGAGGACGAGCTCGCGCGCTACACCTTGGCGGCCTTGGACGAACTGCGGGCGGCGAGCGCCGCACTCGGCTGACCAGGCAACCGTCGGGCTGCGCCGTTCCATGCGTACCACTGGTCCCGCCAGCCCCAGCCGACGCCCGATCAGACATTCGATTTCCATGATCTTGGTTGATTAATACCGCTATGAGGTACTCAGCCACCCAGATCATGGAAACCGGCTCGCGGGTTCACCCCAAGCGTCCAAGATCGGTGCGGCCGTCAGGAATCTGGAGGAGATGAAAGAACTGCCCGCCCCGGCATCTGCTCGGCGGCATGGAGGGCTATTTCAGCCCTCCATGCTCGAGAACCTTGTACGCCACCCAGACGACTAAGAGCGTGACCGCGGTCCAGACCAGTTCCCGGCGCACCCGGCGGCCGGTGCGCTCGAGCCGGACCTTCAGGTCGCGCTGGTCCTGTAAGGACTGACGTAAGCGCTGGAAGATAACCCCGGCGAGAATGGCGAAGAAGCCAACGATCACGACGGTGGCCGCTGTGTACACATCCGGATTGTCACCGAACGCAGATGGCGTGTCCACCCTGGCGGGTCTGCCAGGATTCTGCTCATGAAGCTGACGTCGCATCTGCCCGACGACCGCCGCGCGCACGTCGAAGGGCGGCTGCGCGCCAACCTGATGGCGTGGCTGACCACCGTGCGCCCGGACGGGCAGCCGGACAGCGTGCCGGTGTGGTTCCTGCTCCGCGACGACGAGACGATCCTCATCTACAGCCAGACGGCGAAAATCAAGCTCCGCAACATCGGCCACAACCCACGGGTGGCGCTGGGACTGGACGTGACCGACATCGGCCGGGACATCATCCGCATCACCGGAACCGCCGAGCACGCTCCCGGGTTCCCGGCGGCGGACCAGGTGCCGGAGTACGTGGTGAAGTACGCCGAACGCATCGGGGCGATGTTCGGCACGGCGTCCCGGTTCGCCGCGCTGTTCTCCGAGGCGGTGATCATCACACCGCACCGCCTGTACGCCTGAACGCGCCCACGCTGGTGTTCGGCACGTGATCGTCCTCGGCACCACTGATCAGCCCGGTACAGCCCGACTCAGCCTCGGTACAGCCCGACCAGTTCGCCGGTGGTGCTTTGCTGCCCGGCGGCCGCCCGGTGAACGTCCTCGGGGCTGGCCTCGTCCGGCAGCGGCAGCGGCCGGCTGACCGCGTAGAGGCGGAAGAAGTACCGGTGCGCGTCGCCCGGCGGCGGCTGCGGCCCGCCCCAGCCGGGTTCACCGAAGCCGTTCCGCCAGGCCTGCCCGCCCGGAGGTTCCTGCCCAGCGCGCACGCCGTTGCTGCGCGGGTCGATGCCGGTCACCAGCCAGTGCAGGAACGTGCCGGACGGGGCGTCCGGATCCTCGCAGAGCAGGACGAGTTCCTCGGCGTCGTCGGGCACGCCGGCCCAGGTCAGTGGCGGAGACAGGTTCCCCCCGTCCTTGGCGTACCGGCGAGGTATGAAGTCATGGTCATTGAACGCTGCGCTGCTGAGCTTGATCTCTGCCATGCTCCGTCTCCGTACCCGCGGCGCCAGGAGCCATTCCGCGCGGGAAGGGAGGGGCGTTCGGCCTAGCCCAATGAGCAAGCGCTTGGTACGGTTTGGCTCGTGGACCCAGCGAACCAGGACCGGGCGCCCGCCAGTGACGGCCCGCACGCCAGTGACGGCCCGCACGCCGGTGACGGCCCGCACGCCGGTGACGGCCCGCACGCCGGTGACGGCCCGCACGCCGGGCGGCGCCGGGC
>JASHOI010000096.1 GCA_030041195.1 Streptosporangiaceae bacterium | reverse complement strand
AGACCGCGCAAGCCGACGTCGCGCTGACCCACCTCGGGCCCGTGCTGGCCGCGGGCGCCTCGGGAGCCGGCACCGGGGCGGCCCGGGTGTTCCGGTGCGCCGGAGACGACGAATGGTGCGTGATCGACGTCCGGGACGACCGTGACCGGGCGCGGCTCGCGGGCATCCTCGGCGGGCCGGAGCCGAGCGGGGGCGGGCCAAACGCAGACGGCCTGGCGGCGGTCGCGACGTGGGCCGCCGCCCGGGCCCCGCACGAGGTCATGGACGTGCTGCAGGCCGCGGGCGTGCCCGCCGGGGTAATGCTGCGGCTGCCGGACCTGCTCGCCGATCCGCACCTGGCCGACCGGGAGTCGTTCCGCACGATGTCCCACGACCTGCTGTCCGGGCCGGTCCCGGCCAACGCCCGCGCGGCCCGTTTTTCCGGCATCCCCGATCCGCCGCTGCGGCCCGCACCCGCGCCCGGTGAGCACACCCGGCAGATCGCCCATGGCCTGCTGCACCTCTCAGAGCCAGAGATCGACCGGCTGGTGCACGACGGCGTCCTCCAGGAACACAGATAAGGAACGTGCCATGACGGAACTCGTCACCGACGGACTCTGCTACTGGGCCCGGCAGGCGCCGGGCCGCACCGCCATCGTCTTCGACGGCACCGACCGGACCGACTACGCGGAACTCGACCGCTGGACCGACACCGCCGCCCACTTCCACCTCGCCGCCGGGCTGCGCCCCGGGGACCGCGTCGGCATCATCGGGGATAACAGCCTGGAGTGGGTGGTCGCGGCGATCGGGGCGCTGAAGCTGGGCGCGATCGTCGTGCCGTTCAACAACCGGTTCACCCCGGACGAGCTGCGCTACCTGGTCGACGACTCGGGCCCCCGGATGGTGCTGGCCGACGCGGCGCACCGGGACCGGCTGGCCGCCGCGCTGGCGCGCCCGCCAGCCGCGGACGAGGACGTGACGCTGCTGCCGCTCGGCGCGTTCAGGAACCTGCGCGGCGATCACACGGCGCCGATGCCCCGCCCGCAGGCCGGACCGGATGACGTCACCCAGATCGTGTACACCAGCGGGACCAGCTCCCGGCCCAAGGGGGTGCTGTTCACCCACCGCTCCACGTTCAACCTGATCGCCGACTTCGCGTTCGCCGAGCCCGCGCTGCGCCCGGCGGCGCGGATGATCTACGTGCTGTCGATGTCCGGCGCTCCGGGTTTGCTGTGGCACATCCTGCACCCGCTGACCCGCGGCCTGTCGATCTATTACGAGCGCGGCTTCGAGCCCGCCCGCACGCTGCGCCGCCTGGCGGAGGAGAAGATCCAGATCATGGCGGGGGTGCCGCTGCTGTTCGAGCAGATGGCCCGGCTTCCGGAGTTCGCGGCGGCCGACCTGTCGTCGCTGGAGCTGGTGACGATCGCCGGGGCACGCGCCCCGGTGCCGGTGATCCGCTCCTGGCTGGACAAGGGCGTGCTGCTGCGCCAGGCCTACGGCATGACCGAGCTGGGCGGCATCTCGTCGCTCAACCCCACGGATCAGGCCGTGGACCGGCCCGAGTCGATCGGCCGGGGCACTGTGTTCACCCGGCACCGGGTCGTCCGGCCGGACGGCACGGACTGCGACCCGGAAGAGCCGGGCGAGATCATCGTCTCCGGTCCCGGCGTCACGCCCGGCTACTGGCGCAACGAGCCCGCGTACGCCGAGGCGATGCGGGACGGCTGGTTCCACAGCGGCGACGTGGGGATCAAGGATGCCGACGGCTACATCCGGATGGTCGACCGGCTCAAGGACATCATCATCACCGGCGGTTACAACGTGGCGCCCTCGGAGATCGAGGCGGTGATCAGCGAGCTGCCCCAGGTGGGCGAGGTGTGCGTGGTCTCCGCGCCCGACGCCAAGTTCGGTGAGGTGCCGGCCGCCGTGATCTGCGCCGACGGCGCCCTCACCGCGGAGGCGGTCACCGCGTTCTGCCGGGGGCGCCTGGCGGGCTACAAGGTGCCCCGGCATGTGATCGTCCAGGACCATCCGCTGGAGCGGATGGCGAGCGGCAAGATCGCCCGGCGGAAGATCAGGGACGCACACCCTGAGCTCGCCCAGGCTAAGCAGCCGGTCGGGTGACCGGCCGGTGACCGGAGCGGCGATCGTGGGGCTCGGGATCACCGAGCTCGGCAAGGTGTACGGCCGGTCCGCGACCAGCCTGGCCGCGGACGCTGTGCGGCTGGCCGTCGCGGACGCCGGGCTGTCGCTGCGCGACCTCGACGGCCTGCTGGTCAGCCACGGCATGAGCCAGGACGTCGGGCTGAGCCTGGCGAGCGTGCTGGCGCTCGGCGAGCTGAACCTGCTCGCTGAGGTCAGCGCGTTCGGCGCCACGGCGGGCGTGATGGTGGCCCAGGCCGTGCAGGCCGTCGCGGCCGGCGCCGCGACGACGGTGGCCTGCGTCTTCGCCGACACGCCGCTGAAGCCGCGGGAACGGTCCGGGGCCGCGTGGGGCGGCCGCCCTGGGCGCTCGCTGCGCGGGCTGTCCGGCTGGAACGTCGCGTCCGGGGCGGCCAGCCCGAACATCCTGTACGCGCTGTGCGCACGGCGGCACATGGAGCGCTACGGCACAACGTCGGAGCAGCTCGGGGCCATCGCGGTCGCGCAGCGGGCGTGGGCCGCGGGCAACCCGCGCGCGGCCATGCGCGAGCCGCTGACCGTGGCCGAGCATCAGGCGTCGCGCTGGATCGCCGAGCCACTGCACCTGCTGGACTGCTGCCTGGTCAGCAACGGCGCCGTGGCGGTGGTCGTGACCGGCGCGGACCGGGCGGCCGGACTGCGCCGGCCTCCCGTGCACGTGTGGGGCTACGGCCAGGCGCACGCGCAGCGCCAGATGCGGGCGGGGTCGCAGTGGGGGCTGCTCACCCCAGCGGCGCGCTCCGGGCCGCAGGCGATGCGGATGGCCGGTGTCGGCCCGGACGACGTCGACGTCTGCGAGCTGTACGACTGCTACACCTACACGGTCCTGGTCACGCTCGAGGACTACGGCTTCTGCCCGAAGGGCGAGGGAGGGCCGTTCGCCGCCGACGGCCGGCTCGCGCCCGGCGGAAAGCTCGCCTGCAATACCGGCGGCGGACAGCTCTCCGGCTATTACATGTGGGGCATGACGCCGCTGTCCGAGGCCGTGATCCAGGCGCGCGGCGACGGCGGGGACCGGCAGGCGCCCCGCAACGACGTGATCCTCGTCAGCGGCAACGGCGGCATCCTGGAGCATCACGCGACGATGGTGCTGAGCCCGCACGCCAGGCCCGCGGCCCGCCGGAGCGTGACCGGATGACGCCGCCCGTCTTCCCGGCCGTCGAGCGCGACGAGGCCAGCGAGCCGTTCTTCGCGGCTGCCGCCCGCGGTGAGCTGCTGCTGCGGCGCTGCCCGCGCGACGGCGCGATGCTCGCACCGCAGGCACGGACGTGCCCGGACTGCGGCGGTGGAGAGCTGGAGTGGGCCGCGGCGTCCGGACGCGGCACGCTGGTCAGCTGGGCCGTGGTGCACCAGGTTCCCGTTCCGGCGCTCGCCGCGGCGATCCCGTACCTGACCGCGGTCGTCGAGCTGGCCGAGGGCCCGTGGCTGCTGGTCCGCCTGGTAGACGCGCAGGAGCGCCACCTGCGCGCCGGGCTGCCGGTCACGGCGCGGTTCGTGCCGTCCGGGGGTCACGGCGAGCCCGCCGGGGAGACCGTCGCCGCGTTCACCCCGCAGGAGGCACCGGCGTGATCTCTTATGCCTGGCGGACCGCGTTCGCCCCGGACGAGGAGCGCGAGCTGCGCGAGATGCTGGCCGCCGCGGCTGACGAGGACGCCGAGGCTGGCTTCCCGGCGGTGAGCCTCGACCAGCCTGTCCGCGACGGCGCGTCGCACCTGGTGGTGCGGCTGCTCCCGGACGACCGCGCCGGACAGGGCGGCTCCTCCCCCGCCGGCGCCGCCCCGGTGGCCGCGTACCTGCGGATCGAGCCCGGCGCGGACGGCGGCCCGGCGACGGCGTGGTACGTGGTCCGGCCGGAGTTCCGGTCCCGCGGCGTCTCCACGCTGCTGGTCGAGATGCTCCGCCAGGACCCGGCCGCGGGCACTGTCCGGGACGCCGCGCCGCTGCGGATCTGGGCCCGCGGCGACCACCC
>JASHOI010000763.1 GCA_030041195.1 Streptosporangiaceae bacterium | reverse complement strand
AGCCGACTCGCGGCATGGATCCGGCGGCCGGCGCAGGCGCCGGTCTTCCGGCGCCCAGACGGAGCAGGCGGAGCGGGCCGAGCCTGCCGAGCCGGCCGAGCCGGCCGAGCGGGCCGAGCCGGACTCTGACGGGCAGCCAGCCGCCTTCGGCGGGCAAGATCCGGCTAGTCCGGACGAGCCGGACGGGCGCGCCGGGGCCGATGGCCAGCTGCCGCAGCCAGACGGCGGTGCTCAGGCCGTCAGCGCCCAGCCGCAGCCGGACGGCGCGCACCAGGACGAAACGGCGCAGGCCGGCACCTCACAAAGCGACTCACCGCCGGACGGCAGCGAGCAGGACGGCCAGCAGGAGGCTCAGACGGCAGCAGGCTGAGGCCCGGGCGTCTGATATTCTTTGTGGTCGGCGCGTCGGACGAGCCGGCGGCAGCACGCTCGGATTTGGGCCGTGCGCTACGCAGGCGGGCCAGTTCGCATCGATGCCGGACGATGCCGCGGATCTCGCGGCGGGCCCGCACAAGGGAGAGAGAGTTCTCGGTGTACGCGATCGTGCGCTGCGGTGGCAGGCAGGAGAAGGCATCGGTCGACGATGTCCTGACCGTCGACAAGCTCGCTGGCGAGGTCGGCTCCAGCGTGACGCTGCCCGCCGTGCTGGTGATAGACGACGGCAAGGTCATCAGCGACCCCGCGGAGGTCGGCGGCTACCAGGTCACCGCCGAGATCCTGGGGGCGGCGGCCGGCCCCAAGATCAACATGATCCACTACAAGAACAAGACCGGATACCGCCGGCGCCTGGGCCACCGCCAGAAGTACACGCAGGTGAAGATCACTAGCATCGCTGCGGCCAAGGCGAGCGCCGCCAAGAGCGCTAAGGCCAGCACGGCAGGCTCCGGCAAGGCCGGCGCATCGTCGGCCCGCAGCTCAGCTGCCTCGAGGAAGAAGGACTGAGATGGCACACAAGAAGGGCGCGTCATCCAGCCGGAACGGGCGCGACTCCAACGCCCAGCGACTCGGGGTTAAGCGGTTCGGCGGCCAGTTCGTGGGCGCGGGCGAGATCATCGTCCGCCAGCACGGAACCCACTTCCACCCCGGGCTCGGCGTCGGCCGCGGCGGGGATGACACCCTGTTTGCCCTGGTCAGCGGGAAAGTGCAGTTCGGCACGCGCCGCGGGCGCCGCGCCGTCAGCGTGATTCCCGAGGACTCCGAGGCTGCCGCGACCGAGGCCCGCTAAGCCCTTCGCCGGGCAGACGTCCGCTGACATCGCTAAAAGATCTAGGAGCCTGGAGTGCGTATGCTGCACCCGATCCTCCTAGATCTTCAACGTGGCGGCTGGGGGGCGCGGGGGAGTGGCTGAATTCGCTGACCGGGCCGAGCTTCGCGTGGCGGCGGGCAACGGCGGGAACGGCTGTGCCTCGATCCGCCGGGAGAAGTTCAAGCCGCTGGCCGGCCCCGACGGCGGCAACGGCGGCCGGGGCGGCGACGTGATCATGGAAGTCGACCCCAACGCCTCGACGCTGCTCGAGTTTCACCGGCGGCCGATTCGCCGGGCGGGCAACGGAAAGCAGGGCTCCGGTTCCAACCGCAGCGGTGCCGATGGCGCCGACCTGGTGCTGCGCGTGCCCGAGGGGACGGTCGTGACGACCAGCGACGGCGAGGTGCTCGCCGACCTGGTAGGGGCCGGGACCAGGTTCGTGGCCGCACAGGGCGGCCGGGGCGGCCTCGGGAACGCCGCGCTGGCTTCGGCCAGGCGCAAGGCGCCGGGTTTCGCGCTGCGCGGAGAGCCCGGCGTGGAGCGGCGCCTGGTGCTCGAGCTGAAGACGGTCGCCGACGTCGGCCTCGTCGGGTTCCCGAACGCTGGCAAGTCGTCGCTGATCTCCGCGATGTCGGCGGCGCGGCCCAAGATCGCAAATTACCCGTTCACGACGCTGACCCCGCATCTCGGCGTGGTCGAGGCCGGCGACACGCAGTTCGTGGTGGCCGACGTGCCCGGCCTGATACCGGGGGCCGGCCGCGGCAAGGGCCTCGGGCTCGACTTCCTCAGGCACGTCGAACGCTGCCTGGTGCTGCTGCACGTGCTCGACTCGGTGGCCGAGGAGCCCGGCCGCGACCCGGTCGCCGACCTGGACGTGATCGAGGACGAGCTCGCCGCCTACGAGGCGGCGACCGGCGCGAGCCTGCGGGACCGGCCACGGGCCGTGGCGTTCAATAAAGTCGATGTACCGGCCGGCCGGGAAGCGGCCGAGCGGGCTGCTCCGGAACTCGAGGCGCGGGGCTATCGCGTCTGCCTGGTATCGGCGGCGACGCACGAGGGCCTGCGCGAGCTGACGTTCATGCTGGCCGGCCTCGTCGATGAGGCACGCAAGGCGCTGCCGCCGCCCGAGCCGACCCGGCTGGTGATCCGGCCTGCGCCGGTCGCCGGGCCGGACTTCGAGGTGGTCAGGTCGGGGGAGAACAGCTTCGTCATCCGGGGCGAGAAGCCGCGCCGGTGGATCCTGCAGACCGACTTCAGCAACGACGAGGCCGTGGGTTACCTCGCCGACCGGCTGGCGCGGCTCGGGATCGAGGACGCGCTGGCCGAGGCCGGTGCGCTGCCCGGCGCCGAGGTGCTGATCGGCGAGGAGGACAACGCGGTCGTGTTCGACTGGGATCCGAACCTGCCGGCCGAGGCCGGCCTCGGCCCGCGCGGCACCGACCCGCGGCTCTCGAGATAGCCGCGGCGCGAGCATTAAAAAAAGCGCGCTAGGCTTGGTAGCACGCCTTCTTGGTTAAATCACGAATCTATTAAGCAAAATGGCAAATAACGTTACCTAAAGGGAGCATGATTGTCAAGCGATGGAATCGGGGTCGAGCAGGAGTACGTCTCCATGCTCTACGGCCGGCTTGACGACATGCGGGGGCGCGCCTCGGACCGGCTGGCACAGGTCCTGCGGGAGAGCGGGGGCACACACCAGGCCCGGACCGAGCGCGAGGCGTTCAGCGCCATGTACATTCAGCAGCTTTCACAGTTCGACGCCGCCGAGAACGGGTTGTGCTTCGGCAGGCTGGATTTCCACACCGGAAAGCGCTTCTACATTGGGCGGATCGGGATTCACGACGATTCCGATGACTATGAGCAGCTGCTCATGGACTGGCGCGCCGACGCCGCGCGGCCGTTCTATCTGGCCACCGCCGCGTCGCCGGCCGGCGTCCGGCGGCGCCGGCACATCAAGACCCGCGGCCGGACCGTGGTGAGCGTCGACGACGAGGTGCTCGACCTCGCGGCCGCCGATCCCGGGAAACACGAGGGGCTGACCGGCGAGTCCGCGCTGCTTGCCGCGCTCGGCGCGAGCCGGACCGGGCGGATGCGCGACATCGTTGAGACGATCCAGGCCGAGCAGGACTGGATCATCCGCGCCGAGCTGCCCGGGGTGCTCGTGGTCCAGGGCGGCCCGGGCACCGGCAAGACCGCCGTGGCGCTGCACCGGGCCGCGTTCCTGCTCTACACCTACCGGCGGCAGCTGCTCAAGCGCGGCGTGCTCGTGGTGGGCCCGAACGCGACGTTCCTGCGCTATATCGACCAGGTGCTGCCGTCGCTCGGCGAGACCAGCGTGCTGCTGTCGACCGTGGCTGACCTGTACCCCGGCATCAGCGCCCGGGGCAGCGAGCCGCCCGAGACGGCCGAGATCAAGGGCAGGCTGGCCATGGCCAACGTGATCGCCGCGGCGGTCCGGGACCGGCAGCGGGTGCCGGACCGCCCGGTCGAGGTCCGGATCGACCGCGAGACGCTGCGGCTGACCCCGGCTGCCTGCACCAAGGCAAGGGAGCGGGCCCGGCGTTCGCGCCGGCCGCACAACCAGGCCCGGCAGGTGTTCGCCCGCGAGCTGGCCGACGCGCTCACCAGGCAGCTCGCCGCGCGGATCGGGGCCAACGTGCTGGGCGAGGAGAACCTGCTCGGCAAGGCCGACGTGGACGAGCTCCGGCACGAGGTCCGCAACGATCCCGGCGTTCGGGCGCTCATCGAGCGGCTGTGGCCGGTTCTCACGCCGCAGCGGCTGGTGGACGAGCTGCTGTCGTCGGCCGGCCTGCTTGCCGCCGCGGCGCCCCGGCTGACCTCCGCCGAGCGCTCGGCCCTGCTCCGCCCGGCCGGCAGCGAGTGGACGCCCGCTGACGTGCCGCTGCTCGACGAGGCGGCCGAACTGCTGGGCGAGGACGACCGGGCGGCGAGGATCGCGGCCGAGCGCCGCCGCCGGGCGGAAATCGACTACGCGCGCGGCGTGCTCGACATCATCTCCCGTGACCTGGAAGACGACCCGGAGATCCTGATGGGTTCCGACCTGGTCGATGCCGGCCGGCTGGCCATGCGGCAGGAGGAGGACGAGGGCCTGACCGCCGCTGAACGGGCGGCCGGCGACCGGACGTGGGCGTTCGGCCACATCATCGTCGACGAGGCCCAGGAGCTCTCGGAGATGGCGTGGCGGATGCTGATGCGGCGGTGCCCAAGCCGGTCGATGACCGTCGTCGGCGACGTGGCCCAGACCGGCAGCCTGGCCGGGGCATCGTCCTGGTCGAGCGTGCTCGAGCGGTACCAGGGGGAGCGGTGGCGGCTGACCGGGCTGACCATCAACTACCGGACCCCGGCCGAGATCATGGTCGTCGCCGCTGACGTGCTGGCCGCGATCGACCCGGCACTGGAGCTGCCGCGGTCGGTGCGTGACACCGGCACCCAGCCCTGGCGGCTGGCCGCCCCACCCTCGGAACTGGCCGGCTGCCTGGCGGAGGCCGCCGCCCGGGCCGCCAAGTCGACCGGAGACGGCCGGCTGGGGGTCATCGTGCCGACCGCGCGGCTGGACGAGTTCGGGGCGGCAATCCAGGCCGTGATGCCGGACGCCGCGGTGGGGGAGGACTCGGACCTGGAGCGCCCGGTCGTGGTGCTGACCGTGAGCCAGGCCAAGGGCCTGGAGTTCGACTCGGTGCTGATCGGCGACCCGGCGGGGATCCTGGCCGAGTCGCGGCGCGGCCTCAACGACCTGTATGTGGCGCTGACCAGGGCCACGCAGCGGCTCGGCGTCGTGTACTCCGGCGAGCTGCCGAAGGTCCTGGACCGCCTGCAGCCGGTCGGCGACCTCACGCTGGTCCCCTGATCGCGCACCCGCCCGCCAGCGTGCATAGCCGCGCCCTCCCGGGCGTGATCACGGCATTGGGTGATTCTGTCAGTCGTATTGACTGAGAAACCGCCCCAATGACCGGACCGGAGGCCCAGAGGATGGGCGGCTCGGGGCCAGCCACGCCAAGCGCGCGGGTGATCCGAAAATGAGACGAGGCCCCTACAGGTATGAGCTCTAGGGGCCTCGCTCGGCCCTGCTGCGCTCGGCGAACCGATTGCTCGGCTGCCCCGCACTGCCTGGCCGCCACCGCTACCGGGCGCCCGCCCGCGGTTCCGGTCACCCGGCTCCCCGGCCGTTTCCTGGAGTTGCCCCCGGGATCGGCACCCGTCTTTGGTGGTGAGTGAATTTCTACAGCCAGAGCGTGACCTGGCACAAGAGGTTTGCCGAAGCTATTTCAAGATTCTTTGGCCATCCACAGGACACCTTTAGTTATCCCCCGCGCTCAGCACCATTTCCACCGGGCTATCCACAGACTCGTCCACAACCCGTGGAATACCGGGGGCCGGAGTCTGGCCCGCGCGCCGTGCAGCCATGCGAGCGCGGGCCCACCCCGGACGGGCCGGCAGCGGTCGGTTAGTTGCTGTCGCTGTCGTCGTCCCGGCGGCCGCCGAGGCCGCCGAACAGCCGCTGCCCGGCACCGGCCGCGGTCTCGGCCACCCCGCGGACCGCGCCGATCAGCGGGTCAGCCGACCGGCTCCACGAGTCCTGGTAGGACTTGGCGGCCGCCTTGAACTCGTCGCCGACCGAGGCGTCGGAGTCGTCCTCCCGGCGCGGGTAGTTGCCCGCCAGGATGCTGCTGTACTCGCCCTCGGCGGCCCAGCGGTCCAGCTCGGCGAACCGGATCACCGCGAACGGGTGCGTGGTGCCCTGCAGCTGCAGCAGCTTCAGCAGGCCCTCACGGACGTCGGGAACGGCGTCGTACTCGCGCGCCTGCTGGTGGAACGCGTCCGAGTTGAACTCGACCAGCCGGGACCCGCCAGCCGTCTTCATCAGCGCGCGGCGCGCGGCCTCGACGTCCTGGCCAGCGAGCAGGCCCGCGCGGTCGCAGGACAGCTCGGACTTGCGGTACCACTCCTCGAGCGCCCAGATGATGCCCTTGGCCGGGAGCACGATCGGCAGCCAGGCGATCCGCGTGACCAGGTTGAGGAGGTGGTACAGCATCGTGCGGTACACCGCGTGCCCGGAGAGAACGTGACCGAGCTCGTGCCCGATCACGAACCGCATCTCCTCGGGGTCCATCAGGTCGACCATGCCGGTGGTGATCACCATGAACGGCTTGTCGGCGCCCAGAGTCATCGCGTTGACGAGCGGGTTCTGGGTGATGAACAACTCGGGCACCGTCGGCAGGTCCAGGATGTAGCAGCCATCCAGCATGGACTGGTACAGCTGCGGGAACTGCTGCTCGGACGCGCGCACGGAACTGGCGAGGAACATCAGCCGCAGGCTGCGGTCGTTGAACAGCCCGGCCAGGCGGCGGAGCAGAGTGTCGAACCCGGACAGCTTCCGCAGCGCCACCAGGGCGGAGCGGTCGGCCGGATGTTCGTAGGCGCGGGAACTGATACCGGGTAGACGCACCCGGGAGCGGTCGGGCACAGAGGTCATGGGCCCATCGTATGGCCAAACGCGCAATATCTCGATCCCGTTGCCCCGGCGGCGTGCCGGAACGCGATGTCAAGTGCCCCAAAGCCCGCGCCCGACGTTGATCAAGGGAAGCTTGCTGTCGTTGTTACAGCAGCGGGGGACCCACCACACCAATGAGGCGCTGGGCGCGGGCGGCCGGCGCGAGAGAATCAAGCATGACCGACGAGCAAGCAGTGCCCATGTTCGAGCCTGAGGCCGAGTCAATGCCGGCCGAGCAACTCGCCGAGCTGCAGCAGAGCCGGCTGCGCGGCATGATCGACCGGCTGATCGCAGCCGACGGGGTTCAGGCGGGGCGGCTCAAGGCCGCGGGCGTCGCCGGCGGCGCCGACGTCACGCTCGCGGACCTGCCCCGGCTGCCGATGACCACCAAGGACGACCTGTGGCGCGGCTATCCGTTCGGGATGTTCGCGGTCCCTCCGGAGGAGGTCGTGGCGCTGCACGGCTCCAGCGGCACCGGGGGACGGCCCACGCTGGTCGGCTACACCCGCGCCGACCTGAAGCTGTGGGCGCGGGTGTGCGCCAGAGCGCTGGCGGCGGCCGGCGCCGGGCCGGCCAGCCTCGTGCACAACGCCTACGGCTACGGCCTGTTCACCGGTGGGCTCGGCATCCACCAGGGCGCGATCGAGCTCGGCGCCACCGTGCTGCCGGTCTCCGGCGGGATGACCGCCCGCCAGGTGACCCTGCTCCGCGACCTGCAGCCGGACATCCTGACCTGCACGCCCTCGTACGCGATCCGGCTCGGCGAGGCGCTGGCCGAGGCCGGCCTCGGGCCCGGCAAGGGGCTGCGGCTGTCCGCGGGCCTGTTCGGTGCCGAACCCTGGACCGACGCCATGCGCGGCAGGATCGAGGAACTGCTCGGCCTGCGCGCCCTGGACATCTACGGACTGTCCGAGGTCATCGGCCCCGGCGTTGCCGCGGAGTGCGTGGTGGCCGCCGACGGGCTGCACGTCAACGAGGACCACTTCCTGGTCGAGACCGTCGACGCGGCCACCGGCCAGCCGGCGCCGGACGGGACGCCGGGCGAGCTGGTGTTCAGCACGGTCACCAAGGAGGCGCTGCCGCTGCTGCGGTACCGGACCGGCGACATCGCGACGCTGCGCCGCGGCACCTGCGCCTGCGGCCGGACCCTGGTGAAGATGAGCAAGATCACCGGCCGCCGGGACGACATGCTCGTGATCAGGGGCGTGAACGTCTACCCGAGCGAGGTGGAGCGGGTGCTGCTCACCGATCCCGCCATCGCCCCCGATTACCTTCTCGTCGTTGACGAGCGCGAGATCCCGTCGCGCCTCCTCGCCTGCATAGAGCCTGGAACGTATAGCTCCGCCCCGATGCCGCCCGCCGAGGAACTCGAGTCGCGGCTGCGCGAGCAGCTCGGCGTCGGTGTGACCGTGCGGGTGCTCGAGGCTGGGACCATCCCGCGCAGTGAAGTTGGCAAGGCGGTACGGCTGCGCCGGTGGGCGGACGGCGAGCCCCCACTGCCCGGCCTCGCCTAGCAAGGAGCGTCGGCCGGCAGCCAGGTGGCGCTCGACCCGGGGTCGTCGTGCTGGCGATCGGCGTCGGTCAACAGATCACCCGGACGCAGATCCGACATTTAGGGAGCTAGCGATCGCTGTCGGAGCTTGCATCTAGAGTCACTTCATGGACGACGGGCAGACCGCTGCGCGGATAGGGCACGCCGCCGGGCGGATCGGAGTGATGGGCGGCACGTTCGACCCCATCCATCACGGGCACCTGGTGGCGGCGAGCGAGGTCGGGCACTTCTTCGCGCTGGACGAAGTGATCTTCGTGCCGACCGGGCAACCGTGGCAGAAGGAGGGCCGCCTGGTTTCCCCGTCGGAGGACCGCTACCTGATGACCGTGATCGCAACCGCCTCAAACCCGCGGTTCTCGGTCAGCCGGGTGGACATCGACCGTCCCGGGCCCACGTACACCATTGACACGCTCCGCGACCTGCGGGCGACTCGCGGGCCGGACACGGAGTTCTTCTTCATCACCGGCGCGGACGCGCTGCAGCAGATCATGACCTGGCAGGATGCGGACGAACTCTTCAAGCTGGCGCATTTCGTCGGCTGCACCCGGCCCGGCCACCGCCTGAGCGGGGCTGGCCTGCCTGACGACCGGGTCAGCCTGATCGAGATCCCGGCGCTGGCGATCTCGTCGACCACATGCCGGCAGCGGGTCGAGGCCGGGGAGCCCATCTGGTACCTGGTCCCGGACGGAATCGTGCAGTACATCTCCAAGCGGGCGCTCTACCGGAAAGCGGACGCTGCCGGATGGCGCGGCTGAGTCGGATCATGCGCGATTGCCGGATAGCCTGAACTGCGTCGTGCCACGTCGCGTGCTGATGTGCGATGGTAGAGGCTAGGGCTGGAAGTTTGAGGAGGACGAGCAGCACACGTGACAGCCACCCAAAGGGCCGTCGAGCTCGTGGAGATCGCCGCTGCGGCAGCGGCGGACAAGCTCGCAACAGACATCATTGCCTACGACGTCAGCGACCAGCTCGTAATCACGGACGCTTTCCTGCTGTGCTCCGCATCGAACGACCGCCAGGTCAGGTCGATCGTTGACGAGATCGAGGAGAAGCTGCGCCGGGTAGGCGCGAAGCCGGTGCGCCGCGAGGGCGAGCGTGAAGGACGCTGGGTGCTGCTCGACTACATCGACGTGGTCATCCACGTGCAGCACGCCGATGAGCGCGTGTTCTACGCGCTCGAACGGCTCTGGAAGGACTGCCCGCAGATACCGCTGCCCGAGCCCGCCATCGCCGGGGCGCGTCGGCCGGATTCCCCCGGCAACGGGCAGCGCTGAGCATGGCGGGTCGTGAGCCCGGCGCCACGGGCGTCGGGCCTGATCGCGCCGCGGGGCCGGCGAGCAGGCTCGTGCTCTGGCGGCACGGCCAGACGGCGTGGAACGCCGAGCGCCGGTTCCAGGGCCACAGCAACATCTCGCTGGACCAGACCGGGCACGAGCAGGCCCGTGACTCCGCCCGTTACCTGGCTGCCATGCACCCGGACGCCATTTTTTCCTCCGACCTCGCCCGCGCCGCCGAGACCGCCGATTACCTGGGCAGACTCACCGGGCTGCCGGTGCAGCTCGAGAAGGACCTGCGCGAGCGTGGCGGCGGCGCATGGGAAGGACTGACCGACCGGGAGATCCGCGAGGGCTACCCCGAGTCGTACGCGCAGTGGAACCCCCCGGACGGCGAGCCGGTCAGCACCGTGTCCGACCGGGTGGCTGCGGTGTTGCAGCGGATCGCCGAAGGCCTGGACGGGTCGCTGGCGGTCATCGTCAGCCATGGGGCGGCGATCAACCTCGGCATTTCCCGGCTGCTCGGCCTTCCGGAGCGCACCCGGGTCCTCGGCCCGCTCGGCAACTGCTCGTGGTCCGTTCTGGGCCAGCGGTGGGGGAACTGGCGGCTGCTGGAGCACAACGTCGGCCAGCTGCCAGACCTGGCCCCCGAGCCGGTGCCAGTGCTCGCGGCCGGACCGGATGAAGAGGCCGCGGCGAGCTGATCGATGCCGGCCGGCAGTCGCTCCGGATGCGTTCGCCTCGGGCGGTCTTGTACACTGACGTGGCCTTGCGGCCTGCCGGTGCGCGTCGCGGCTGCGAGCGCCGCCGGTAGTTGTGACGGCTGGTTAGAATAGGTATGCATTAAGGGGCTGTAGCGCAGCTGGTAGCGCACCTCCATGGCATGGAGGGGGTCAGGGGTTCGAATCCCCTCAGCTCCACCGCAGGTCAAGGACTAATTCTGGCCATAAATCGGCCGCTACTGTTTTTGGTCCAGCAGCAAAGTGCAGCAACGAGATTCATTTGCTATTGGTGGATGTCCGCGCAGGTGCGCGAGTCCTTGACCAGGTCGTCGCAGAAGGCAGCGACGTCGTTGCCGATGAGTTCCAGGACTCCCTTGCCGGCCGCGATGCCCTCCTCGAAGAAATCGACAATGCCTGGGAGCAGGGTCCCGCCACCGACTTTGAAGAGGTACCTCTGAATCTCCTTGTATACGATCTGGTAGTCCGGCGGGAGCGCCTTGACTCGCGCCATGTGCGCCCGCCACTGCTTCTTGCCGTCGATGATGTCCTGGATGGCCACGTCACCCTCCTAGCTGGCCCAGTTTCCTTGCGACGTTCCTGTTCAGCTGCTGGCGCCACCGGTCGCGATAGCTCCGGCCCCCTTCTCCGTCGGCCAGCGCCGCGCAGAAGCCCTTGATGTCGTCGCCGAGCACCTGGTGAATGCTCAGCCCGTCCGCCGCTGTTTCTTCGAGCAGGCCCAGCGCGCCGTCGAGGATCGGCATCAGGTTGCGGCCGGTGAAGCCCGCGTAGGGGAAGAGGTGAACCTTGATCTGTTCCCACGCCGCCCGGTAGTCGGCCGGCAACGCCCCGGCCCGGGCTTCGAACGCCTGCCATTCCCTGGTGAGATCGCTGCCTGTCATGGTCTCCCAGAGGTTCATCTCCCGCCCTCCCTGAGCTTGTCGATTCGTGATGAGAGGAACTCCCATTTCGTCCAGAACGTCGCGAGTTCTTCGCGTCCCGCGTCGTTGAGCGCATAGAACTTGCGCGGCGGGCCTATCCCGGATGGTCGTTTCGTCACCTGGACGAGCCCGTTCTTCTCCAATCGCAGCAAGATGGTGTAGACCGTCCCCTCCACGACGTCGGCGAAGCCGAGCTCGTTCAGCCGGCGCGTGATGGCATACCCGTAGGTCTCCTCGCTGCCGATGACTTCCAGCACGCAGCCCTCGAGCGTGCCCTTCAGCATCTCCGTCAGATCGTCCATCGCGGGTCTTACCCCTCCTGGTACTCCG
>JASHOI010000762.1 GCA_030041195.1 Streptosporangiaceae bacterium | reverse complement strand
CCCACGTCGACAGACCCCGTCTTCAGCGCCGTGTACTCGGCCGTGTCGCTGGTGAACGGCACGAACTTGATCGCCGACAGGGTCGGCTTGGGGCTGCCGGAGTAGGCGGTGTTCGGGACCATGGTGACGTTGCCGTCGGTGTTGAAGCTGGACATCTTCCACGGCCCATCGACCACCGACCAGAGCGGGCTGGTCGCGTACGTCGTGGCGATCTTCGACTGCGCGGTCAGGAAGTTGTAGACCGCCTTGCACTTGGCCCAGCCGTCGGCCGCGCTGTCGGTGCTGCAGCCGCCGCTGCCCGGCTTGCCCGTCAGGCTGGTGACGTCCCAGGCCAGCGGCATCGGGTTGAGTTCGGACAGCTGGTTGTAGGTGTACCACAGGCTGGAGTAGCCCTGGTTGAGCTGGAGGGTCACCTGGTCCGGGCCGGTGGCCTTGTAGGACACGATGTTGTCCGGCAGCAGACCTGGAACGTACGCGTCCCAGTTCGCCTTTTCCGCCTCGGTCATGTTCAGGAAGAAGATCAGGGAGTCGGCGTCGACGGTCTCGCCGTCGGACCACTTCCAGCCCTTGAGGTTGATCACCACGGTCTTGCCGCCGTTGGTGTAATCGGGCGGGTCCGCCGGGGACAGCGGGTAGTTCACGGACACCGACGTTTCGGTGTTGTTGCCGAACATGTACAGCTGCCGGTACATCAGGTACTGGAACTGGTTGTCGTTGAAAACGCCCGCGTTCGTGATCGAGTAGAACGGGAAGATCCAGCTCAAGGTGACACCGGCCTCCAGGGCGATCGTCGCCGTGCCGCCCTTCACCGGGGTGCCGGACGAGCTGGCCGGTGTGCTGCTGCTGGTCGAGCAGCCCGCCACGACCAGGGCGGCCGCCGCGGCCACGGCAACCGCCGCGAGGCGCAGCTTACGTCTCCGCAGATTCATGTGTGCTCCCTCCGCAAGAACATGCGCGTCCCCGATCACTGGCTGTGATCCTCGGCCAGAGGCGTGCCGGTGTCATGACTAGCTCGAAGAACTTCGAGGTAACGATCCGACGGCGCCTCGGTCACGGACCGGAATCGCCTCGCGGGCCGGCGCCAGCCGGGCTGGTCAGCTCCGTTCGTCAGGGCGCACGGTAGACACATGGGAGAAACCGGGATGGCTGCGGCGACACGGGCTCACGGGCCCGGCCACGAACTGCGGACGCGCGCGCCCGACGCGCCGGCGGTCTCGGTCGTGCTGGCCCCGCAGCAATCGGTGCTCGCGCTGCTGCTCCAGGCGGTTTCGGGACAATGCTGGGGCGCGCCGGCCGGCCTTATCGCCGCCGTCCGCGATGGACTGGGCCCGCGGGCGCGGTTCGCCGCGCGGTCGCTCACCGCACGTGGCTGGACGGTGCTACCGGACTCCTGCACGCCGATCTCGCCGCTGGCCGACACGTCCGTCGCTGACCAGGCCGCCAGGCTGCGGGACATGCCCGGCGCCACGCTCACCGGCGAGCTGGAGGTTGCCGACGGCGGCCTCTATCGCCGGCAGCAATGGCGGGCCGCGGCTGACCAGCCCCGCCGCTGGCTCAAATCCATGGCCGACGCGTCACTGGATACCTGGTCGGTGGCTGAGCCGCAATGGCGGGCCGCCGGGCCGCTGCTGGACCGCGAGATCCGGCGGGTCGGCACCGCGGCGGTGCGCGGCGGGATGACGGCGCTGCTGAACGGCCTGCACCCCGGACTCAGCTACCACGACGGGACGTTCGGTTTCGTGGCCCCTTGTGACCGGAGCTTCACGCTGCACCGCCTTGGCCCGATAGGCTCCCGCCGGCTGGCGCTGGTGCCGATGATCGCCGGCCGCGACGCGCTGCTCTTCGACTTCGAACGGCCCGACGTCTGCTGGATCGGCTACCCGCTTCCGCAGCACCGGAACATGGCCGGGAGCGCGCTGGCAAGGATCCTGGGCCCGGTGCGCGCCGCCATGCTTCGGGCCCTTCGCCAGCCGCTGACCGTGAGTGACCTGGCCGCGGCCGTACATTGCGCGCCCACCACGGCGACCTATCACCTCCACCAACTGGCCGCGGCCGGCCTGATCGCGCGCGAAAAGTCCGGGCCGAGCGTATGGGCCAGCCGCACCGCGCGCGGTGACGAGCTGGTCGACCTGCTGTCAGACTGAATGGCTCGACCGGACAGCCCGGACGCGAACGGAGGACGATGAGCACCCTCGACGACTGGACCGACGCGCTATCCGCCGAGCTCGGCATCGACCCGGAGGACGCGACGCAGAAGACCGTGCTGAACCTGGCCAGGGTGGCGGCGCACCTCGTGGACCGGCCGGCCGCGCCGCTGACCGCGTATTTCCTCGGCGTCGCGGTCGGCCGCGGGCAGCCGCTGGCCGGAACGGCCGCGCGGCTCCAGCAGCTCGCCCGGACCTGGCAGGCCGACCACCCGCCGGAGACCTGACGGCCTCCGGCGGGTCACGACGCGCCGGGCACCGGGTGCACGCCGATGAGCTCGCCGCGGACGAACTTTGCCTGCCCGACCGGAATCGGCCACCAGGCGTCGGCGCGCATCAGCCGGCTGATCGCCGCGGCGCCGCGCCTGCCCGGCGTGGCCAGGACCCCGGCGCCGGCCTCCGCGCCCCCCGGTGCGGGGGTCAGCGACACCGGAACCCAGTCCTCGACATCGGGCGACGAGGTCCAGTCGCAGGCCAGCCGGGCCCACTGCACCGCCCGGACCGGGGGCCGCGCGCCCTGCAGCGCGGCGATCAGCGGCACGGCGAACAGCTCGAAGATCACCGCGGCGGCGAGCGGGTACCCGGGCACCCCGATCACCGGGACGATCGTGGCCGGGTGGACGGCTCGCTGCCGTCGCGCCACGACGTGGCCCAGCAGCACCGGGTGACCGGGCCGCACCGCGACCCCGCGGACCGCCAGGCCGCCGACCCGGGCAAGGACATCGGCCGTGTGGTCGCTGCGCCCGGCGCTGGATCCCGCGAGCACCAGAACCAGGTCCGCGCCGGCCGCGGCGCCGCGGACCGCGGCCGCGATCGCGTCCTGCTGGTCCGGCTGCACGTCGCTGACCAGCGCCGTGGCACCGTTCTGGCCCGCTCGCGCGGCGAGCATGAGCGAATTGCTCTCGGTGACGTCGCCCGGCCCGAGCGCCGAGCCGGGTGGCCGCACCTCGTCACCGGTCGGGATCAGCGCGACCACGGGCCTGCGGGCGAGGTCCAGCGTGGCGTGCCCGGCGGCCGCAGCGGCGGCCAGGTCGACCGGGCGCAGGCGATGACCGGCCGGGATGAGCAGCTGGCCGGCCGGGAAGTCCTCACCCCTGGCGCGCACGTGCAGTCCCAGCGGCACCGGGCCGGTGATCAGCGCGCTGCCGTCGGCGCCGAGCTCGACCCGCTCGCGCTCGACGACCGTGTCCAGGCCCGCTGGGATGGGATCCCCGGTGTCGACCCAGGTGAACGCCGACGCGGCCAGCCGCTCCGGGCCGGGCCCGTCGGCGAGGGCGGGGACCGAGCCGGCCGCTATCGCGATGCCGTCCATCGCCGCGCACGCGGAACGCGGCACCGGCCACCTGGCCCGGACCTGGGCCGCGGTCACCCGGCCGAGCGCGCCGCCGACCGCGG
>JASHOI010000761.1 GCA_030041195.1 Streptosporangiaceae bacterium | reverse complement strand
GGACGCTCCAGCCGCACCGCAGCCACCCCATCCAGCTCCGCCGCCAGCACCACCGCCCGCGACCACGTCCCGTCATCACTGCCGTTATCCGCAATCGTGATCCGCGCCGAAAACGGAAACCCCGCACCCAAAAAACTGTGCAGCCGGCGCACACTCCGACCCAGATCCCGCTCCTCATTACGCACCGGAATCACGATCTCGGCCTGGACGCCGGCCGGGCATGATGCCGACGGAGCCTGTGGCGCCTGTGACTGTGTTGCAGGTAAGTGATCTGCTGGGAGCAGTGAGTCGGAACTCCTCATGCCTCCAGGCTGTCCAGCGATGTTGCGCCCGCACTGAGACGGTCCTTTAGAAGTGCTCCAGGATCATGCGGAGTCTGGAGATCCTGAATCCGCTCCCGGGACCCAGGCCACGTCGGAAGCCGCGATCACGCGCTCACCCCTGGACTCGCTCCGGGCCCGGCCGGCGTTCAGCATGGCGCCGAATCCCAGCACGCCGGCTGGCGGGAGCGTAACCACCGCCGGGAGCTGGTAACGCCAGGAAAACTCCAGGACGTCCGGCACCAGCAGCACCGTCGCGGCGGTGACCGTGAACAGCAGGCAAGCCAGGGCGAACTGCCGGCCCCGGGCGCCACCAGCCCGGCCCAGCAGCGCCAGGACCGAGCCGACGACGCCCGCCAGCGTGAACAACGCGAGCAGCGGACCAGGCGTGTAGCCGCCATCGAGCTGGTAGGAGCGCAGGAAAGCCGCAACCGGATGGTCGACCTGCTCCCGGCCGAGCCGCCGGAAGTGGAACGCGCCGAACGCTACCTTCTGCACGCCGACGATGATCGTTTTTCCGGGCCCGAGGTTTACCCACGGCGGGTACACGGGGTAATGGTCCTGGAACTGCCAGCGCGAGATCGGCGTGACCGATTCGATGGGATCGCGGGTCAGAGCAAAGAGCCGCACCGAATCGCGGGCGATCGCCGCCGCAACCCTGCCCGGCTGCTGGTGCTCGACCGCCGAATCCAGCATGCCGATCAGCGCGGCCCTGCTGGCACCGGGCGGGATGGGAGCCGCGTGCAGCGGCGATTGGGTGCTGTGCTCCAGCCAGTCCGGACCCTGCGCCTGCTCGCCCGGGGTCGGGCACAGCGGCCGTACATCGGCCGGCAGCTTCAGCGTCGCACAGTCCGCCGCCGCCGCCAGCCTGCCGGAGGTGCTCTGCGCGCGGGACAGCCAGAAGTGCCCGGTCGTGACGTAGGAGACGCTGCAGTAACAGAGGATCGGCAGCGCGAAGGCCACGCACAGGGAGATGGCCAGATCGATCGCGCGGCGCCAGCCACCAGCGGCCGCCAGCACGTAGACCAGCGCGGGCAGGATAAGGATCTCGCCTGCCGCCCTGACTGTTGCCGAGGATCCGAGGATCAGGCCGCCCGCGATCGCGAACGGGACGGTCAGCGCTGGGCGCCAGAGCAGGACCGCCAGCCCGGCCACGATCATCGCGTCGAACCAGACGTCCGGCATGATCGTCTGCTCCATCTGGATCTGGTAGGCATCGAGCAGCACCGGGACGGCGGCCAGGGCCGCGAGCCACCGGGTCGCGCCGCGCCGCAGCGCGACGACATAGATGAGGACGGCCACGGCAACGCCGAGCAGATGCTGGAGCAGCGCCACGAATTCGAGGTTGCCGACCGCGAGCAGAACGACCTTGTACCCCAGCGGGTCGGCACCGGGCGATGCGCCGTACAGGTACTTGAGCGTGTCGACGTAGATCAGGGCGGGTTGGTATGCGAGCTCGGTGGCCGCCCGGAGCAGCAGCCCGGCAGCCGCCAGCACGGTTATCAGCCAGTGACGGCGGAGCAGCAAGCGGACCCGGTCCTGCAGCGGCTCCGGGGGCGGGCTCGGAGCGGCGGCCGGAGCGGCTTCCCTGGCCGGGGCCGCCGGTCGCGCGGGCAGGGTCAGCGGGATACGGACACGCCGTGTTCTGGGGCCGCCGACACGCGTGGCGAACTGCGGCTCGGGCGCACCGCCAGCGACGGTCACCGGGCTACCACCGGGCGGGTACGCGACGGCGCCGGACCGGGCAGGTGGCGGTGCTCGGGAGGGCGCCGTGCGGCATCCACTGACTCCTTCACGTGGTTCCGAAGTACAGCCCACAGCGCCGAGAGCCGGGCCGCAGACAGTTGGCCAAGTGTTCGACTACCCGACCCTACGCTTTGCCCCGAAGTTTTACTGTTGTTACCGAAATAAGCGCTGAGGCTCAAGCTACTGGGCCATGCTTGAGGGATGACACCGCGCCCCCGTTCGCGGCGGACCTTTCTTGGCCTGGCCGCTGCCGCGGCCGCAGTGCCGGCCGCCGTCGTCGCGGCCGTGAAGGCCGCCGGGTCAGACAATTCAGGCGCCTCCCGCGCCGTTGCGCGCCCGAAGGCCGCCCGGCCCGTGGTGCGCAAGGTGGTCAGCGAGAATGAGCTGCCCGGCGATCCGAACTGGTACCTCAGCTCGCTCGGCGCTCCGGACGAGATGATCGGCTACGCCGGCCAGTACAGCGTGCTGCCTGGTGAGCCGATCGCGCTGTACGCGTCGACCACCGCGCGCGAGTTCTCGGTCAAGGCATTCCGGATGGGCTGGTATAAGGGCGATCTGGCCCGGCTGGTGTGGCAGTCGCAGAGCGTGCCCGGGCGCCAGCAGAGCGCTGCGACCGTGACCGCCGAGGTCAACACCGTGGAAACCAGCTGGGGGCCGTCGCTGACCATTCCGACCGATGACTGGCCGGACGGTTCCTACCTGCTGCGGATGGACGCGGAGACCGGCGGCCAGCGGTTCGTTCCGGTCACCGTGCGGTCAACTACCACCGCGGGCAAGGTGGTGCTCAAGAACTCGACGTCTACCTGGCAGGCCTACAACACCTGGGGCGGCTACGACCTGTACAACGGGCCTGGCGGGCTCTCCGACTACGACAACCGGTCGCTGGTGGTCAGCCTGGACCGGCCTTACGACCTCAACGGGGCTTTCCTGTTCCTCGCGCACGAGCGCCCGGTGATCCAGCTCGCCGAGCGCATCGGAATCCCGCTCGCGTACGTCACCAGCATGGAGGTCGCCACCGAGCCGAACCTGCTGCACGGGGCCAGCGCTTTCTTCTCGCTCGGGCACGACGAGTACTGGACGCCGGCGGAACGGTGGTCGGTCACCGATGCCAGGAACGCGGGCGTGAACGTCGCGTTCCTGGGCGCGAACTGCTGTTTCCGGCGCATCCGCCTGCAGAGCAGCAGCCTCGGCGCCAACCGCCAGGTCATCTGCTACAAGACCAGCTACATGGAAGACCCCATGTACGGCAAGGACAACGCGCTGGTCACGAACGACTGGCGGGAGCCGCCGGACGCGGACGCCGAATCCTCGATGACCGGCACGCTGTACGAGTCCAATCCCACCGACGCGGCATACGTCGTGGAAACCCCCGACGCATGGATGTTCCGAGGGACCGGCGTGCAGAAGGGCACCAGCTTCCCCGGCGTGGTTGGGATCGAGTACGACCGGGTGAACCCGGACTGGCCGGTCGAGCGGCCGATCCAGATCCTGTCCCACTCGCCGCTCACCTGCCGCGGCGTGAACAGCTATTCGGACTCGGCCTACTACACGCACTCCAGCGGTGCCGGGGTGTTCAACAGCGGGACCATGCGGTGGGTGGGGACGTTCAATCCGGCGCAATACGCTGGCTTCGGCGTCAACGCGCACGGCGCCGCCTTCGTCAAACGCGTCACCGGCAACCTGCTCCGTGCGTTCGCCGAAGGTCCGGCCGCCGAGAAGCACCCGGCGCAGGACAACCTGGACGCCATGGACGAATGGGCCGGCGACCCGATCGCGGCGCAGCACAACCTGTGGTAGCCGATGGATGCCTTTACCGCTTCAGCGACCCAACCGCACCACGGTGACCCGGCCGGCCGTTGAGGTCGTGCAGGCGCGTCCACGGCACCGAGGTTCCCGCGAACGCCGCCGTCAGGTCGGCCATGGTGCGCTTGGAAAACCACGGCGCCAGCATCGTGGCGATGACACCCCGATGCGCATACAGGTCGGCGCAGCTGGAAAAGTCCGCGTACAGCACGCGTTCCAGGAACGCGAAGGTCCCGGCGAGCCTGGTCGTCTTCGCCAGATCAGCGAACTGCTGCCGGGTGATTGCCGCCACCATCACGCTCTCGCCGTCCGCAGTGGCAAAGTCGCGGGCGAAGCCGCCCTGCCAGCCGTGACGGATCCCGGCATCCTGGGCGCTGGCTTGCTGGACCTCGGGGAAGAAGACGAGCTGGCCGGCGATGGCGCGGACGGCGTCCTCCGCTGCCGTCATCGGCGCCCGGCTAGTGGCCGTGATCATTGGCAGCGGAGAATCCGGGCTGCTTTTGCCTCGGCAACCTGCGCACGTACTGCATGTTCTCGTTGCTCTGCCGGGTTATAACGCTGGTCATCGCCGTTTTCCTTGCTGATGAGCTTTCTTACGGGAAGGCTGCGGATGACCCGCCGCTCCTCCGGCGTGGTACCTCCCCACACGCCGTCTGTGACGCCGTTGTCCAGCGCCCAGGCCAGGCACTGAATATGCCCCGGGCAGGTGCGGCAGATCCGTTTCGCCTCGTCCATCTGGCGCAGCGCCGCCCCGGTCGTGCCGATCGGGAAGAACAGGTCCGGATCGGCGTCCCGGCAGGCGGCATCGTCACGCCAGTCCGTGCGAACGGCCATCTCGGCGGGTCCTCGCGGCTCACGTCAGCGGACGATGCGCAGTGCGAGCCCCGGCGGGCAGCCGCGTTCCACCAGCCGGGCCACCTGATGCCAGTCGATCCTGTCGGCGCAGATCTCCGCCAGCACCCAGGGGACGCCCAGACGCGTGAGCTGAGACACGCGCCAGTCGTGCACGAGCATCTCATCGCGGTCGATGGCCTCGCAGCCGGTCGCGAGTCGTTCCATGGCTCCTCCCTCGGCCTTTTCGCTCCGTGTAAACCAGCGTCGGGCCGGGAAGGGTGAGGCGGCATCATCCGGTTTGCATGATTTCACCGGCCGTGTCGGGCGAGCGACGGCAGGCGCACGGCGATGGCGCGGGCAACGACCGGTTCCGCCCGTTCGTCGGCTACATCGTCGGCGGCGTTATCATCGTCGGTGGAGGCATGCTCGAGGTTCTGCTCGGCATCCCGGCCGAGGGCAAGCAGCTGGAACAGGCCGCCCGGCCGCTCTCCGCTGTTGCCCCCCCCGCACAAGGCACCCCTACTCCCCCCGGCATGCAGACCTCAGGGACCGCCGCCGCATGAGTGAGGAGGCAAGATGGCGGAGCCGCAGAAGCAGCATCGGGTGGTGATCGTCGGGGCTGGTTTCGCCGGCTTCAACGCCGCCCGGGAACTGTCCCGGCTGATCGGTGCCACGACCGAGATCATGGTGATCAACTCCACCGACTACTTCTTGTACCTTCCGTTGATGCCGCAGCTGACGGGCGCGCTGATCGACGGGCCGCACCTCCGCGTCTCGCTGGCCGGCCGGCTGCGCAAGACCCGGTTCGTGCTCGGCACCGTGGACCGCGTCGACGCCAAGCGCAAGACGGTGAGCTGGAAGGGGCCGGAGGGCTCCTCCGGCCAGGCCGGCTACGACCGGCTCATCCTGACCGCGGGCAGCGTGAACAAGCTGCTCCCGATTCCGGGCATCGCCGACTACGCGCACGGTTTCCGCACGATCAGCGAAGCCACGTACCTGCGCGACCACATCATCCGGCAGCTCGAGCTGGCCGCCGTGGCCGCGGACCCAGCGGAGCGAGCGGCACGCTGCACGTTCGTGGTGGTCGGCGCCGGCTACACCGGCACCGAGGTCGCCGCGCACGGCCAGCTGCTGACCACCCGGCTGGCCCGGGTGCTGCCCGGTCTGGCCGGCCAGAAGATCCGGTGGTTGCTGCTGGACCTCGCGCCGCGGGTGCTGGCCGAACTGGATCCGCGGCTGTCCAAGACCGCCGAGCGGGTACTGCGGCGGCGCGGTGTCGAGGTACTGACCGGCGAGTCAGTCGCCGAGGCCCTCGACGGCTCGGTGCAGCTGACCACGGGGGACAAGGTTCCCACCAGGTCGCTGATCTGGTGCGTGGGAGTCCGCGCCGATCCCCTGGTGGACGACATCGACCTGGCCACTGACCGCGGGCGCCTGGTGGTCGACGAGTTCATGGCCGTGCCCGGCACCCAGGGCATCTACGCGTGCGGGGACTGCGCGGCAGTACCCGACCTGACCCGCCCCGGCCAGGTCTGTGGCATGACCGCGCAGCACGCGCAGCGGCAGGGGACGCTCGTGGCCAGGAACGTCGCCGCCTCGCTCGGCAAGGGCACCGCGCGGCCGTACAAGCACCGCGATCTGGGCTTCCTGGTGGACCTCGGCGGGCTGGCGGCCGCCGCTAACCCGCTGCACATCCCGCTGTCCGGGCCGGCCGCCAACGCCCTCACCCGCGGCTACCACCTGTACGCGATGTCCGGGAACCGGATGCGGGTGTTCACCGACTGGACCCTGAACGGGATCACGTCCCCGGAACTGACGTCTCTCGCGGTGATCAGCGCCCAATCCGTCCCGCTCGACGTCAACAAGCCACGAACCTGACCGGGAAGCCGCGCGGGCCCGGGCGAGCCGCTGGCTAGTGCGCTGGACCGGCGCTGTCGTGGCCCGAGACCAGCAGCTGCCAGCCGCCGGCGGCCAGGCAGCACACGGCGCCCGGGAGGTCGCGAAGCCGAACCTGGGGCCTGCAGCGATGATGCCCAATTCCGAGCCTCTTCCGGAGCTGCGCCTCTCCTGGACCTGCCTGGGAACCAGCCTCTCTCCGCTCTGGGTGGGATCGAATCACCCAGATTGTGTGATTGCGTCTCACCCAGCCGGACGGCAGGCTTAAGTCGATCGAAGCGCGACGATAAGGGACGTGATGGGGAAGGAATCTCGTATCGGGTTGTCGAGGAACTGAACCAGAACGAGAAGGCTCGGCAGGAAAGTTAGCCACCTCGCTCACCGCCGTGCCCGGCTGCGGCTGTCCCTGCGGCCGGGGCGCTGGGCTGGAGGTCACGTGTCGAAGGCAGCGGTGCTGTTGACCGGGCCGTTGGGGCTTGGTCATCAGATGATGGCGCGTTGTTGCGCGCAGTTGCTGGAGCAATCCGGGTGGCGGACTCGGTGCCTGGACAGCATGTCGCTGCTGGGGCCGTGGCGTGGTGGCGCGGGGATGCGGTTGTTCAACCGGCTGGTCGCGGTTCCTGGGTTGTATGACGGGCTGCATTTTGCTCATTTGCGGACCGGCAGCGGGCTGGCGGGGCGGATGGACCGGGCGTCGAACGCGCGGCTGGTGCCGGCGTTGGCCGCGGAACTGGGGCGAGAGCCGGCTGATCTGGTGCTGAGTGTGTTCGCGACCGGCGCGTCGGCGGCGGGACGGCTGAAGGCCGAGATGCCGGGGCTGGTGACGGTGGTGCTGTGTACCGACGTGGCGGTGCACCGGATCTGGGCCGCGGAGGGGACTGATTTGTTTTTGGTGACGTCGGCGGCGGCGGCGGGGTTTGTGCGGCGTTTTTTGCCGCGGGCGGCGGTGGCGGTGGTGCCGCCGCCGGTGCGCCCGGCGTTTTACGGCGCCCCGCCGCAGGCGCAGGCCCGGGAGGCGCTGGGAGTCGCGCCGGGCGATTTTTGTGTGCTGGTGATCGACAGCGGGTGGGGGTTTGGGCCGCTGGCGGAGTCGGTGGCCGCGCTGGCCGG
>JASHOI010000760.1 GCA_030041195.1 Streptosporangiaceae bacterium | reverse complement strand
CCCCACCGGACCGGGCAGGGAGCCCGCCGGAACCGCGGCCGGATCCGCCACTGCCGCGCCAGGCCGCGCGGGGGCCCCCGAGCCGGTGCCGACCGGCAGGCGGGGAAGGCCATGGTGGGAGCACTAAGGCACGCCGACCTCGGCCAGCAGGCATGACCGGGCAGACCGAGGCGCTGTTCCCCGGCGGCCGGGCCTGGCCAGCTCGCATCGATGTACTAATGGGCTTGTTAGATGCGGCCCATCGGTACATCGATGGGCCCGGCCGACCTCTCGCTGGCGCAGGAATGTGAGGCCCGCAGCATGAGCACCGATTTGGCCAGACCGTTGCTGGAGCGGTTCACCGCGGACGCGGCCGGGGTGGTGCCGCTGGTGGCGCTGTGGGCACACGGGTCGCTGGCGCTCGGGGACTACCAGCCCGGCCGGAGCGACCTGGATCTGGTGGCACTGGTCGGCGAGCACATCGGCGACGCGCAGCGGGCGCGGCTGCAGCGCACGCACGAAGCCCTGATCAGGGACGAGGATCTGGCGGACAAGCTGCACTGCTCGTACGTGGTCAGCTCCGAGCTGGCGGACGCCACCCGCAGCCATGTCACCTGGGCCATGGGCGAGCTGTACGAGCGGCCGGTGTCCCCGGTCAGCCGCAGGGAACTGCGGGAGGGAGGGCTGTGCCTGCACGGCCCGGCACCCGGCACGCTGGTTCCGCCGGTCACCGGCCAGGAACTGGCGGACTACGTTCGCGGCAATCTCCGCGACTACTGGTACCCGAAAACGGGCAAGCCCGCGCTGTGGATGCGTGACATCTGGGTGGACCTGGGGCTGCTCACGCTCGCGCGGGCGAACGTGACGCTGCAGGACGGCCGGCTCATCAGCAAGCGGGAAGCGCTCGACGTGCTGGGCCGGCTCGATGCGCCCGCCGAGGTCGTGCGCGACATCTACCGGCGTCGCTACGAAGAGGTGCAGCCGATCTCGGGGCAATGGCGGTGCCGGCGCGCGTATCTGGCCCGGACCTTCGCACGGGCCGCGATCCCGCGCGTCCTGGCCTGACCCTCACCATCTGCTGGCGAGGAACGCCCAGCTCGGATACGCGCTGGCCAGCATGAGCCGGTGGGCGTCCCAGCGTTCTGGCTTGATCGGCTCGACCGGCAGCGGTGTCGGCCTGGCCGCGGCGAGGCGGTAGCCCCAGCGGAAGCCGGTGACGGCGGCCAGGCGCCGCGTGCGCGCGATGTCCGGCACCGCGACCAGGAACGTCTCGGCGATCCAGTCACCGTCCGGGTGATCAGGATTAGCCGGGGCGTCGAAGAACGTCGGGAGGTAGCCGAAGCCGGCCAGCGGTGAGTCGGCCGCGGCGAGCAGCGGCGGCAGGTCGACCTGCACGGACAGGTCGCCGCTTGCCGCGACGGCCCTGCTGATGACCTGCAGCCACCCCACGACCGCGCGGTATGCCTCGCCGTCCAGGCTCACCTCGGCGCGGATCGCGGGGAAGCCGGCAAACCGCACCTCGTCGAAACCGGCGGCCACCAGGTCGAAGCCGGCGGCGGCCGGATCGCTCGTCACGCCGTAGTGCACCTGGACGGTCCCGGGGTCGCCGCGGCAGGTGAACGGCAGCACCAGCGCGGGATCCGGCGACTGGTACCTGATCGCTGTCACGCCGACCGATGCTAATGCCCGGCCCCACCGGGGACCGGGGCACTAACAGGGCGGGGCCTCTAGCTCGCCGTCACGCCGGGTTATGGCCACGCGCTTCATGAAGCGGACTTATGTACCGTACGAGGCGTACCCTCCCCAGTCATCGCGGACCGGAAAATAAGATCATTCGGGGCGGCCATTTCCCGCCGCCGGGAGGAGGCGGCGTGAAGATTGCCGGATCGGTCGCCCTGGTCACCGGTGCCGGGCGAGGGCTCGGCCGGGCGTTCGCCAGGGAGCTCGTGAGCAGGGGCGCGGCCAAGGTATACGGGGCCGCGCGTGATCCCGCGACGGTCGCTGACGCGGGCCTGACACCGATCGCGCTGGACATCACCGATCCGGACCGGGTTGCCCAGGTCGCTCGGGAGTGCCCGGAGGTCACCTTGCTCGTGAACAACGCCGGGGTGATGAAGTCGAGCACGTTCATCGGCGCGCCGAACCTGGACGCTGCGCGGCTCGAGATGGAGACCAACTACTTCGGCACGCTGAGCATGTGCCGGGCCTTCGCGCCGGTGCTCGCGGCCAACGGCGGCGGCGGCGTTGTCAACATGCTCTCGGTGGTCAGCTTCTTCACCAACCCGATGAATGCCTCGTACGGTGCCTCGAAGGCGGCGGAATGGTCGCTGACCAACGGCATCCGCACCGAACTGCACCACCAGGGCACGCTGGTGGTCGGCGTGCACGCCGGCTTCATCGACACGGACATGGCCGCGGGCATCGACCTGCCCAAGGTCAGCCCGGAATCGGTCGCCCAGCAGGCCCTCGACGCCGTCGAGGCCGACCAGGTGGAGGTGCTGGTCGGCGAGCGGACCCGGTCCGTCAAGGCGTCGCTGCCGCGTGACCAGGAGCTGATCTACCCGCCCATCCGGGAGTCCTGGGTCGCCGCGCTGAGAGGTGCGAGCTAGTGCCCGGCCTCCGGTGAGCGTCGCGGAGGGCAGCGGGCCCGCGATTACCTTCGGCCTGTTCGACTGGGTCGACGCGGATGGCGTGCGCGACGCCGGCCAGCTGTACCGGGAGCGGCTTGACCTGCTCGTGGACGCCGAGTCCCGCGGTTTTGACATCTACCACCTGGCCGAGCACCACGGCACGCCGCTGGGCCTGGCGCCGTCGCCGAACGTGTTGCTCGCAGCAGCCGCGGTGCGGACTACCAGGATCCGGCTGTGCCCGCTTGTTTATGTGCTCCCCCTTTATCACCCGACGCGGCTGGCAGAAGAAATCGCCATGCTCGATCAGCTCAGCGGAGGACGCCTCGAGATCGGGTTCGGCAAGGGCGGCAACCCCTACGAGCTGCTTTGCTACGGAGTCGAGCCCGGCGACGCCCAGCGGCGCTACAACGAGGTCTTCGACTCGGTCATGCAGATCCTCGACAGCGCCGCCATCGACGCCCCGGGCGGTGCGGCGGATGGCGCCCAGATACCGATCCGGACCCGTCAGGCACCCCGCCCGCCGGTCTGGTATCCCAGCAGCAACCCGGAGAGCGTTCCGCTCCTCGGCAAGCGGGGCATCAACACGATTCTCGGGTTCAGCTTCAGGTCGCCCACGATCGAGGTGACCCGGCTCCGGCGCGACGAGTACTTCGCTGGCGTGGCGGACGCAGCGCCGGGGACCGTGATGGGCGGTGCGGGAGCGCCGACACCGCGCTTCGGGATCATGCGCAACATCTACGTCGGCGAGTCCGACCGCCATGCCCGCGAACGCGTCATCGAGGCCATGGACGTGTTCTACGCGCAGTTCACCGCCCTGTGGCGGCACCACGGTGACGATCGCTTGCTCGCGGCGCAGGACTTCGCCCGGGCCATCGACGAGGGCCGGGTGATCGCGGGCTCGACCGCCACGGTACGCGCGAAACTCGCCGAGATCCTGCAGGCATCGGGATGCAATCACTTCGCCGGCGCGTTCGCTTTCGGCTCGCTCTCCTATGCGGAGGCGCGCTCATCGCTGGCACGATTCAGCACAGAGGTGGCCCCAACGCTGCGCAACCTCGACCCGCGCTGACCGACGTACCTTGGCAGGCCTCTTGGCGGTGCGGCAGCAGCGCGGACCGGGTGCGGCATCAGTGCCCCTCAGGGACGAGCGCGTTGCGGATGGCGGCGGCCAGGCCGCGGCCGTTCGACCCGTCCGGGTCGAAGTCGGGGTTGTAGATCGCGATCTGCAGGCCGGCCGCCTTGCCTGAGGCTATGGCTGCGCGAACCGCCGATACCACGTCCTCCCAGTTCAGGCCGTCAGGTCGCGGATCGTCGACGGCCCGCATGATGGTCTCATCGAAGACATCGGCGTCGATATGGATCCAGAAACCTTCCGGGCCGTCCGGCCGGGTCAGGAACGTGACGGCGCGGCGGGCGGCCGCGGCGGCACCCACCCCACGTACCTGCTCGCGATCGAGCACAAGCATGTCCGCCGGGAGCGGCTGGCAGTGGCGCCGTTCCCGGTCGGCGGCGTCGCGGCAGGCAAACACAACGACGTCATCGTCGCGGATGAGCGGCCGCTGCCCCTCAAGGTCGCAGACGACGCCGGGGCCGCGGCCGGTGGCGAAGGCGAGGTCGCTCGCTGACGCCGCGCCACCGAGCGGATTCACCTCCGGCTGGTAGAAGTCCGCATCGCCGTCGATGTAGAGCAACCCGTAGCGGCCGCGCCGCTTCAGCGCCAGCGCCGCACCAAGCAGGATCGAGCAATCGCCGCCGAGTACGACAGGAAACTCACCCTCGTCGAGAACGGCGCTCACCGCGTCGGCCAGGACGCTGGAGTAGTCGGCGAGCGCCAGCGGATTAAGGATCTTCGTTCGCGGATCACGCATCGGGCTGTAGCCCTCCGCCGGTACTCGCCCGGCTCGGCGCGCGGCCAGGCCATCGCCGAGCCCGGCTCCGAGCAGCACTTCTGGGGCACGTTCTACCCCGAGATGCTCGGCAACGTGGCCGAGCGCGGACGGCGCCTCGAGGATTGCGTACTTGGGCATTGTCGCTCTATCCGCACGTCCAGCCCGGGCCGGTGCCGACCTGCTTCCCGGCCGCATCGAGCGCGGTCCAGCCCCGCAGCCGGACGCCGTTGGCGACCGCGAACACGTAGGCCTTGCTGCCGCCGCCGATCCGCGCAGCCGGGACTCTGAGCGAGCCGCCGTCCGACAGGCTGAACCGCACCGTCGCGACAGCCGGCCCGGCTGCAGCGGCGAACCAGACGCCCTGTGAGCCGGGGCTGCAGGTGAGGTAGCTGGTCACCGCGCCGACCGGCCGGACGTCGGCGGCGCTCGGCGCGCACCAGCCCACCGCGCCTACGCTCTCGACGCACACTCCCCACGGCCCGGCGTACGCCCACGCTGACCAGCTCTGGCCGCCGAGCGTCCCCGAGCCGATGCGGTAGGCCGCGCGGGCCGCCCCCCGCTGGCCAGGGCGCAGCCAGGACACAAACGTGGCACCGTTGACACCGTTGTAGGGGATCGCGTAGTCGATCTCGCGCTGCCCGGCGAAGGACACTGCCCGGCTGACCGGCAGCCGCACCGGCGCCGCGAACCCCACCCAGCGCTTGCCGCTCAGGGCCGTCGGCCGCAGGTCCAGTGTGGTGCCGTTGCCGAGCGTGACCACGACCTTGGTCACGCCGGCTCCGACGGCGGCCAGCTGGAACTGGGTGCCGCCGTTCCTGACGGAAGTGAAGCTCACCTGGCGCGCCGCCGCGCCGGTAACGGCCGGGCCGCACTCCAGATCCTGGCCAATGACCGCGCAGCCGGAGGAGAGGCCCTGATCAGCAAGCACCTCGACCTGCCAGCGCTTGCCGTTGATCGTCCCCCACGCAACCTGGCCGGGTGGCGAGCCGTGGCTCGGCTGGTGCACCGTTACGTTGTACTTCGGCGCGGGCGGCCCTGCCTGACCCAGATGCCACGCGAAACGGGGCACGAGAACGCCGACGAGTACCGCCGCAGCTACCCCCGCAGCCGTGAATGCGCGCCGGCGCAGCCGGACGGATTTGCCCCGCCGCACGGCCGTCAGGTAGGGCGGCGAGCTCACCTCGACGGTACTGAGCACGCGGAGCCGGTTCCTGATCTCCTGCTCATCCTTGACGCTCACCGTGCTCCCCCATCGATAAGTGCGGAGCTGTCCCGCAGCTTGGCCAGCGCGCGCGATGCCTGGCTCTTGACGTTGCCGACCGAGCAGCCCATCACGGCTGCTGCCTCGGCCTCGGTCATGTCCAGCCAGTACCTGAGCACCACCACCGCGCGCTGCCCGTACGGCAGCTGAAGCAGCGCCGCGATCAGCGCGGCTCGGTCTTCGTGCCGGCCGGCCGGATCGCCCAGGGCAACCTCCGGCACCTTTTCGGTCAACTGCTCGATGACCCGGCGCTTGCGGAACCTGTTCAGGTTGGCGTTGACCACGATCTTGCGCACGTAGGCGTCCGGGTCGGCGGCCCTGCGTACCCGCGGCCAGGAGGCATAGGCACGGGCGAACGCTGTCTGTGCCAAGTCCTCGGCGATCTGCAGGTCACCGGTGAGCCCGTAGCCGAGCCGCACCAGCTGGGCCCAGCGGCCATGCATGAAATCGCTGAACTCGGCGTCTCCTGCGGCGTCCATACCGACCTCCTCACCACCACAGACCACCAGATCGGCATGGAGGTTGCACGCCCGCGCCGCTACCGCCGGCGCGCCTCGAGGACATCCAGATCCCGCTCGGCGTAGAGCCGGTGCTCCCATTCCTCGTTGAGAACGACCAGCAGGCATTCACGGATGGGGTAGCTGCGAGGCCGCGGCCAGCCGGGCCCCTCGACCGGTTCGGTGTGGCCGTCCACCGACGCTTCGGTCAGGTTCTCGATCACCTGGCGCACGGTGGACATGCGGTCCCGGCGCAGTTCGAGTACCGCGTCGAGCGAGGGCCGTGCGTCGCGGTCGCGGGGCACCCCTGGCGTGTCGGGCATCTCGTCCCACGGCAGGTCCAGCGGATCCCATGGCGACGGGTCGCCGAGGATCGCCCGCCTGACCCAGGCGTCGCTGGCGAACACCAGATGGCGCAGCGTTTCGGTGAACGACCACTCCCCGTCGACCGACTCGTGCAGCAGCTCCGGTGGCAGCCGGCGCGCTCGCTCGACGGTCTGCTCCCAGAGCTGCCCGACGATGCCCCACGCCTCGCCGAACCCCGCGGGGTCCGCCGGGCGCATCTTGGCCCGGTCGGGATAGCGGCGGTTGAGCTCGGCGTCGACGAGGGGCCCAATGTCGACGCCGTTGACCGTGACGTTCATGATCTCGCCGTAGATATCGACGTTGGCCAGCTCGACGCCCCGCATCACCACGCCGCTCAGGTCGATGCCGCGGAACTGCGCGCCGGACAGATCGACGGCGCGCAACTGCGCGCCGGACAGGTCGACCCGCTCGAACCGGGAGCCGCGCATGTCAGCACCGATGAAGTCAGCCACCCGATGACCCTAACCGCACGTGCCGACAAATCACCCGCTGGCGCATTCAGAGGTACCCGTGCCCGGCCGGCGGCGGTCGCCCCCAAGGGAAGGGAGCTGGCGGCAGGCCGCCGCCGGTCCGGAGTCGAACGCTCAGGCCCCGGCAGCCGGAGATCGACGGAGCCTCAGCGTCAGGCGTGCTAGGCGGTCTCGGGCTTGGCGGGAGCGTCACCCTCCGACTGCCTGGAGATGAGGTTCAGCATCTCTTCCCTGGGCAGGCAGGTGAAGCATGCCCATATGTAGATCACCAGGCTGAACGCGGCGACGAGCCCCATTTCCAGCCAGAAGTCGATTCGGCCGGTGTTGTCCGGCCCGAACTGACCCTGCCAGGAGATGATCCCCATGCCGACGAGGTAGACCGGCAGCCAGATGGCCGACTTCCAGTCCAGCGGCGGCCGCTCCTTGTCGTAGATCATCCAGATGCCGATCAGGACGTAGCCGATCACCAAGGCGATCCCGAGCTTCCAGACGATCTCGAACCCGGACCAGTCGATGATCAGGCTGGCGATGATGAACGCCAGCGGGCTGAGCACCGTTGCGCCCGGGAGCCGGTAGGGTCGGCTCGCTTCGGGCAGCTTCCTGCGGAACGCGCCGAGCGCCAGCGGAGCACCCGCGTACATCAGCACGCTGGCCGAGGTGATGAAGCCAACCAGGGTGCTCCAGCTCGGGAACGGCAGCAGAAACACCAGGCCGAGCACGAAGGCCATGATCAGGCTGAACCACGGCACGCCGTTCTTGTCGACCCAGGAGAACGGCGTCGGCACGTAGCGGTTGCGGGCCAGGCCATAGCTGATCCGCGACGTCGAGGTCTGGTAGACCAGCCCGGTGCCGGACGGGGAGATGAACGCGTCGATCCGCAGAATGATCGCGAACCAGCCCAGGCCCACCGCGCCGGCCAGGAACGCCAGCGGGCCGAGCTCGAAGTGCGAGTTGGTCGCCAGGCCGGACCAGCCGTGCGTGAGATCGGACGGGCGCAGCGCGCCGAGAAACACGACCTGGAGCAGGATGTAGATCACGGTGCACAGCAGGATCGCGATGATGATCGCCCGGGGAAGGTTCCGCTGCGGGTCGCGGACCTCGCCGGCCAGCTGATCGGCCTGCTCGAAACCGAGATAAGCGAAGACGATGCCGGCGCTGGGGATGGCCGCGAACATGGCCTTGGTTCCGTAAGGCATGAACCCGCCGTGCGAATTGAAGGCGGCGGTGTGGAACTGCGTGAACAGGATGATGATGGCCGCGACCGGGATCACGACCTTCCACCAGGTGAGGACCAGGTTCACCCGGTTGAACAACTTCATCGCCAGGAAGTTCACCGCCGTGAAGATGGCCATCAGGATGATGCTCATCCCGAAGCCGAGCCCGGTGACCTCGCCGGTCGTGGTGTTGAACAGGCCGTGCCAGTAGTACGCCAGGTACTGCATCACCGCGAAGCACTCGATCGGCGTGACCGTGACCGCCTGCAGCCAGGACATGAACCCGAACGACGTGCCGGCCACACTCCCGAACGCGAAGTGCGGGAATCTGGCCGTGCCCCCGGCGACCGGGTACATCCCGCCAAGCTCGGCGTGCACCAGCGCCAGGATGATGATCATGACGCCGGCGATGCCCCAGGCGAGCAGGGCCGAGGTCCCGGTGGAGTACGAGGCCTTCCACGAGCCGAACAGCCAGCCGGAGCCGATGATCGAAGTCACCGATGCCCAGCACGCTCCGATCAGCCCCATCTCACGTCTCAGGCCAACATCTCTCGGCCTGGTGGTGCTGACAGCCGTCGTTTCAGTAGCCATGTCCGAACCTTCTTCCGGTCCGCCTACGCGGGGCAATTGCCCCATGACGAGAGCTCTCGCTAATGAGCGCCTCCGAGCACGAGAAGGAGCCGCTTGAATCTTTTAGTAATGCCTGCACGGAATGGACTTGAATACTCCAGCCGATCCTTTGCAGCAGCAGATGCAGCCCAGACACGGTGTAATACACACCGAACTTGTCGCGGACGACTTCGGCGACCCGGATCAGCGTCCAGCTCTGGTCCTCATCCCAGCCAAAGGCGGCAGGGCCAGCCTTTAGCACTTGCTCTAGCTCACCGAGCTGAGCCGGGCTGAGCTTGCAACGGACACCGCCCGCACCCTTCGAGGCCAGCGCCTGCCTGCCGCCGGCGGCCAGCACCTGCCGCCATCGGTTCGCCGACGACCGCGTCACGCCGAAGCGCTGTGCGACCTCCCGGTCGCTGGCTCCTGCCTCGATGAGGTCAGCCGCAGCCAGTCGCACGCGTTCCCGGCGGGCCCGCTCCTCTGCGCCGAGCCTGCGCCAGGTCACCCTCCGGTCACCGGCCCGCCCCCCGGGGAGACCAGCCGCAGCCGGCTGCACCCGCTCCGTCACAGTCAGCTTGTCACCATCCGGATTCCGGGACATCAACCACGCCGTGACACCGTCTTTACCCGATGTGGAGATGGGGTGGAGATCGCATAGAGATGGCGTAGAGGTGTCGTTTCCACTAAGGCGCCGTCCATCAGAACTATCCGGCCGGAGTTCTGCCCGAATAACATCGGCGATTCGTGCGGCGCCTTTTGAGTTCTGTCTATTACGTCGGCAGCCCTTGACGGTCAGGTCCAGCCGGCTCATTCCAGTTGCCGGGACCGTGGTCGTGCCGCCATGATGGCGCGGGCGAGGCCTGAGCTACGATCGGCGCGCCGCCCGGCAGCCTGGGACAGGCATCGGGTCTGCATCCAGGCACCCGGCTGGAGGCAGCGGCCTGACCGCGAACCGGCCAAGGCGCTCCACGTCCGTCAAAACCGGGAAATCGGTGGATGTGGATCTCGACAACCCGGTGTGTTCCACGGCATGCTTTAGCTCCAAACAGGGCGGTGGCCTCCGGTCGCATCGGCGCGCGCCGGAACGCCCGGGAGGGAGCAGGAATGAGATTCCGGCGAGGGTTCGGGCTATTAATAGC
>JASHOI010000759.1 GCA_030041195.1 Streptosporangiaceae bacterium | reverse complement strand
CGGGCGCAAGCTGCGCTCGGTCGCGCAGGCCGCGCGTTCCGCCGGGCGGTCCCGGCGCCAGGGCGACGCCGTGGTGATCGCGAATGGGGCCGAGTCCGAGCCGGCCAGCGCCAAGGACCGGATGCTGCTGGCGCGCTCGCCGCACCTGGTCCTCGACGGGATCGCGCTGGCCGCCGACGCGGTCGGGGCCAGCCGCTGCTACCTGGGCCTGCACACGGGCGGCCGGGACGAGCTGGACCTGCGGCTCGCCGCCGCGATCGCCGAACGCGAGGCCGCCGGCCAGGACCGGGTGCCGGTTCAGCTGGTGCCGGTTCCACGCGGATACGTGGCGAGCCAGGAGACCGCCCTGGTCAGCCTTTTGAACGGCGGCGCGGCGAAGCCGGCCTTCGTGCCGCCGCGGCCGTTCCAGAAGGGCGCGCACGGGCGTCCCACGCTGGTGCAGAACGTGGAGACGCTCGCGCACACCGCGCTGATCGCGCGGTTCGGTCCCGACTGGTTCCGCGAGCTCGGCGGGTCGGCGGGCTCGGCCCTGATCACGGTCAGCGGCGCGGTCCAGCGGCCCGGCGTCTACGAGATCGCGCTCGGCATGCCGGTCGGCGAGCTCATCCGCCGGGCCGGCGGGCCGTCCGAGCCGCCGCAGGCGATCCTGGCCGGCGGGTACTTCGGCGGCTGGCTGCCCTACGCCCAGGCGGTTGACGTGCCGGTCAGCGATCCCGCGCTGCGCGCCGCCGGAGCCGCGCTCGGGCCCGGCGTGCTCGTGCTGCTCCCCGAATCGGCCTGCGGGCTGGCCGAGACCGCCTGGATCGCCGACTACCTGGCCAGCCAGAGCGCGGGCCAGTGCGGCCCGTGCCTGAACGGGTTGCCCGCCCTCGCCGACACGCTGAAGCAGCTGGCGTTCGGGCGGCCGGACCGCCGGGCGCTCGGCTGGGCCGAGCAGCTTCTCGGCCTGGTCGCCAGGCGCGGAGCGTGCCATCTGCCGGACGGGACGGCGGCGTTCGCCGCCAGCGGGCTGCGGACGTTCGCCGGCGAACTGCGCCAGCACGGCGTGTCCGGGCCGTGCGCCCGGGTGCGGCGCAGGCCGCTGCTGCCCGCTCCCGGCCACACCTGGGGGCTGCGGTCATGAGCAACGGCGCGCGGAGTGCCCGGACCGCCGGTGCTCGGGCGGCGGGCGATCGGGCGGCCGGCCGTCACGGCCCCAGCCGGCCCGAGGGCCACACCCTGCGGGTGAATCCGATTGCCTGCGAGGCACACGGCATGTGCGCCGAGTTGCTGCCGGAGCTGATCACCGCCGACCCCTGGGGCTATCCGATCATCGCGCCCGGGTACGTACCCGATGACCTGCTGCCGCTGGCCCGGCGGGCGGCCGCCGCCTGCCCGACCCTCGCGCTGCTCCTCGAGCGGGACGAGTAGTCCCCGCGTCCGCTGACCGGCGCCGGGTGCTATCTCAGGAGGAGGTTACGGCGCGCGGCCAGTTCCCGCCCGGGAACTCGTAGTACTGATCCAGCAGGGCCTTGAGCGCCTTGCCCTCACTCCGCACGCTGAGCTCGAATGCCGTGTAGGCCTGGGCAACCTGCCCGATCGAATTCGCAAGGGCGCCCGCGACGGTCCCCGGGTCCAGTGACGGGATGGCGGCGTCAACATTCAGGATGGCGAGCAGGATCGCGGCGCCGAATGTCTCCCCTGTCTCGGCGACCTGGAGGCAGGTGGCGGAGGCTGTCTGCGCCAGCGAGCAGATCTGCCCGGCGGCTTCCGGCTGGAACTGAACGGCCTCGTTGTACGCGCCGCCCGCCAGGCCCGTCCACTCCGGCGCGAACGACATCAGCTGTTGCGCCAGATCCGAGCCCACATCGCCGGCGGTGCTCGCGATGCCGACCCAGGCATTGCCGGCATCCCACATAGCGTAGGGAACCGTGAGCAGGTCATCGAGAAAAGCGTTGACCCGCTGACAGAACTCGGTCCCCAGCCGCACGATCTCGTTCGCCGCTCCTTGCTGGCTGGCAACGATTCCGGCAACTCCCCCGAAAATTCCGATGCCGAAATTGTACAACTTTATTTCATCGATGAGATGATTCAAACGCGCCGGAAGCTCGAGGATGTCGTTCTCAATCTTTGAGACAATCGCATGGTAGCTTGCCTTGCTGAATGCCACGTCCGCCTCCGCCGGCTAACGCCTCACGTTGATAACCTGGTCAATGATGTTGACGGTCTTGTTCTCAGTGTTCGCGGCCTGCCCGGAACCCGCGATCTCGTTGGCAAAGCTTTTGATCTCGTTTCCGACAGCCCGGGCAGAATTGCTGGCCATCTGATCCGTGTAGCCATACCGGCCGGCCGCGGTGATAAGCGCCCCGGCTATGCTTTCCATCTCCGCCTGACCCTCGCTGCACAATTGCGCTACGCGCTCGCAGCCCTGGGTATATACGCCGACGGCCGGGGCAAAGATGCTGTAGCCGGGCACGGCGTAGTTGACCTGGGCCACCTGTGTCGCGAGTTTGCCCATTTGCGAGGCTTGGTCTTCCCAATTCTGGGCCTGCTGGACCAGCGCCTGTAGTTCGGCGCTGAAACCGCCGTCTGTGCTCATGCCGTGCCTCTCTCACTTTGCGCCTGGTCTTCCATCGCGGCCAGGATCTCCTGGAACAGATCGCGATTCTCCGCCGCGACCCGGCGGTCCTGCTCCGTCGCGCTGTCCAGGCTCTGCCGCGCTGCGGCCAGCGCGTCGCCGAGCGCCTCGGTCAGCGCCGGCCCGTCCTGCTGCGCTACCCACTGGGCATCGGCCTGGCAGACGACCCGGCCGCCGGGAAAAAGCGTGACCGAGAGGGTGCGCTCGCGGTTCGCGCCCATGAACTGCCGCGGCCGGGACCGCGCCACTGCGGCCGCATCGGCCGCCGCGAGCACGGCCTCGGCGAGCGTGGCGGCGTCCCGCAGCCCGGTGCTGCCGCTGCGCCGTGACGCTTCAGCCGACGACCTCGCCATGCCTGGCTGCGCCAGCGCGGCCGGCTGGGTGTACCCCGGCCGCGGTCCCCCGGACCGCTCGGGCCGGCCGCCGCCCGCTGGCCCCAGCGCGCGTTCCCACTCCGTCAGCCGCCGGAGCATGGCCGACTGACAGGCTCCCAGCACCGCATCCGCGAACGACGCCGGGACGATCTGCCGCCGCCAGTTGCCGTGCACCCGGATCGCGACGGGCAGCCCGTCGGCTCCGAGGACCGCGAGCACCGAGCCGCTGCGATCGGTGCCGTCGCTGCGGGCCGGGGCCGCGCGGCCGAGGTCGGACTGCAGCCGGGCTACCCGAGCCGCGTCCTCGCCCAGGCGCGCTAAATCGGCAGCGAAGTCGTTCATGTCGTGTCCCCCTGCCTCCCCCGTGTGGTGCGCGAAGTGCCACCGTAAGTGCTTGCCGGTGGCTTACCGTGATGTTTTGTAGCGAAGCGCCCGTTTCGGGCCTGGTCCGGCAGTGGCTTGGTAGCGGTTCGGTAGCAGGAGCCGTCCGCGATGTCCCCCCGGCCCGGCCGGCGTAGCGCCCGGGGCGACCGGCCCCGGCGGCGTAGCGTTCGGGGCGGGGATTGTGATCAGCGTTGGAGGCCAGCCGATGGGTCCGCTTGACGGCGTGCGGGTAATCGAGATCGCCAGCCTGGCGCCGGCGCCGTTCGGCTGCATGATCCTCTCCGATCTCGGTGCCGAGGTGCTGCGGGTGGAGCGGGCCGAGAGCAGCGGCCCGGGTGCCAAGGCCCCGGTTGACCCGCTGACCCGCGGCCGCCGGTCGGCCGGGATCAACCTCAAGGATCCGGCCGGTATCGAGTTGCTGCTGCGGCTCGCCGAGTCCGCCGACGTGCTCGTGGAGGGATTCCGGCCCGGGGTCGCCGAGCGGCTGGGGTTCGGGCCCGGGGTCTGCGCCGAGCGCAACCCGCGGCTGGTGTACGCGCGGATGACCGGCTGGGGGCAGAACGGCCCGCTGGCCCAGACCGCGGGGCACGACATCGACTACATCGCGATCTCGGGCGCGCTCTCCCTGGTCGGCCGCGCCGGCGAGGCCCCGGTCCCGCCGGTGAACCTGCTCGCCGACTTCGGCGGCGGCGGCATGCTGCTGGCGGTCGGCGTGCTCGCCGCGCTGCTGGAGCGGGAGCGCTCCGGACTGGGGCAGGTAGTGGATGCGGCCATGGTGGACGGGTCAGCGCTGCTGACCTCGTTCGTTTACGGGCTGCGCGCGGCCGGCGCGTGGCAGGACGAGCGCGGCGTCAACCTGCTGGACACCGGCGCGCCGTTCTACGACACCTACCGGACCGCCGACGGCGGGTACGTGGCCGTCGGGGCGCTGGAGGCGAAGTTCTACGCGGAACTCCTGGCGGGGCTCGGGCTCTCCGGTGCCGACCTGCCCGGGCAGCACGACCGGGCCGGCTGGCCGGTGCTGCGGGCCAGGTTCGCCAAGGTCTTCGCGACGCGGACCAGGGACGAGTGGGCCGAGGTGTTCGCCGGCTCCGACGGGTGTGTCGCGCCCGTGCTGAGCGCGGCCGAGGCGCCCGCGCATCCGCACAACGCGCACCGCGGCACCTTTGCGGCGATCGGCGGCGTGGTCCAGCCGG
>JASHOI010000758.1 GCA_030041195.1 Streptosporangiaceae bacterium | reverse complement strand
ACGGCGGCCAGGCGGCCGGGCACGCGCTGCCGCGGAAGTGGGCGATCGCCCGGGTGGCGACGAGGACGGCGCCCAGCGCAGACGCTGCCGCCGAAACCCGGTCTCGGGCGCAGCCAGGCCGGGCCGCCCGAGCCGCCGAGGCCAAGCCCCCGTGGTATGAGATCGCGCAGAGTAACCGCACCGCCGCCGGCCGCCGGCACTGCGGGCATATCGAGAGGCTGGTCCACAGGGAGTGGGCCGACGACGTGACACCGCCGCCCGAGGTGGTGCGGGCCATCGACCGCCTTGCCGAACTGCCGCAGCTGATCAAGGCCAAGCTGGCGGCCGGCCTCGACGCGATCTACGTCGGCATGGGCGGCGTCCCGAACCTGGACGACATGGGCCAGCTGAGGGGGGTTTCGCTGCCGTCGGGCAGGGCGACCTGGGACGCGTGCGCCGGTGCGTACGGCGAGCGGAAGATCATCGTTGGTTCCAGGCCGTCGCCCTCGCCGGACGTGATGTGCCACGAGATCGGGCATGCCCTCGATGACATCGACGGCCTTGGCGAGCAATGGCAATCCGACTCCGAAGAGTTCCATTCCCTGTACGACCAGTGCTTGCCGCACATGGTCAGCGCTTTTCACCGGCAGCCGGGGTTGCTTGGCCGCCGCGAGTTCTTCGCTGACGCGTTCGCGGCGATCGCGTCGCGACAGCGGCCTGCACTGGTGGAAATGCTCGGCGGCGACACGAGATCGGCGCTCAACGTGATGCTTTACTTCAACGTTCGCTACGGCATCTAGAGTGGGAGGGGAGATGTATGTAATAAAGCTACCCAACGGCAATCTCCTGGTGCCCGAGTCCGCGACCGTGACGGTGGACGGGGACGGGGAGGCCGGCGGCGGCAGGTACATCGGCGACGTCTACGTGGAGATCGGCCCGGACGACGCCGACTATGAACGGCTCGCCGCGCACGCGATGACCCAGGAGCAGGTCGACGAACGCCGCAAGCGCTGGCAAGACGGGGACGAGCCGCTGCGCAGGCAGTTCCTCGACTTCCTGGCCCGTCGCGGTAACCCAGGGCGGATACCAGACGCCGACGATCACCCTGGGCCCGGCTAGCGCGGGCCGGGCCTGCCGCGGCGCGGCTGACCTGGGCCAGGCCCGCGGGGGCGGGGTTGACATCGGCCAGGCCCCGCGGGGGCGGGGCTGACCTGGGCTAGCGAGGGCCGTGCCTGCGGGGGGGCTGACGTGGGCTAGCGGATGCCCGGCTGGTGGGTGCCGTCGGCTGCGGGATGGCGTTGATCTGTTCGGTCTCCTAGACGGCCGGCTCGGGGGTGGCGACGGGGTCGCCGCCGAGAAGGGCCTTGACCTCTGACTCGCGGAACCGCCGGTGGCCACCTGGAGTACGGATGCTGCTGATGCGGCCCGACGCCGCCCAGCGAGTCACAGTCTTAGGATCCACGCGGAACAAGGCTGCAACTTCACCCGGTGTGAGCAGTCGCTCACTATTTCCGTCCATTCTGGCTACCCCTCCCGATCTCCAAAGGAGCCTGTCCTAAGTGTCGCGACAAGAACGGTTTTTCTCCCTAGTTTCCGTAAAATCTGGTCTCAGAAATCGCTGACCGTCTCCGTTGGCCCAGGTGACGCACGGCGGGGCTGCCCGGCGTGAAGACCGCCACGGGCAGCCAATAAGCTGGCCTTACTATGCGCGCGACGCTTGCCTACACGATCGCGAGGATCTTGCTCTTCGTGGTGGTTGTCGGCGTGCTCTACCTCGTGGGCGCCCGCGGGCTGCCCCTTCTGGGCCTGGCGGTGCTGATCAGCGGCCTCGCCAGCTTCATCGTGCTGTCACGGCACCGGGACGCGATGGCGGGCGCGATCAGCTCCAGGATCGGCAACCTCCGCCAGCGCCTGGACGAGGGCACCCGCGCCGAAGACGACGAATGACCGGGACGCTACTCGGCCGGTGACAGCCACCCGCCGGAGGTAAGCAGCCGGAGCACCGCCTCGGTCGCCTCCTCGCGGGTCACCGTCGAGGTGTCGATGACCAGATCGGCGTCCTGCGGCTCCTCGTACGGGTCGGAAATCCCGGTGAACTGATCGATGAGGCCCGCCCGCGCCTTTGCGTACAGGCCCTTCCGGTCGCGGGCCTCGCACACCTCGAGCGGCGTCGCGACGTGGATCAGCAGGAAGTCGCCGACCTCGCTGACCATCTTCCTGACCCGGGCCCTGGCCTCGGCGTAAGGCGCGATCGGCGCGCAGATCGCGATGCCCCCGTGCCGGGCGACCTCGGCGGCCACGAAACCGATCCGCACGATGTTCAGGTCCCGGTCGGCTCGCGAGAACGTGAGGCCCGCCGAGAGCAGCTGCCTGACGAGGTCGCCGTCGAGCAGCGTGACCTTGCGGTCGCCGCGCTCGGCCAGCGCATCGGCAAGGTTCCTTGCGATGGTGGACTTCCCGGAGCCGGACAGGCCGGTCAGGAACAGCACGAAGCCGCGCTCCGAGCGCGGCGGGCGGGCGCGCCGCAGTTCCCGTGCCACGGCCGGGGGGGTGAACCACGCCGGTATCTCGGCACCCGCGTCGAGCAGGTCGCCGAGCTCGCCGGGGGAGAGGTCGTCGCGTTCCGTGCCCGCCTCGATGAGCGCGAGCGGCCGCCATACCTCGGCGGCCGGGTCGTACGCCCAGTCGCCGGCCCGGACCACCGGGATGGCCATGCCGGGGCCATCCGCGGTCCCGGCCCCCGCGGAGGCGGCCTGCGCCTCGTCGATCATCAGGTGCGATGCCCCGAACGCGGCAGCGACCAGCCCTTGGGCGGACAGCTCCCGCTCTGGTCCGGTGCCTGCCCCGGGACCGCGTGCGGCCAGTGACACCGGGACGACCATGGTTCCCGGGGGCAGGTTCGCCGCGGCCGCGAGCACGGCGCGGATCAGGGCCTCCGGCCGGGTGACGACCTGGGCGGGCCCGGTGATGAGCGGCAGCAGCAGCAGGCGCGCCTTGAGCTGGCCTGCCACGTGCCGGAGCTGGCCGATCTGCCTGCTGTGCACCGGGCCGCGGGTGGCGTAGGCAAGCACCGGCCCGTCGCCCAGGGCGGCGCGGGCGTCGGCCGGCCGCAACATCAGCCGCCGGAACGGGCCGTGCTCCGGCTCGCGCAGGCCGGTGACGGGGCCGGCCAGCCGGACCAGTCCGGCGGCCGCGGCGGGCGGGTCGCTGCGTTCGACGATGTCCAGCAGGGCGAGCGGGGCGCCCTCGGGATCGGTGAGCACCACGTGCACGGCATCGGGCGGAACCGCGTTCTCGCTGACGTCCAGGGTTACCGGGATCGGCCAGGGTGTCCCGTCCGCCAGCGAGCCGCGCTCCACGACCGCGGCCACGTCGGCGGCGTCCATGAAGCCGCTCAGCGGCGCGAACGCGCCGGACAGCAGGAGTTCGGTGTCGCCGAGCTGGGCCTCGCCCAGGGCGAGCGACGGCGCCCCGACGAGATCAGCGGGCACGTCGGTCTGCGCCTCAGCAGTCACGTCAACCCTCCGTACGGCGCGGCGCCCGGTCCACCCGCGCCGGTCACTGCAGCAACGATCGAAACTGCCAGGCAAGCCTGAGGCTACACGGATGACAGCGCCAGGTCAGGCAGACAGCGGCCGGGCAGCTAAAGCGCCCGGGCCAATCGGTTAAAGCACCCGGGCGAATCGGTCCTCCGGCTTGCGGATGACGTACCGCAGCTCGTCGTGGGCCGGGGTCAGCCGTCCCCGCGACAGGCCGACCGCCAGCCGGCGCACGGCCAGCAGCCACAGCGGCCTGCGCCGGCCCGGCAGCAGGCTCACCGCCTGGCGCTGCGCGATCACCAGGCCGCGCCGCAGCACGTAGGACTGGATGCCGCGCTCTGACACCAGGCGTTCGTACACGGCCGGGTAAGGCCCGGTGCTGCCCGGCCGCAGGCTGCGCCAGATCAGCCGGCGCAGCGGCCGCGGGAGCGCCCGGTCAAGAAACCCGGTGGCGCAGTCCCGGTCACCGGTCTGCAGCAGCAGCAGCCCGCCGGGCCGGAGCGTTTCCACCAGGCGGTCGAGCACGAGCTCGGCATGGCTGATCCGCTCGAGCAGCAGCGTGCAGTGCACGATGTCGACCGAGCGGGGCGCCAGCGGCGCCATCCGCAGGTCGCACAGCGTGCACGCGCCGAGTTCCGGGCGCGCGGCCACGGCGGCCCTGGCCGCCGCGGTGTCGTCGTCGATCAGGCTGACGACCAGGTCGCGGTCGGCCGCGCGCAGCCGTCCGGCATCCAGGTCGTCGCCCGCCGTGGTGGCGCCGACCTGCAGCAGCGTGAGAGTCTGCCCCGGCCGCACCGCGGCATAGTCGAGCGCGGCCTGGGTAAACGGCGGCCCGCCCCGATCGCCAAGGATGGTGCGGCCGGCCTGCTGGCTCAGGTCGTCGCGCTCATTCAGGTCGGTGGGCCAGGAGGCCGTCATCGTCGCGACATTCGTGTCTGCCCGCTGCCGCCCGGGCTTGTCTGCGGTTACCGCGGCAGCAGAATTGCTCATACCGCCCATGCCGTTCATGACTCCATAGCGTAGCCCTCCGAGTACGTTTAGTCGCGAAGGCACGCTTGCCGGCGGCGCCGGCCGTCCGGAGAGGCCCGGCCAGACGATAAACTGGAAAGGTCCCGTATCCCGGACGGGCCGCCCAGGAGGGCGGTGCGCCGGGCGCGGGCCTTTCGTGCTGTCCGCTTCGTGCTACCTAGCCCTTAGGACCGATGAGCCTCTCCGGACTTCTCCGGGTCATCACCGATGATCCCGAGCTCAGCCGCGCGATCGATGAAGCCGACTCGCCCGCCTCGCCGGGCGGCGACCTGATCGCGCCACCCGCGCTGCGCCCGTTCCTGGTCGCCGCGCTGGCCGGCGTCGGCGGCGCCGCGGACAGGGGAGAGGCGGCTGGTGCCGCTGGGGCGGCTGAGGGCGATGGTGCCTCTGCGGCGGCCGACAGCGCTGATTCCGCTGGGGCGGCCGAGGTCGCTGGTGCTGCTGGGGCGGCTGGTGGTGCTGGGGCGGCCGAGGTCGCTGGTGCTGCTGGGGCGGCTGAGGACGCTGCGGCGGCCGCGGGAGCGGACTTGCGCGGTTCGCGGAGATTCGTGCTCGCCGTGACCGCGACCGCGCGCGAGGCCGAGGACCTGACCGCGGCTCTCGGCTCGTTGCTGCCGGAGGGCGCGGCCGCCTACTTCCCGCCGTGGGAGACCCTCCCCCATGAGCGGCTGTCGCCGCGCTCCGACACCTCGGGGCAGCGGCTCGCCGTGCTGCGCAGGCTCGCCCACCCCGACCCGGCCGACCCGAGGTCCGGCCCGCTCACGGTCGTCGCCACCCCGGTGCGCTGCCTGCTTCAGCCCATGGTC
>JASHOI010000095.1 GCA_030041195.1 Streptosporangiaceae bacterium | reverse complement strand
GGGCAGCAGGCTCCAGCGCCCGTCGGATCCGGCGCCACCGCCGCCGATGCCACGGCGCAGGCCGCGCCGCACTGGGACGTTGCGGCCGCCGCGGCGCAGCAGCGACCGGACGGCGCGGAACCCGTCGGCGGTGATCAGCCCGCGAGCAACGCCCTCCCAGAGCGCCTCCTCCACCTCGGCGGGCAGGCGGCCGGTGACCGTGGCGAGGTCGGACCGGAACAGCGCGCCGTGGTCGGCCAGCGCGTCGAGGATGTCGCGGGTGCGGCCGGGGCCCGGCTCGGCCGGGATCGCCTCCCCGCGCGCGGCGCGCAGCAGCCAGGGCAGGTCGTCGCGGATCGTGAGCGTGATCGGGGTCGCCCGGGACGGCGCCATCCCGCTGCGCCGGGGGACCGGCTCGGCCAGGGCGGGCAAGGGAGGGAGGGTTGGCAAGGGAGGGAGGGTGGGCATGATGCGAGCGTCGCGGACCGACAGCCGTCCCCAGGTGACCTGCCCGGACAGGCACAGCTCGTCCAGCCACTCGCGGCGGTACCCCTCGACGCGGGTGGCCAGGACCGCGTTCTCCCAGGCGCCGGCGGCCAGCTCGAACCCCTGCAGCTGCTCGATCACGGCGAGCACGCCGAACCGGCCCTCGCGCCGCGTGTCCGGCTCGACGTGCTGCCAGCGCAGCAGGAACCGCATGAAGTCCCGCGCGCTGACCGGCTCGATCTCGGCCCGCAGCCGCTGCCGCGTGTAGGCGTGGATCCGGGCCAGCAGCCGCCGGGCGCACCACTCCTCGGCGCCGTCCCGGGAGCTGAAGTGCCCGCGCAGCGCGAAGCCCTCCTCCTCCAGCCGGGCGAGCGCGCGCACGATCAGGGTCTCCCGCAGCCCGGTGACCTCGGCGAGGCGGGCCGGGGTGGACGGGCCCCGGCAGTCCAGGTGGCCGCGGAGCAGGGTGGCGGCTGCCTCGTCCTCATCGGGCGGGGCGGCGGGCACCACCGGGCACGGGTGGTCGGGCACGATCGCCGCGTCCGGGAACAGCACCTCGATCGCGGGCCGCCGTTCCACGGCACACCACAGTTCCCCGGCCGGGCCGTGCACCGAGGCAGCGCGCCGCCCGGCGACCAAAACACCGAACATGGCCCGCCAGTCCGGCACCGGACGCAGCGTTACGGCGGTCATCAACAGGTCGTGGAGTTCATCCGGATCGCGGGGATCGGGCCGCACCTGCTCCTCGACGCGCTCGATCGCGGCCGGATCCAGGCTGGCCAGCTCGCTGGCGGCGACCGGCAGGCCGCGGCGCAACGGCACCTGGCGGGACCGGCGCTCCTCCAGCGGGGCGTCGTCGAGGAACGTGAACGGCTGGCCGTTGAGGATCTCGTGCGCGAGCACCGACGGCTCGGTCGTGTCCCGGACCACCACCGAGACCCGGCCTGACTCGATGCCGCCGATCAGCTCGCGCAGGCCGTCGATGTCCATGGCCTCGTGCAGGCAGTCCTCGAGGGTCTGGTGCACCAGCACGTGGTCCGGGATCTCCAGCGGGCCCGGCGCCACGTTCTCCTGGCAGGCGGCCAGTGTCGGGAACACCGCCGCCATCAGGTCGTCCGCCTCCATCCGCTGGATCGCTGGCGGGTTCTTCTTGCCGCCGCGCATCCGCAGCACCGCGAGCGAGGTGTTCAGGTTCCACCGCCAGCGCGCGGCGAACATCGGCGAGGTCAGCACCGCCTGCCGGACCACGCTCTCCACGGTGGCCGAGGCCAGGAACTTCGGCACCCGCTCCAGCGGGAAGCTGTGCTGCGGCCCGAGCGACAGCAGGATCGCGTTGTCGCTGGCCGCCGCCTGCAGCTCGAAGTCGAACGTGACGCAGAACCGCTTGCGCAGCGCGAGCCCGAGCGCGCGGTTCAGCCGGGCGCCGAACGGCGTGTGCCCCACCAGCTGCATCCCGCCGGCCTCGTCGAAGAACCGCTCGAGCACGATCGTGTCCATGGTCGGCAGCACCCCGAGCTGCGCCAGGCCGGCCGCGAGGTAGGCCGCGATCGTCTCGGCCGCGGCGTCGCCGATCCCGCACTCGTCACGCAGCCACGCCACGGCCGCCGGCTGCCCGCCGACGGTGAGCTGCCCGGCGATCGCCTCGCGGAGCGCGGACACCTCCTCGGACAGCTCCCTGGTGCGGCCCGGCGCCTCGCCCAGCCAGAACGGGATCGACGGGGGAGCGCCCTCGGCGTCGATCACCCGGACCACGCCCGGCTCCACCCGCCGGATCCGCCACGAGTGCGTGCCCAGCAGGAACACGTCGCCGGCCATGGACTCGATCGCCCAGTCCTCGTTCACGGTCCCGACCAGGGTGCCGTCCGGCTCGGCCAGCACCCGGTAGTCGCCGAGCTCCGGGATCGCCCCGCCCGAGGTGAGCGCCGCGATCCGGGCCCCGCGCCGGCCGCGCAGCTGCCCGGTCACCTGGTCGCGGTGCAGGTACGCGGCGCGCCGTCCGCGCCCGGTGCGGATCCCCTCCGAGACCAGCTCGGTGACGCGCTCGAAGTCCTCCTGGGACAGTGCCTGGAACGGGGCGGCCCGCCGCATCATCGCCAGCAGATCCTGCTCTGGCCAGTCCGCGGCGGCGCACTCGGCCACGGTCTGCTGGGCCAGGATGTCCAGTGGGCCGTCCGGCACGATCAGCACGTCGAGCCGGCCCTGCCGCACGCCGCGCAGCAGCGCCGCGCACTCCACAAGCTCGTCCCGCGACGTCGGGTACAGCCGGCCCGACGGCGTCCCGGTGCGGGTGTGGTTCGAGCGCCCGACCCGCTGCAGGAACGTGGCGAAACTGCGCGGCGAGCCGATCTGGCACACCAGCTCGACCGGGCCGATGTCGATGCCGAGCTCCAGGGAGGCGGTCGCGACCAGCGCCTTCAGGTCGCCGCTGCGCAGCCGCGACTCCACCCGCTGCCGCCGTTCCTTGGACAGGCTGCCGTGGTGGGCCGAGACGTGGCCGTCGCCGAGCCGCTCGCCCAGCTGGTGCGCCACCCGCTCGGCCATCCGCCGGGTGTTCACGAATACCAGCGTGGTCCGGTGCTGCTGCACGTGCCCGGCGATCATGTCCAGGAGCTCGGCCATCTGCTCGCTCGACGCGACCGCGCCGAGTTCGTCGTTGGGCAGTTCGAGGGCGAGGTCCAGGTCGCGGCGGTGCCCGCTGTCCACGATCGCGCACCGGGGCGAGCCGTCTTCGCGCGAGCGGTCATCGCCGGCGCCGACCAGCAGCCGCGCCACCAGCTCGAGCGGCCGCTGGGTGGCCGACAGCCCGATCCGCTGCAGCGGCTCGCTCGGCCCCGCCCCCTCTCCCGCGGGCTGCTGGGCGAGGTGCTCGAGCCGCTCCAGGGTGAGGGCCAGATGGGAGCCGCGCTTGTTCCCGGCCACCGCGTGGATCTCGTCGACGATGACGGTCCGGACCGCCGCGAGCATGGCACGGCCCCGCTCGCCGGTGACCAGCAGATACAGCGACTCCGGGGTGGTGATCAGGAAGTCGGGGGGCCGCTTCAGCATCGCCGCCCGCTCGGCGGCGGCGGTGTCGCCGGTCCGCACCGCCACACGAATTTTGGGCGCGCTCAGCCCGAGTTCCTTCGCGGTGTCCTCGATCTCGGCCAGCGGCCGCTCCAGGTTCAGGTGGATGTCGACCGCCAGGGCCTTCAGCGGCGACACGTAGACCACCTGCGGGCCGGCTCCCGGGTCGGCGCCCGCCTCATGGGCCCGGTAGATCCGGTCGATGCACACCAGGAACGCGGCCAGCGTCTTTCCCGAGCCGGTCGGCGCCGCGATCAGCGTGTGGTTGCCCGCCGCGATCTCTCGCCATCCCTCGGCCTGCGGCGTCGTGGGCCCGGCCGGGAACCGGCGGGCAAACCAGATACGGACCGCGGGGTGCAACGACTCAAGCACCCGGTCACATTAACCCAGGCCACCGACAATATGGCCCGGCTCCGGCCGGGCCGGGCGTGCGATGCTCCCTGACCCGGCGCCTCGACCGTCTCCTCCGCGCGCGCGAGTGCCCGGCTCGACACCGTTAACCGGCTCAGCGGAAGCCGGATACCTCGCACGCGGTGGCAAAGGCCGCGGATACCACCGCGGGCCTGCATCGCCGGCGTGCCTCGGCGAACGTGACCCATTCGATCTTGTCGTGCTCGGTTCCGTCGAGGGTGACCGCGGTGCCCCACGGCACCTCGAGGGCGAACAGCGCCCAGTCGGTGTCCGTGACCAGCACCGGCTGCGGCGTGGCCGTTAAGCCGGTCTCCTCGAGGAGTTCGCGGATCGCGCCGGCGGTGACGTCCTCACCTGGCTTGCGCGCCCCGGCCGGAGGCGTCCACGCCCAGTCGCCGTCCCAGTCCGGACCGTGATGTGCCCGGTGCAGAACCAGGTA
>JASHOI010000757.1 GCA_030041195.1 Streptosporangiaceae bacterium | reverse complement strand
CACGGGCCCCCAGCGCGGCACGCCAGGCCGGCCTGGGCTCGGCGACGCCGACGCGGCCCGGCGAGCGCGGGCCGAGCGGGCCGTCCGGCGGATGATCCTGACCGCTGCCGCTGACCTGCTATCTGGGCCCAGGGGGCTGGCGTCCTACCTACGCACCCGGCTGGCCCCGGACACCGTGGCCTCGGTCAGCCTGCCGCTGGACGTCGGCACCCTCACCGACACCATCCCGGTCCACCTGCGCCGCGCGGTCGCCGTCCGCGACCGGCACTGCAGATTCCCCGGCTGCGACCAGCCGATCATGGCATGCCAGCCGCATCACATCATCCCGCGGTCCGAAGGCGGGCCGACCTGCCTGACCAACCTGATGAATCTGTGCGCCTTCCACCACCTCATCGCCGTGCACCGGTGGGGCTGGCGCGTCGCGCTCAACCCCGACGGCACCGTGACCGCCACCAGCCCCCACGGCGACAAGACCCTGCACAGCCACGGGCCACCACCCGCCGCAGCCGCCTGACCGCGGCGCGTGTCTCAGCTCGCAGTTGTCTTGGCCAGGGCCGGGAGCAGGTAGCGGATTCGGGTCCGCAGCTCCCTGGCCGTGGCCCGGAACGCGTCGAGGTCGGCCGGGTGTGCCTGCGCCGGGTTCGGGATGCTCCAGTGCACGGCGGACGATTCCGTTGGCAGCTCGCCGCAGTTCTCCCTGGCCCTGTCGCAGAGCGTGATCACGCGCGTGAAGCTGTCGTCGGCGTACTCGTTCAGGTGCGTCGGCCGGTGGCCGCTGATGTCCACGCCCTGCTCGGCCATGGCCGCCACGGCGAGCGGGTGCAGAGAGCCTGGGCTGACGCCGGCGCTGCGGGCCGTCACCCAGCCGCCACCCAGGTGGTTCAGCCACCCCTCGGCCATCGGCGACCGTGAGCTGTTGCCGCTGCAGATGAACAGCACCCGGGCGGAGCGCCGCCCGGCAGCGGGGGCGTCCGCGTCGGTCAGCAGGCCGGGGTGGATCTGGGCGGCCATGCCGAACACGGCGTTCCCGACGGCGTCCAGGTCCAGCGCGTGGTAGCTGTCCCGGCCATCCGCCGTGCTGCGCCGGACGCTTAGCAGGCCGGCGTCGCGGAGCCGCGCCAGGTGGTATGAGACCAGGCTTGGTGCCTGACCCGTGCTGGCGACGATCTCGCCGGTCCGCAGGTCGCCATCGACGAGCAGGCTGACGATCGTCCAGCGCAGGTCGTGGGCGAGCACGCCGAGGACCGGGGGAGAAGCCGCGACAGCCATGACATCATTATGACAAACTGATTTGAATAATCGTCGCAGACTTGGTTCAAGGTGAATGAGCTGGGCTGAGCCGGAAGCAGGTGGACGATGGAGGCCACGGATCCCGGCGGCCAGCGGCCGGACCCGGATCCCGGCGGGCAGCGGCCGGAGCCGCAACCACCACCAGGTCAGCGGCCGCAGTCGGCTGACCTTCGGCACGACGTATCGCTGCTCACGATCGCTCAGGAGTGGGGCCGGATCGGCTGCATTGGGTTCGGCGGGCCCCCGGCTCATATTGCGCTGCTGCGGGCGCTGTGCGTGGACCGCCGCGGCTGGATGTCGGCGCAGGAGTTCGAGGACGGCATCGCGGCGGCCAACATGCTGCCCGGGCCGGCCTCGACCCAGCTCGCGATCTTCTGCGCCTGGCGGCTGCGCGGGCCTCGGGGCGCGCTGGTCGGCGGGGCGTGCTTCATCGTTCCCGGGCTGATCGTGATCCTCGCGCTGTCAGCGGTTTTCCTGGCCGGCCACCCGCCGCTCTGGATCAGCGGCGCCGCGGCGGGTGCGGACGCGGCGGTCCCGGCTGTCGCGCTGAGCGCGGCCATTGGGCTGGCACCAGCCAGCTGGCGAAGGGTCGGCGCGGCACGCCCGGCGCGGGCCAGATGGGTGGGTTACCTCGTGATCGGCGGTGCCGCGGCAGCGCTGATCGGCCCGTTCCTGGTGCTGATCCTGGTCGGCAGCGGCCTGGTTGAGATGCTGCTGCGGGACCCGCCACGCCCGTTGCCCCGGCGCGGTACCGGCCGGCCGGGGATACTGCTGCCCCTGGTGGCCACCCCGGCGGTGGCCACCGGCGGCCTGTTGTCGGTGGCGTGGGTGGCGTTCAAGGTCGGCGCTCTCTCCTTCGGCGGCGGCTTCGTCATCGTCCCGCTCATGCAGCACGATGCGGTGCACACGTACCACTGGATGACCAGCGCCCAGTTCCTCAGCGCGGTCGCGCTAGGGCAGGTGACGCCCGGGCCGGTCGTGCAGACCGTGGCCGTGGTCGGCTACGCCGCGGCGGGCGTAGGCGGCGGGTTGCTCGCCTCGGCTGTCGCCTTCACCCCGTCGTTCGTGTTCGTGCTGGGCGGCGGCCCTCGGTTCGACCGGTTGCGCCGCAACACCAGCATCCAGGCCTTCCTGACCGGCGCCGGGCCCGCTGCGATCGGGGCGATCGCCGGCGCCACGATCCCGCTGGGCCTTGCGCTGTCTCATCTGTGGCAGTTGGCGGTGCTCGCCCTGGCGGCGGGCTGGCTGGTTGCGCTGCGCCGCGGCGTGGTCACCGCGATCGTCGGCGCCGGCGCTCTCGGCGTCATCGCCGCACTCGCCGGAGCGGCCGTAACCTGACAGGTGGGGCGCCGCGCCGTTGGTGACTCGCGGCTGGCGCGCGACCTCCCGGATGGGGGAGCATCGCCGCATGAGCATTTTTTCGACGGTCCCGGGTGGCTGCGATGCATAGCGTCGGCATCGTGCTGCACCCGCAGCGCGACTCCGCCGAAGCGGTGGACGCCATCCTCGGCTGGGCCGAGCAGAGATCCATCGAGGTCCTCGGCATCGTCTCGGAGATCGCCCGGCTGCGCTGCGCAGCGGTCGGCGTCACCCCCGAGGAGCTCGGACGGCGCTCGGACCTGATCGTCAGCCTCGGCGGTGACGGCACGATGCTGCGCGCCATGCGCCTGGCCGACCAGCAGCGGGCACCGGTCCTGGGCGTGAACTTGGGCAAGCTGGGGTTCCTCGCCGAGATCGACGTGCCCGAGCTGCCGGACGCGCTCACTGCCGTCGATGCCCACGACTACTCGATCGAGCCGCGGCTGGCCGTCGACACCGTGCTGGACGGCAAGACCATGACCGGGTTCAACGACATCGTGGTGGTGCGGGTGCCGGGGAACGGCAGCGCCGCGGTGGCCATCCGCATCGACGAGGAGCCGTTCGTCAGGTACCTGGCGGACGCGGTCGTCGTGGCCACTCCTACCGGATCTACGGCGTATAGCTTCTCGGCGGGCGGCCCGATCATGAACCCCATGATCGAGGCGCTGCTGGTTACGCCGGTCGCGCCGCACTCGGCGTACAACCGCGGGCTGGTGCTGTCCGTGGACGACACCCTGGCGCTGGACATTCTCCCCGAAAGCGGTGAGCTGGCTGTCGAGGTGGATGGCCAGGTGGCCGGTCGGCTGGTCGGGGGCAACTGCATCGAGCTTCGGCCCCGGCCCGGCGCTGCGCGGGTGATCCGTCTGGGCCGAATGACGTTCTACGGTCGCGCCAGGCGCAAGCTCAGGGTGACCGACTCAATCGAGGTCCACACGGGCTATTAGCCGGGAGCGGCGCCCGGAATCCCGTTGACGCACACGGCCGCCCGGATGTTGGGTCGTCTGGTGGCCAGCATCGAAGCCAACCGGCGGCTCTGGAACGAGATCAGCGCCCAATATCAGCGGGAGCATGACCCGCAGATCGGGGCCGCGCCACGGCTCTGGGGGTGTTACGCCATCCCCGATGCGCAATTGGGCGCGCTTGGTGATGTCACCGGCCAGCGCGTTCTGGAGCTCGGTTGCGGCGGCGGGCAATGGTCGCTGAGCCTGGCTGGCGAGGCGGCACACGTGATCGGCTTCGACCTGTCCGACGCCCAGCTCGCCGCGGCGCGTGCCGCGATGAGATCCGCCCCATACAGCCTGGTCCAGGGCGCGGCGGAGCAGTTGCCGTTCGCCGCCGGCGGCTTCGACCTGGTGTTCTGCGACCACGGTGGGCTCAGCTGGGCACCACCGGACATCGTGGTGCCGGAGGCGGCCCGCGTGCTGCGGCAGGGCGGCCGGCTGGTGTTCAACGTCATGAGCCCGTGGACCGCGGTCTGCTATGACGACGAGGCGGACGCGGTGACGACGCGACTGCGCCACGATTACTTCACGCTGGGGCCGTTCGACGAGGGGGACGGCGCCACCACGTACCAGCTGACCTACGGCGGCTGGGTCGGGACGCTGCGGCGGGCCGGCCTGATCATCGATGATCTCATCGAGCCGCGTCCAGCCCCGGGCGAGCGTAACGGCTACCTGGCCATGGATCCGCCCGGCTGGGCGCATCGCTGGCCCATCGAAATGCTCTGGGTCACGCACAAGGCGTAGCGCGCGGGACGGCCGGAGCAGGCCCGGCAGTGCTCACCCCGGCCAGCGCCGGCTGAAGCAGCCAGTCGTCAACGCCGGTGAGCCGCATGATCTTGGTGATGGCCCGGGACGGCCTGGTCAGCTCCAGCTTGCGGCCCCGCTGCCCCGCGTATGTCATGATCCGGATTAAGGCGCCGAGGCCGCATGCGTCGCAGAAAGTCACCTCGCTGAGGTCGGCGCTGACCGGGCCGTCGCATGAGTCAATCACATTAGTGACATAACGGACGGTCCGGTCCACCGTGGCCACGTCCAAGTCACCGTGGATAGCCACCGTAACGAGCCCGTCCGCGGAGATCCGGCGGCTCAGCCGGATCAGGTCGCCTGGCCCGATGGACGCGTGTACCGCGGCTGCCACGTCAGCGGCTGTCGCATCATGGCCGTTGACCGCCGGGCCGCGGCCGATCATGATTCCTCCTTGCGGGGTTGGGCGAGGGGTGGCTCTCGAGGCCAGAGAAACAGACGAGTCTGGGAATTTACCAGGTGACGCGTCTGTAACTGCTGAAGACTTGCCGGAGCGGCGGACTGATCGCGCGAATTTCTGTGCGTCACGGCAGCTTCCAGTCGACGGGCTCAGCGCCTTGCTCCTCGAGCAAGCGGTTGGCACGGCTGAACGGCCGCGAGCCGAAGAAGCCGCGGTCCGCCGAGTTGGGGCTGGGATGGGCCGATTCCACGCGCGGTACGCCGGGCATCAGCGGGACCAGGCTGCGGGCGTCGCGGCCCCACAAGATCGCTACCAGCGGGGTGCCGCGAGCGGCGAGCGCCCGGATGGCCTGGTCGGTGACCTCTTCCCAGCCCTTGCCGCGGTGGGAGCCCGGCTGGCCGGGCTGCACGGTGAGGACCCGGTTCAGCAGCATGATGCCGCGTTCGCTCCATGGGCTCAGGTCGCCCGTGGCGGGCGCCGGGTAGCCAAGGTCGTCGCGGTACTCGCGGAAGATGTTGACCAGGCTCGCCGGCAGCCGCCGCACCTCGGGTGCCACCGAGAAGCTCAGGCCCACCGGATGTCCCGGCGTGGGATACGGATCCTGTCCCACGATCAGCACCCGCACGTCGGCGAACGGCTGCTGGAAGGCCCGCAGCACCTTGTCGCCGGCGGGAAGGTAACGGCGGCCCGCCGCGACTTCCGCGCGCAGGAAGTCACCCATGGCCTCGATGCGGCCCGCCACCGGCTCCAGGGCGTCAGCCCAGCCCGGATCGACGATCTCCCGCAACGGCCGTCCCGCCATGGAGCACCACTCTATGAGCAATGGCGCCGGGGTGGGGTGGCTTGGAGTAACGGGCGGGCTGGCTGGGACCGGAGGGGTGGCTGGGAACCGTGGCAGGGACCGGGAACCGCGGGCGGGCCGGGAACTGCGGGCTGGCCGGGAACCGCGGGCGGGGCGGGAACTGCGGGCGGGGCCGGGAACTGCGGCAAGGGCCGGGAACCGCGCGCAGGGCCGGGAACCGCGGCGCGGGCGGAACGCCGGGCGGGGGCGGGAACTCGGGCGGATGGCGGGGCTGGCAGCGGCGGGCGGGGGCGGAGGGGACGGCTTTTGGGGTCTTCGCGCGAGCGCGGTACGGGCCTACACTCACTGGGAGGTGATCTTATGGACAACGTCGGCGACCGGTTCCTTGACCTGGTGCACGATCTCGACGAGGTCAGCCGCTGCCTCACCCCAGATCAGGCCCACACGCAGTTCGACGAGACGACGTTGCAGGTGTTCTGGAAGAGGTGGCCAGAGGTGTCGGCCTGGGCCGGGTCGCTGTGGCGCCTGCTGTCCGAGGAGCTGTCCGGCCCTTCCTCCCCCCACTTGGACGCCGAGCTTGACGAGGTCGGGGACAGCGGCTGAGATCGGGTCGGGACAGCGCCATGGCGAAGCTTAAGGACCTGATGCAGACCGGCGTCGTGACCGTCGCGCCGGACACAACGATGACGGAAGCGGCCGCCAGCATGGTGCGCGGCCGGGTGGGGTCGGCGATAGTCCTGCAGGGATCGTTCCTGGCGGGCATCCTTACCGAGCGGGACGTGCTCCGCGCGGCCGCGTCGGGCGAGGATCTGTCGGCCTCGCTGGTCTCGGCCTGGATGTCGCGGGACCCGCAGGCCGCGAGCCTGGACATGCCGGCCGAGGAAGCCGCGCAGATCATGCTGCTCAACGGTTTCCGGCACCTGCCTGTCCTCGACGGCCGCACGGTCTGCGGCGTTGTCAGCATCCGCGACCTGTTCGCCGCCAAGATCCGCCGGCCGGCCGGCTGATGTCTGGTTTGGGGTCGAGCCGACTTGGCCCGGATAACGGCGGTACTCTGGAGACTTGCGCCAGGTCGGGTGCCTGCTGCCGCAACCGGCCGAAGGCCGGTGAGGGCGCCGGACCGCAAGGAGTCATGAGCCGATGTCCCAGCGCGCCGTAGGCCTGCAGCTTGACCGACGCGTGGCCGCCACGGCACCGGCTAAGCCCGAGTGCGTGGAACTGCCCCGGCCGATGCAGTTGGTGCGCACCGCCGGGGTGAACCTGGCCGAATCCTTCGGGCTGCCGACCGGCGCCTACATCCTCGCGGCGTCGCTTGTGGGCCGCGACGCCGGCCTGTGGGCGATGCTCGGCACCATCTGGCTGACGGCCATCATCCGCAAGGTCGTGACCGGGGCCGTTCCGGTGCTGGTGGTGATCTCGCTAACGCTGCTGACCGTGCAGACCGTGGCCGCGATTGCCACCGGCAATTTGCTGATCTTCCTGGTGCATTTCCCGATCGCGGACCTCGGCCTGTGCATCGTGTTCGCCCGAACGGCCGTCGGGGACAACCCACCGCTCGCCGCCCGGCTGGCCGGCGAGGTGATCGGGCTGCGGTGCCCGGCCGTCCATCAGCCGCGCCTGGATGGCTTCTTCCGGCACGTGACCGTGCTGTGGGCGGGCGTGTTCGGTCTGCTGGCCGTCACCCTGGGGGCCCTGCTGGCCACGATCTCGTTGCACACCTACGTGCCGGTCTGGGCCGTGACCACGGTCGCGCTCGTCGCGGTGGGAATCGGGATCTCGGTCGTGTGGCTGCGGTCCGTCCTGCGCAGGTTCGGCATTGGATTCCGCTTTACCTCGGTTGCCGCGACGTAGCGGCTTCCTCCGCAGCGCGCCGGGTGATAGATGGGCGGGCCAGCCGCCACATGAAGCACAGAGTCCCGAGGTGGGCTTCCATTTCCTGCTCCGCGGCGTCGGCGTTCCTGGCGCGGAGGTGCACGAGCAGCCGCCGCCGCGAGCCGATGATCATCCCGTTGGATGCCGGGCCTACCACGCGAAGCAGGTCGCGGATGGCGTCCGCCCCGCCTCGCGGCGTCCCGGATGCCGGGTTACCGGCGAGCTCGCCCAGCAGGCCGAAGATCTCGGCGTGTGCCGCGGCCTTGTGCTCCCAGCCAGGCCTCGTGGGCAGGCTTGACGCGCGGTTTACGCTGCCGCTGAGCATCTCCAGGGTGGGCGTGGTCATCTGCTGGCATGCGATGTGTGTGGCTGCCGCCAGGTCCCGGATCAGCTCTTCGGCGTGAGCGCGGGCCATCCAGCTCGCGATTGGCCGTGTCACGGAGCCTCCTGCAGGCCCGGCTGGTCAGATGCGGACGGGCTCGAAGCCGATGAAGGCGCCGCGACCGAGGGAGCGTAGTGGGCTGTGACGAAGATGCCGACGATCATCAGCAGCAGGAACAGGACCTCGCCTGCGATGGCGCCGGGGGTGCTGCGCAACACCACATCCAGCCAGACAATGCCCAGGGCGATGGAGATGACCGGGTCGGCCGAGCTGATGATCGACTGGACCGGCGCCAGGATCCTTCCCTGCTGAAGGGCGTCCTGGTTGAGGATGAAGCCGGCCGGCCCGACGACGGCAAGAACATAGATCGGCCAGTTGGTGAACACGCGGGCCAGCCCTTCACCAAATTCGGCGGTCAGGAGCTTGACCACAAACGCGGCTACCCCGTAGTTGACGCCACAGGCCAGCGCCAGCGCGAGCGGGCGCAGGTTGTGGCTCCGGGTGGCGACGACCAGGCAGCCTCCCACGACCACGATGAGCCCGATGGCCAGCGGCGGCAGCATGCTCCATCTGGCCTGGGTATGGCCGGCCGAAGGCTGGCCGATGGCGAGGAACCCGGCCACACCGGCGGTGCAGGCGGCAACTCCGCCGAAAATGGTCAGGGCCGATCGCACGATCCCGGGACTATGGAACCGGCCCCACCACCTGAGAGACCAGCTGATCACGACGGCGAAGACCAGGTCGCAGACGAGGATCGGCTGAACCAGCGCGAGACTTCCGAGACTGAGCGCCGCCACCTGCAAGGCGAATCCCACGACGTTCATGCCCACCGCGGTCAGCCACAACGGCTGGCGGACCAGATCCACCAGGATCCGGGGCGACAGCGCCCGGCGGCTTTCCACCCGCTTCGTGCTGCGCTGGTCGGCGACGGAGGATATCCCGAACGCCGCCGCGGCCGCGATCGCGGTCACCGTTGCGGTCAGCGAAGACAATCGTCAGCCGCTCCGTCAGCCCCGGCGCCGCGCCGGGGCGTGGATGTAGAGGTCCTTGCGCTCCGAAGGCCCTGCCGGAACGGCCGCGGCTTCCCGTGGTGGGGTGAGCAGGTATGTGGCGGGGCGGTGGTGTTCGGCGTATTGGCGGTCGGCGTTGTAGACCTGGCTGAATTTCCAGATCATTTTGGTGAAGTTGGTGTGGCCGTGGGTGAGCTGGCGGGCGATGGTGGCGGTGGTTTTGGCGAGGGCGGCGGTGCCGAGGTGTTTGCGGGCGAGGATGGCCTGGGTTTTGACGAGTTCTTGGTAGAACTGGTGCAGTGGCAGGCGGGTGGGCAGCACGGCGTGCTGGACGTCGAAGAGGCGGTAGTCCAGGGTGGTGAGTTTGCGGGATTCGGTGAGCCAGGTTTCGGTGCCGGGGTAGGGGGTCTGGACGGTGATGTTGACGATTTCGGGGACGCTGGTGGCCCATTCGCGGACGTAGGCGAACCGGGCGTGGTCCCAGCTGGGGTCGGCGATGATGTTGATGGCGACGGCCAGGCCCATGGAGCGGGCGACTTCGAGGGCTTTGTTGTTGATTTTGGGGGTGGTGCGTTTGCGGAACGCGGTGAGGCCGTCTTCGTCGAGGGCTTCCAGGCCGAGGAACATGTATTCCAGGCCGAGGCGGCGCCAGCGGCGGAATACTTCTTCGTTGCGCAGCAGCACGTCGCAGCGGGTTTCGAGGTAGTACTTTTTGCGGATGTGGCGTTGTTCGAGGAGCGCGGCGATGTGGTCGCCTTCGTCGGCTTTGATGAACGCGACGTCGTCGACGATGAACACGCCGGGTTCGGCGATGCGGGTCATGTCGTCGGCGGCGGCTTCGGGGGACAGGCGGCGGTAGGAGCGGCCGTAGAAGGTCCACGCGGAGCAGAAGGAGCAGTCCCAGGGGCAGCCGCGGGTGAATTCGATGGACGCGGCGGGGTCCATGACGCCGATGAAGTATTTGCGGCGCCGGCCGCTGAGGTGGCGGGCGGGCAGGTGCTCGTCGAGGCTGTGCACCATGGCGGGGGGGCGGCCGGGGCCGTCGGCGGTGACCGCGCCGGGGACTTCGGCCAGGGCGTTGTCGGGCAGCGCGGCGAGCAGCGCGGGCGCGGCGGTTTCGCCTTCGCCTTTGAGCACGACGTCGATCGCGCCGGCGGCGTGGTGCAGGACCTGTTCGGCGACGAAGGAGACGCTGTGCCCGCCGGTGAACACCACGCAGCGCGGCAGCATGGTTTTGACCTGTTTGGCCAGGTCCACCACTTCGGGGATGTTGGCCAGGTAGTTCAGGCTGAACCCGACCGCGTCGGGGCGGAAGGCGGCGAGGTGGCGTTCGAGGTCGGTTTTGGTGTAGACCTGCAGGTCGATCAGGTGCACGTCGTGGCCGCCGGCGAGCAGGGCGGTGGCGACGCGTTCGAGGCCCAGCGGTTCGAGGCGCAGGAAGATCTCGGAGTACATCAAGGCGCTGGGGTGCACCAGCAGCACGCGCATCAGGCGGCCTTCCCCGGGCGGTCGTGGCGGTGCAGGAAGCGGAAGAACTCGCCGCCCTCGCGCAGCCGGCGGCCGGCTGTGCCGGGGTGGCGCAGCATGTCGGTGGTGATCTCGGCGATTTTGCCGGCCCGGAAGTAGAACCGTTTGTAGAAGGTGTCGACCGAGTCCAGGATCTCGCCGTGGCCCAGGTGCGGGTAAGACAGCGCGGGCAGCTGGGTGCCGGCCCCGCTGACCAGCGCCACGCCCTCACCCCCGCCGTCGGCGTCGGGGAGCCAGCCGGATTCGAGGGCCTGGCGGTGCAGTTCGGTGCCGGGGTAGGGCGCGGCGATGGAGACCTGGATGGTGTGCGGGTTGACCTGCCGGGCGAAAGCGATGGTCTGTTTGATGGTGTCGGCGGTTTCGCCGGGCAGCCCCAGGATGAACGTGCCGTGCACGGTGATGCCCAGGTCGTGGCAGTCGGCGGCGAACACGCGGGCACGCTCGACGCGGAGCCCTTTTTTGATGTTGATCAGGATCTGCTGGGAACCGGTTTCGTAGCCGACCAAAAGCAGCCGCAGCCCGTTATCGGCCAGGACCTTGAGGGTGTCGCGGGGGACGTTGGCTTTGGCGTTGCACGACCAGGTGATACCCAGCTTGCCCAGGCCGCGGGCGATGGCCTCGGCGCGGGCCCGGTCGTCGGTGAAGGTGTCATCGTCGAAAAACAGCTCTTTCATCTGCGGGAACAG
>JASHOI010000756.1 GCA_030041195.1 Streptosporangiaceae bacterium | reverse complement strand
GCGGCGGGCGGTCGACGTGGCGGCGGCGGGTGCGGCAGTGGCGTAGCGGCGGCGGGGGCGTGCGGCGGGCGGGGACGGGGGCGGGGGGCGGGTTAGGGGGTCAGCCTGCGCAGCGCGAGTTCGGCCAGCAGGGTCGCACCGTCGGCCAGCACCGCGTGATCGAACACGGCCTCGGCGGAGTGGTTGAACGGGGCCGTGGCCGGGTCGGCGTCCGGCGGGCAGGCGCCCAGCATGATGAACGCGCCCGGCACCTCGTTGAGCACGTAGGAGAAGTCCTCGGACCCGGTGACCGGGTCCGGCGTGCGCAGGAAACGCTCGTCGCCGAACAGGCCGGTGATCGTGCGCTCGGCAAAGGCCACCTCGGCGGCGTCGTTGACCGTCACCGGATAGCCGTCGACGAAGTCGACGGTTGCCGAGAGCCCGTGCGCGGAGGCGATGTCGTGCACCAGCCGGTACGCGCCATCCTGCATCGCGGTCCGGGTCCCGGCCGAGAATGACCGCAGGGTCGCGGAGAACCGGGCCCGGTCCGGGATCACGTTGCTCGCGGTGCCCGCGTGGAAGCTGCCCACGGTGATCACGACCGGGTCGAACACGTCGAACCGCCGGGTGACCAGCGTCTGCAGCGCGGTCACGATCTCGCAGGCGGCGGGGACGGGGTCGGCGGCCCGGTGCGGCTGCGACCCGTGGCCGCCGCGGCCCTTGACCGTCACCTCCATGGTGTCGGCCGAGGCCATCATCGTCCCCTCCCGGGTGGTGAACATCCCGAGCGGCAGCAGGCTGGACGTGACGTGCAGCCCGAACGCGGCGACCGGGCGGGGTCCGGCCGCGTCGAGAACGCCCTCGGCGATCATCCGCTCGGCCCCGCCGGCGGACTCCTCGCCGGGCTGGAACATGAAGATCACGTTCCCGGACAGGTCATCCCGCCGCGCGGCCAGCAGCCGCGCCGCCCCGGCCAGCATCGTCGTGTGCAGGTCGTGCCCGCACGCGTGCATGGCCCCGTCCGTCGCGGAGGCGTACGGCAGGCCGGTGGCCTCGGTCACCGGGAGCGCGTCCATGTCGCCGCGCAGCAGCACGGTCTCGCCCGGCCGGTTCCCGCGCAGCACCGCGGAGACCGAGCTGAGCGCGCGCCCCTTGCTGACCTCGAGCGGCAGCCCGTCCAGCGCGGCCAGCACCTTCTCCTGGGTCCTGGGCAGGTCGAGCCCGATCTCGGGCTCGGTATGGATGGCCCGGCACAGCTCGGCCAGCTCGCCGGAGATCTGGGCAGCATCGTCCCTTATCACACCCATGACCGTTACCTCCTCAGCCGCGGCGCCACGTCGCGCCGGTCCAGCGTCCCACGGGCCCGGCGGCGGGCGGCCGAGGGGCCGGCCGTGATTTCGGCATTGCCGCCGGAATTACCGCCCGTCGGGGCGGGGATTAGTCAATTAGACTGGCCGGACACCGGTACGGCCGGGGTCGGCAGGCTGCCGGCCGCGGTCGACGCCAGACGCCAGGCCCAAACCGCGCCAAACCGGGCCAGCTGCCGAGGTCGGGGATCCATAGGTGAACAGCGTCGGCTGGGACATCGTCATCGTCCTGGTCATCGTCCTCATCGGCGGGTTCTTCGCTGCCGCCGAGATGGCACTGGTGTCACTGCGCGACGGCCAGGTGCGGACGCTGGCCCGGCGCGGCAAGCGCGGCCAGCGGGCGGCCCGGCTGGCCCAGAACCCGAACAGGTTCCTGTCCGCCGTCCAGATCGGCGTCACGCTGGCGACCCTGCTGTCCGGCGCGTTCGGCGCCGCGACCCTGGCCAGCATCTTCAAGTCCTGGCTGGTCCACAACCACGTGTCGGACGGCCTGGCCTCCACGATCGCGATCGCCGTGGTCACGCTGGCGATCTCATTCGCCACCCTGGTCTTCGGCGAGCTGGCGCCCAAGCGCATCGCGTTGCAGCGCAACGAGCGGGTGTCCGTGTTCGCCGCGCCGATCCTGGACCGGATCGCGACGATCGCCACGCCGCTGGTCTGGGTGCTGTCCAAGTGCGTGAACCTGGTGGTCACGATCCTGGGCGGCGACCCCAACGTCGGCCGCGGCGTCATGACCGAGCAAGAGCTCCGCGACGTGGTGACCGGGTACCAGGCGCTGAGCGCCGACCAGCGGCGCATCGTCGGCGAGGTGTTCGACGCCGGGAGGCGGCAGGTCCGCGAGGTGCTCGTGCCGCGGACCGAGGTCGAGTTCCTGCCAGCGACGATGCCGATCGCCGAGGCCGCGGCCGTGGTCTCGGCCGCGCCGCACACCCGGTTCCCCGTCTACCAGGGCTCCTACGACGACGTGATCGGCTTCGTGCACTCCAGGGACCTGCTGGGCCCGCACGGCGACAACGGCGCGCTCCGGGTCGGCGAGGTCTGCAGGCCGGTGAAGTTCCTGCCGACGAGCAAGACCGTGCTGTCGGCGCTTTCGGAGATGCGGCGGGAGAACGCGCACCTGGCCATCGTGCTCGACGAGTACGGCGGCACCGCGGGCATCGTCACGCTCGAGGACCTGGTCGAGGAGCTGATCGGCGAGATCCAGGACGAGTACGACGTGGATGAGGGCCAGCCGAGGCAGCTGCGCGGCGGCGAGCTCGAGGTCGACGGCCTGCTGAACCTGGACGACTTCGCCGAGCAGACCGGCGTCGAGCTGCCCGAGGGCCCGTACGAGACCGTCGCGGGCTATCTGCTCGCCGCGCTCGGCCACCTTCCCGGCGAGGGGGAGTCGGTGGAGGTCGACGGGCGGAAGCTGGCCGTGACCCAGCTGGACGGGCGGCGCATCGCGCGGGTCCGGGTGGGCCAGGCGGCGGCCGGCGCCGGCACCAGCGATCGCGCGGCGCGGGCGGAGCAGCCTGCCCAGCAGGCAGACTAGACTGTCCGCCGTGCAACCGCCTGAGGGGGACGGGCCTGACACCGTTCTGGTAGTCGACTTCGGGGCGCAGTATGCACAGCTGATCGCGCGCCGGGTCCGCGAGTGCCGGGTCTACTCGGAGATCGTGCCCGCCTCGACGCCGGTCGCGCAGATGCTGGCGCGGCGGCCCAAGGCCATCATCCTGTCCGGCGGCCCCGCCTCGGTCTACGCCCCGGGAGCCCCGCCAGCGCCGGACGGGGTGTTCCAGGCGGGCGTCCCGGTCCTCGGGATCTGCTACGGCTTCCAGCTGATGGTGTCCGGGCTCGGCGGCACGGTGCAGCGCACCAGCGGCGGCGAATACGGCGCGACCGATCTCGAGGTAATCGGCGACGCAGGCGGGGTCCTGCTGGCCGGCCTGCCCGACCGCCAGCAGGTGTGGATGTCGCACGGCGACACGTGCGCCGCACCGCCGCCCGGGTTCGCGGTCCTCGCGCGGACGGCCGGGACGCCGGTCGCCGCCGCCGAGGACGGCGCCAGGCGGCTCTACGGCGTCCAGTTCCACCCGGAGGTGCTGCACACCGCGCACGGCATGCAGATGCTGCGGCAGTTCCTGGCCGCGGCGGGATGCCGCCCGACCTGGACCATGCGCGGCGTGATCGAGGAGCAGACCGAGCGGATCGCCGCGCAGGTCGGCGACGGCTACGCGATCTGCGGCCTGTCCGGCGGGGTGGACTCCGCGGTCGCCGCCGCCCTGGTCCAGCGGGCCATCGGAGACAGGCTGAGTTGCGTGTTCGTCGATCACGGGCTGCTGCGCACCGGCGAGGCGGAGCAGGTGGAGCGGGACTTCGTCGCCGCGACCGGGGTGGACCTGACCGTGGTGGACGCCGCCGCCGAATTCCTGGCCGCGCTGCGGCGGATCACCGATCCCGAGGAGAAGCGCAAGATCATCGGACGGGAGTTCATCCGCGCGTTCGAGCAGGCCGCCCGCGAGATCACGGAGGGAGGGGGGGTGGGGCTAGGCAGGGGGCCGGGCGGGAGCCGCGGCCGCGAGCACGCGTTCCTGGTCCAGGGCACGCTGTACCCGGACGTGGTCGAGTCGGGCGGCGGCGCGGCAACGGCCAACATCAAGTCACACCACAACGTCGGCGGGCTGCCCGACGACCTGAAGTTCGAGCTCGTCGAGCCGCTGCGCATGCTGTTCAAGGACGAGGTGCGCGAGGTGGGCCGGGAGCTCGGGCTGCCACCGCAGATCGTGTGGCGGCAGCCGTTCCCCGGGCCCGGCCTGGCGATCAGGATCGTCGGCGAGGTGACCGCCGAGCGGCTGGCGACCGTCCGGGCCGCCGACGCGATCGCCCGCGCCGAGCTTTCCGCGGCCGGCCTGGACCGCGGGATCTGGCAGTGCCCGGTGGTGCTGCTCGCCGACGTGCGCTCGGTGGGCGTCCAGGGGGACGGCCGCAGCTACGGCTATCCGGTCGTGCTCCGCCC
>JASHOI010000755.1 GCA_030041195.1 Streptosporangiaceae bacterium | reverse complement strand
GGTCACCGCGCTTCGGCCCACGATGCGAGTTGTCCTGCCAGCGTCCGCACACGCTCGCGCAGCTCGTCCGGCTCCTCGATGACGAACGGGCGGTCGAGCCCGGCAAGGACCGACGGGACCCAGTCGAGCCGCTCAGCCCGCCATCGCACCCGCACCCACCCGGGTTCGGAGTCGATCGGCTCGATGACGGCGATCGATCCGGGCATCCGCATCCGCACCACCCGCTCGCTGCCCTGGACCCGCACCGAGACCGCGTGCCGGTACGACGCCCCCGAGACCGCCTCCACCACGTACGCCGCCGGGTCGAACCCGCCCGGCACCGAGAACTGCCCCTCCTGGACGGCCGCGTGCGCGACCCGGTCCAGCCGGAAGGAGCGCACCTGGCCGCTGCGTGAGTCGAGTCCGGTGGCGTACCACCGCCCGCGGAGGGCGACGACACCGTACGGTTCGAGCACCCGCTCGGTGGACCGGCCCTTCTCGTCGCGGTAGGTGATGGCGAGCGGCCGGCGCTGGACAGCGGCTTCGGCGACGGCGAGCAGCACTCCCGTCTCCGGGGTCACCGGGTTGCGGCCCTGGTCCGCGTGGGAGGTCGCGGCCACAATGGCGTCGAGCCGGCTGGCGAGGGCGCGCGGCAGCACCCGTTGCACCTTGGCCGTAGCGCTCTCGACGGCGATCGCGGCGTCCGGCTGCAGTGCCGCGCGCCGCGTCCCGATCAGGCCAAGGAGCACGGCGACCGCCTCATCGTCGGTGAACATCAGCGGCGGCAGCCGGTAGCCGGGTGTCAGCCGGTAACCGCCGTACCGCCCGCGAACGGACTCCACCGGCACGCCGAGGTCGAGCAGGTGGTGGACGTAGCGCCGGACCGTCCGCTCGTCGACCTCCAGCCGGTCAGAGAGTTCGCGCAAGGTACGGGTGCCGCCGGCCTGGAGGATGCCGAGCAGCGCCAGGACGCGGGCGATGGGTTTGGCCACGCCAGTAATTTTCCCAAAATAGCGGACGGAAACTGTCCAGTATCGTCTTTAGCGTAGGCGACATGACAACGACACCAGGCATCAGCACCCCGCTCGCCCTCGACAGCACCGCTCTCATCACCGGCTCCACAAGTGGCATCGGCCGAGCCACCGCCGTCCGTCTCGCGGCGCGCGGCCACCGGGTTGTCGTCGCCGGCCGCGACAGCGACCGCGCCGCCGAGATCGTCAACGGCATCCGCGCGGCCGGCGGCCGGGCCGAGGCCATCACCGCTGACCTCAGTGACGCCGGCCAGGTCCTGCACCTCGCCCACGCCGCCCTCGACGCCGGCGATGGCCGCGTCGACGTCCTCGTCAACAACACGGCGGCCTATCCGCCCGGCGGCATGACCGCAGACATCACAGCCGAAGTCATCGACGCCGCCTTCGCGCTCAACGTCCGCGCGCCGTACCTGCTCGTGCGCGAGCTCGCCCCGGGCATGGCCGAGCGCGGCCACGGCGCCGTCGTCAATCTCATCAGCACGGCCGCCAGCGTTGCGATCCCCGGCCTGGGCCTGTACGGCGCCACCAAGGCCGCGCTCGCCGAGCTCACCTGGGCAGCGGAGTTCGGCTGCGGCGGCGTGCGAGTCAACGCGGTGAGCCCCGGCCCGACGAGCACCGAGGGAACCGCGCAGTTCGGCGACTTCATCGGCCACCTCGCGGGCCAGGCCCCAGCCGAGCGGGTCGCCGCGCAGGAAGAGGTCGCCGCCACCATCGACTTCCTCGTCAGCGACGACGCGTCCTTTGTCAACGGCGTCGTGCTGCCCGTGGACGGAGGCCGCCTAGTCGTCTGAACACCAGCATCGCCACAACAACACCGCCACCATCAGCAGCGAAAGGACCTGTCATGGACTTCGTCTCAGTCCGGGTGATCACCAACGACGTCGAGCGCCTCACCACCTTCTGGGAGCAGGTGACCGGCCTGCCCGCCACCCGGCCCCTCCCGGTCTTCGCCGAACTCCGCACGCCGACCGGAACCATTGCCATCGCCGCCCCGGCGACGCTGGCGATGCTCGGCGACGCCGCCCCGGTGCCCGGCCGCAACGGCTCCATCACTATCGACCTGCGCGTCGACGACGTCGACGCGGCGTGGGAGCGAGTCAAAGGCCTCGTCCCCCAGACGGTCCCCGAGATCGTGCTGGACCCAGCCGACATGCCATGGGGCAACCGCTCGATGATCCTGCGCGACCCCGACGGCGGACTGGTCAACCTCTTCACCCCCATCACCCCCGAAGCCAAGGCGAGGTACGGCCCCTGACCTCCATCCCCGCAACGCACAGGTCGGCGGGGTCAGCGTCGCGGGCTGCGGTTTCGCGGGAGCGTTGCTGGCCGAGGCTGGTCAGCTGGGTGAGCTGGAGCCGATGCTGGATACCGGGCCTGGCTCGTCAGCCATGTAGGGCGGCGCGGGCTCGTACTGGATATCGCGGCGGACCGCCCGCGCGTGCTCCCTGCCGTGGATGCGCCCGACGAGCCACAAGGCCATGTCTATCCCGGCCGAGACTCCCTGGCTGGTCACTAGATTGCCGTCGACTACGTACCGGGCGTCCCGGACCACCGTGATGTCGCCGCGCTCTTGCAGAGCGTCCTCGAAGTCGCGGTGTGTTGCTACGCGCTGACCGCGCGCAGGGTCGGCCTCGTGCAGCAACAGTGCGCCGGTACACACACTGGTTGTCCAGGCCACGGTCGCGGAGGTCGCGCGAACCCAGTTGATGACGGCGGGGTTGGACACTTCGCGCCTAGCGCCCCTCCCTGCGCTGCGTTGAAACGGGACTGGCGTTTCCGCTAACCACGATTCACGCGGCACTGCCGGTCCTCCGTGCCGGGGATGAGACTGCCGGGATGGGCGGCAGCGGTTCAATGTCGGCCATGTGCGTGACAGACTGGAGGTGTCCGGGTGCAGGCAAAAGTCTCACGGCGCCTGTTACTTCGTGTGAGGAAAGTAGTCCAGGTGGTGCCCGGTGGCGACCTTCAGAACATACGCGGAGGTCCTCAGGCCTGACCATCCGATGATGAAGATCTACAAGGCCGCGATCACGTGGCGCCCTGGCAGATACCGGCCCGCCGGTATTGGGCAGGACATGCTTGTTGAACCGGGTGTTGTTCTTGGAGACGTACTCGAGCGGACTGGTGGCGTCTATGAGACCACGACCCGCCTGATGCCGAAATTCCGCGAGGACATCCGCGAGATAGCGGAGCTCACATCGGACGACGAGCTTCGCAGAGCATCGGAGCTTCCTGAAGTGCCGGTCTCGCTGGAGCATCTTCGTTCTGCAGATCCGCAAACCCGCATACTCGTCGGTTACCGGCTCGATGTCAGTCCGGCCGAGAGCCCGCGGCTGCGCCGCAGGATGGCTCTTCCGCCTGATCCCAGGATCACGCTGCACTTTGACGAGGTCGTCTTTCCGCACAATCCAGAAAGGTTCTGGGGTGCCATGCGGTTGTCCCGGAGCCAGGGCATGAACCAGGCCAGCACTTGATCGCTGACAGCGCGATGACCGCCGCGTGCAGGTACAGGAACGCCAGAATGGAACTCGGGCACCGGCACCAAACCGGGAACCCGCGCGGGCCACCCATGACCTGACCGCCACCCGGATCTGGGACATCATCCGCGAGCTGGCCACCGCTGGGCTGATCACCTTGGCCGACAAGGGCTGTCACGGCGCTCGGGACCACATCCTCACCCCGTACCGGGGGCGGAACAAGCCCGCGTCCCAAAAGGACGCCAACCGCGTCCACGCTCAGCTACGATCCCCCAGCCGAGCGCGCCAACCCCCAGCTCAAGACTTGGCACATCCTGCGCAAAACTCCGCTGCTGCGTCCTTCAAGCCCCACGATATCCCAAGATGAAAAAGCTCACTGGTGGAGCTGAGGGGATTTGAACCTCTGACCCCCTCGATGAGAACTAGTCGCACAGTGGTCAATAGGAGTCGTCGGCGCAGGTCAAAGACCCTTAGCAGTCACATAGAGCTGTTGCGGTCCGCTGTGGTCGCTGCACTTTGCTGCTGCATTTTGTCGCCGGGGAGAATCCGAGGACGCGCCAGCTAGAGTCGGTGGTGATCCCACGACGTCCGGAGGAGTCTGATGCATGGCACGCTTGTAAGGATCGTTGTCAAGGCCGGGATGCGATCTGAGATGCTGGCGTTCTTGCGATGGGACGCCGAGGTGGCCAGGGGCAGTGAGCCCGGGACATTGCGATTCGACGTATGGGAGGTCGAACAAGAACCTGGCGTGATGTACCTTTATGAGGCTTACAAAGATGCGGAAGCCTTCGAACTCCACAAGATGAATGACCCGTTTAAGAAATTGGGCGAGTTCATACGCATGACGGAAGAGATGACTGTTGTCATCCCGTTCACAGAGAGCGTTGTGTCGAACGCCGAATACTGACAACTCTCCTGTTGCACTAGTCTCCTGCTGGACTACCGAGCCAACAGTCTGCCGATTGGCGTAGTGCACTGCGTCATTGATGGTCTTACGCTGGCCAGCGGCCGGATGGAGCTCGTATGAAGTTGAGTAACGTCGGCGCGGTTGGTGCATTTTCGTGCTGCACGCCGGCCTAGGCCAGAAACCCGGTGATTCATTCGTAGCCGCATGCTCTGTCAACAAGGCATGGTCACAGCCGAAGGTATCTAGCGAAATGTGCGAGTTACGTAGTTTGGGGACGTCCGCGGTACCTAGGCCGGGCGCCGGTTGTGGCCAGGACTGCGTGGCCAACCCGCAGTTGCCTTTCGGGCAGGACAGGCGGACGATCGCAACATGGCTGGTCTCGACACCCCCAGAGAAGTGCCTCCCGTTGACGGTGGCACACAAGAAGTTCACAACATCGACAAGGCCACGCATTATGCCAACGCTGAAACCGTCAGGGGACGGATTACCGGCCTCGGCATAAAGGATGCTGGACATCGAATAGGACGAGCACCGCCCGGAAGCAGTGGTTCTCTGCACCCAAGCGTCCGCAAGCAGTCCGCGGCCGAGCACTCTGATCTGGTCGACGAGCTCCGCGACCGGCCAGCTGAGGACTCTGATGGCCCCGGCGAGGCATCCAAGTTGGGCGTTGACCAGAGCAAGGATGCGCGTGATGCACAAGCCAGGATTCATGAGTTGTTAGATGTCTCTGAAGAGCTATCGTGTCTACCGAAAGAAATGAGAACGGCCGTTAAAGCATTGATCGACAGGGCAGTTAGTAAGCTAGATGAACTCGTTGCCCAAGGCCCCAATGTGCAGCCGAGCCAGGCTCTTGTCGTCGTCCTGATCTGGAAAGACTCAGACGACGAGCTGGAATCCAAGGCACGAGCGAGCGATGGAGATGGTGAAATAATCCGAGCGATTCAGGATAAATTTGCGAAAGCATACGTCCCGTTCTGGACTGCGTTGGCTAGCCTGACCAGCGTTAAGCAGTGGTCAGCGAGCCTCGAAATTAGTGCTGGACTTCCTTTCGCAGTGAAGGGAACGGGCGGCATTTCAGTTACCTTTGGCAGGTGATTTCGTGATAATAAGGGTAACGTTTACCATCAGAACAACTGCGACCGCACACTCCGCTGGTCCGTTCTGCTGGTAGGAAGGTCGCAAAGCGGTTCTGCGACGTACGGGCTGCACAGCGAGGTCGCGGGGCTGCTCAGCAACGCACGTACGTGATGGGCGGTACGCACGGGCGCGGCAGCCCGCCGTGCACCGCAGGGTGCTAAGGCGGAACTGCCAGCCCGGTTGCGGCGAGAGTCCGATGGGCGCTTCGTGGCCGCCCCGCCGACCGCGACCCCAGCCGTACGTCGTCGTCCGGCGACTGGCGTTTGCTGCTGCCGGAAGATCAAAAGGGCCGGTTGCTAGTTGACAACCGGCCTCGAACCTGGGTGGAGCTGAGGGGATTTGAACCCCTGACCCCCTCGATGCGAA
>JASHOI010000754.1 GCA_030041195.1 Streptosporangiaceae bacterium | reverse complement strand
CCAGCCAACCGGCCCAGCAGACCACGCCAGACGCCAGGAGCCAGCGGAGCCGCCGCCAGGGCCGTGGTGACGGCCAGTGGGCCCTTGGCTACCGTGAGCCGCTGAACAAGAACGAAGAACTCAAGAAGAACGACGACGGCCTGAACGTCCGCGACCGGATCGTCAACATCTACGCCAAGCGCGGCTTCGACTCGATCGACCCGGCCGACCTGCGCGGGAGGTTCCGCTGGTTCGGCCTGTACACCCAGCGCCGGCCGGGCATCAGCGGCGGCAAGACCGCCGTTCTCGAGCCAGAGGAACTCGACGACACGTTCTTCATGATGCGTATCCGCATCGACGGCGGCCAGCTCAGCAGCGAGCAACTCGCGACTGTGGCAGACGTCTCGCGCCGCTACGCCAGAGGCACCGCCGACGTGACCGACCGCCAGAACATCCAGCTGCACTGGGTGCAGATCGAGGACGTGCCGCAGATCTGGGACGCGCTCGAGTCCGTGGGCCTGTCCACCACCGAGGCCTGCGGCGACGTGCCCCGGGTGATCCTGGGCTGCCCGCTGGCCGGGATCGACGCCGAGGAGGTCATCGACGCGACGCCGGAGATCCGCGAGACCGCGGCCCGGTACATCGGGGATCCCGCGTTCTCCAACCTGCCGCGCAAGTACAAGTCCGCGATGAGCGGCTGCGCGGCGCAGTGCACCATCCACGAGATCAACGACGTCGCGTTCGTCGGCGTGATCGGGCCCGACGGCGAGCCAGGCTACGACCTGTGGGCCGGCGGCGGGCTGTCCACCAATCCCATGATCGGCAAGAGGCTGGGCGCGTTCGTCCCGCCGGGCCAGGTCCCCGAGGTCTGGGCGGGCATCACGTCGATCTTCCGCGATTACGGCTACCGCAGGCTGCGGCACCGCGCCCGGCTCAAGTTCCTGATGGCCGACTGGGGCCCGGAGCGGTTCCGCGAGGTGCTGGAGCGCGACTACCTTGGCCATCCGCTGGCCGACGGGCCCGCGCCCAAGGCCCCGGGCAGCGGGCAGCGCGACCACGTGGGCGTCCACATGCAGCGGGACGGCCGGTACTACGTCGGCTTCGCCCCCCGGGTCGGCCGGATGTCGGCCGACAAGCTGGACCTGGTCGCCCGCCTGGCCCGGGAATACGGCAGCGGCCGGGTCCGGACCACGACCGAGCAGAAGATGGTGATCCTGGACGTCCCGGAGGACCGGACGGCCGCGCTGGCCGCCGAGCTCACCGCCGCGGACCTGCCGGTGGCCCCGAGCAGGTTCCGGCGGCACACCATGGCCTGCACCGGCATCGAGTTCTGCAAGCTGGCGATCGTCGAGACCAAGCAGCGGGCCTCGGACCTGATCGCCGAGCTGGACCGGCGGCTGCCCTACTTCACCGAGCCGATCACGATCAACGTCAACGGCTGCCCCAACTCGTGCGCCCGGATCCAGACCGCCGACATCGGGCTCAAGGGAACGCTGATCACCCTTCCCGGCGGCGAGCAGGTCGAGGGATTCCAGGTCCACCTCGGCGGCAGCCTAGATGGCGGCGACGGCGAGGGCTCGGGCTTCGGCCGGAAGGTGCGCGGGCTGAAGACCACCGCCGACGAGCTGCCCGACTACGTGGAGCGGGTGCTGCGCCGGTTCGAGGCGGGCCGGACGCCGGGCGAGAGCTTCGCGACGTGGGTAGCCAGGGCCCCGGAGGGGGACATAACATGAGCATTCAGTCCTTTCCGGCAGAACGCGCAGTCCCGTTTTATTGCCCCTACTGCGGCGAGGAAGATTTGGAGCCCCAGGAAGCGGACGGCGAATGGCGTTGCCGCAGCTGTGTGCGCTCGTTCCGGCTACGCTTTGCGGGAACCGGGGCCATCCGAGGCGGCAACCGGTGAGCCGCGACGTGATCCGGTCAGAGGCGGACAGTGACGTGACCACGTCCGCGGGTCGGGAGGAAGCCATCCGCATGGAGAGGCTGGCCAATGAGGCGGCCGAGGCGCTGGAAGGCGCGCCCGCCGGTGACGTGGTCCGGTGGGCCATCGACACCTTTGGCGACCGGATCTGCATCACCTCGTCGATGACCGACGCCGTAATCGTCCACCTGGTCTCCCAGGTGCGCGAGGGCGTCGATGTGATCTTCCTGGACACCGGCTACCACTTCGCCGAGACGATCGGCACCAGGGACGCGGTTTCCACGGTCTACCCGGTCAATGTGATCAATGTCACCCCGGAGCAGACCGTGGCCGAGCAGGACGAGCAGATGGGCCCGCGGCTGTACAGCCGCAACCCGGACCTCTGCTGCTACCTGCGCAAGGTGGTGCCGCTGGAACGCGCGCTTGAGCCGTACGACGCGTGGTTCACCGGGGTCCGCAGGGAGGAAACCGACGCCAGGAGCGACACCCGCGTGGTGCAGTGGGATGCCAGGCGCGAGATGGTGAAGGTCAACCCGATCGTCGACTGGACCCAGGAACAGGTCGACGGCTACATCGCCGAGCACGGCGTTCTGGTCAACCCGCTGGTCTACGACGGTTACCCGTCGATCGGCTGCGCAACCTGCACCGCCCGGGTTGAGGTCGGCGGTGACGCCAGGAGCGGGCGCTGGGCCGGCACCGGCAAGACCGAATGCGGCATCCACCTCTGACCGTGCGCCGCGCCTGGCCCCCGCTGATCGCCGTCGCGCACGGCAGCAGCGATCCCAGGGCCGCGGCCGCGGTCACCAGACTGATGGACCTGGTGCGGGCCCGTGCGGGGCTGCCGGGCCTGCAGGTCCGCGCTGCCTTTCTCGGCCATGCCCTGCCCTCCGTTCCCGACGTGCTCAAGGCGGTGCACGGCGGCCACCCAGATGACCGCCTGGAACGCGATGCTCCCACCGCCGTGGTGCTGCCGCTGTTGCTCGGTGCGGCCTACCACAGCGACGCCGACCTGCCGGCGTTGCTCCGCGAGGCGAGCCGGCGCATGCCCGGGCTGAGGATCAGCTACGGCGAGCCGCTCGGGCCGCACCCCGCTCTGCTGCGTGCGCTGGACCGGCGGGTGGCCGAGGCCGATCCATCGGCCTCGGCCAGCCCCAACGCCACCGCCGTTGTCCTGGCTGCCGCCGGCTCGAGCCGCCCGGCCGCGAACGCCGCCGTGGCCCGGTCTGCCGCAGCCTGGCAGCGGGCTCGGGGCTGGCACAGCGTGGTGCCCGCGTACGCGTCGGCCGCCGGGCCG
>JASHOI010000753.1 GCA_030041195.1 Streptosporangiaceae bacterium | reverse complement strand
GGCGCCGCTCGCGCCGCTTCGGCCGCGCGCCAGGCCCCGCGCGCTGTTTTGCCCTGCCGCCACGCCGGCAGGAGCGAGACGGGAGACTCCCCGCGCACGGATCACCCGCCAAGACCCACGCATTGGTGTCGCCGCCCGCCGCAGGCGTCCCAGCCCCGCAGATGATCAACACACGGGGGCTTTTCCATTATCTTGGTTGATTAATACCGCTATGAGGTATTCAGCCACCAAGATCATGGAATGCAACTGTCTGGCGCGGCTGATCCGGGCCGAGATTCGGGTCAGCTGGCCGACTCTGCGGTGTCGGTGTACCAGGTGTCAGTACACGTTTACGTAAAGCAACCAAGCTTGAGCCGTCAAACTCCGGTCGCGGCGTTCCCCGCCACGACCTCCGTCTCGGTCAAGTCGCCGGCCTGTCCATCTTGAGCCGACTCTTGCTTCTGAGCGCGCTGACACCGGTGCCAACTGCCGTGGACGGGGCGAGTCCTGCGAAACCGGCAATCACGCGATTCTTCCTGCTGTATCAGGCGGTGTTCTAATTGCGATGGCAAAAGCAGCCCTAACTGCCATTGCCATTAAGGCCATTGAATACACAGTGTAGCTGTGCGATTACTCTTAGTAGCAAGCGCCACTCTGCATATCGCTGCGTCACATCAATGTGACCTTTCCGTTGCTGTTTTCATGATGATTCTCTTCGCTTCTCTGGGGCATGATGCATTTGTGACCGAGGGATGCGCAGTCCGGCCGCTGGCCGCGGCGAGACAGGCAAAACACCAGGTAGAGCACCCTAGGGCCGGTACCGAACCGACCAGTCTCCGCGACCTGATCGGCCTGGCCGCCGGTGGTCATGAGGCGGCAATCGAGTTGCTGCTCGTCCAGATCCGGCCGATGGTCGTCCGATATTGCCGTGCGCGCCTCGGCCAGATAAGCGGCCAATACCATATTGCCGACGACGTGGCCCAGGAAGTGTGCATCGCCGTTCTTTCCGCCCTTCCGCGCTACCGGGACATGGGCCGGCCGTTCGCATCATTTGTGTTCGGGATAGCTTCGCACAAAGTGGCGGATGCCATGAGGAATGCGGCGAGGCTCGCCATCCCCACCGAGGACCTGCCCGACGGCCCCGACAGCCGTCCCGGGCCGGAGGAGACCGTCGTCGCGTATATCGAGGCCGAGCGCGCGCGAGCGCTGCTGGCGCGGCTCCCGGTGCATCAGCGCGAGCTCCTGGTGCTCCGCGTGCTGACCGGCATGTCCGCCGAGGAGACCGGGCAGGCCCTCGGCATGTCACCGGGGGCGGTCCGGGTCGCACAGCACCGGGCGCTCGCCCGGCTCCGGGCGATCGCCCGCGAGGAGTGGATCGCCTGACCGCTGGCAGCGGTGTGCCGGGGCGTGGCGCGGTCCTAGCTGGCGCCGGAGTCACTAGGATGAAACATGGCCAGAACCGAGCCGCCGATAAATGACCTGACCGAAGCCGCCAAATTCGACCCGCCGGCCCTGACCTTCGACGACGTCCTCCTGCTGCCCGCCCACTCGGCCATGATGCCGAGCGAGGCGGACACCACAGCCGCGCTGAGCCGTCACATCATGCTGCGAGTGCCGCTGGTCTCCGCCGCCATGGATACCGTCACCGAGGCCCGGATGGCGGTCGCCATGGCGCGCCAGGGCGGGGTGGGGGTGCTGCACCGCAACATGTCCGTGGAGGACCAGGCGCAGCAGGTTGACATGGTGAAGCGATCCGAGGCTGGCATGATCACCAATCCGGTGACCTGCGGCCCAGAGGCGACCGTTGCCGAGGTTGAGCAGCTCTGCGCCCGCTACCGGATCTCCGGGGTGCCGGTGACCGGTGCCGACGGCGTGCTGCTCGGCATCGTCACCAACCGTGACATCCGTTTCGAAACCGACCACCGGCGCCGGGTCACCGAGGTGATGACGCCGATGCCGCTGGTCACCGCGCCGGTCGGGGTTGCGCCCGACGATGCGCTGCGGCTGCTGGCCCGGCACAAGGTCGAGAAGCTGCCGCTGGTCGACGCCGCCGGACGGCTGCGCGGCCTGATCACGGTCAAGGACTTTGCCAAGAGCGAGAAGTTCCCCAACGCCACGAAGGATTCCGGCGGGCGGCTCGTCGTCGGCGCGGCCGTCGGGGTCGGCGAGGACGCCAAGCGCCGGGCGCAGGCCCTCACCGACGCTGGCGCCGACTTCCTCGTCGTGGACACCGCGCACGGGCACGCGCAGGCGGTCATCGACATGATTACGCAGGTCAAGGCCAATGTCCAGGTCGACGTGATCGGTGGCAACGTGGCCACGCGGGCGGGCGCCCAGGCCCTCGTCGACGCCGGCGCCGACGCGGTGAAGGTAGGCGTCGGGCCGGGCTCGATCTGCACCACCCGGGTCGTGGCCGGGGTCGGCGTGCCGCAGGTTACCGCCATCTACGAGGCGGCCAAGGCGGCGCGTCCGGCGAACGTGCCGGTGATCGGCGACGGCGGCCTGCAGTACTCCGGCGACATCGCCAAGGCGATCGCCGCCGGGGCCGACACCGTCATGCTGGGCGGGCTGCTCGCCGGGTGCGAGGAGGGGCCGGGCGAAATGGTGATCATCCAGGGCGAGCAGTACAAGCTGTACCGGGGGATGGGCTCGCTGGGCGCGATGCGGAACAGCGAGCGCGGCGGGTCCTACTCCAAGGACCGCTACTTCCAGGACGACGTGCTGCGCGAGGACAAGCTGGTGCCGCAGGGCGTCGAGGGCCGGGTGCCCTACCGCGGCCCGCTCGGGGCCGTGGCCAACCAGCTTGTCGGGGGGCTGCGGGCAGCGATGGGCTTCGTGGGCGCCCGGACGATCGCCGAGCTGCAGGACGCCCGGTTTACCCAGATCACCGGTGCCGGGCTGGCTGAGAGCCATCCGCACGATATCCAGATGGTCGCCGAGGCGCCGAACTACGGCGGAGTGCGCCGGTGAACAGGGCTGGGGAGACGGGCGGGGGGTGGGGCCGCACATGACCCAGGTAGAGATCGGGCGCGGCAAGAGTGGCCGCCGCGCCTACGCCCTCGACGAGATCGGCATCGTGCCTTCCCGCCGGACCAGGCACCCGGAGGAGGTCTCGATCGCGTGGCAGATCGACGCGTACCGGTTCGAGCTGCCACTGGTGGTCGCGCCGATGGACAGCGTCGTCTCGCCCGCGACCGCCATCGAGATCGGCCGCCTCGGCGGCCTGGCCGTGCTCGACCTCGAGGGCCTGTGGACCAGGTTCGACGACCCCGAGCCGCTGCTGGCCGAGGTGGCTGGCCTTGAGGACGACGCGGCCACCAGGCGGCTGCAGGAGATCTACTCCGAGCCGATCAAGGACGACCTGATCGGGCGCAGGATCGAGGAGATCAGGGCCGCCGGCGTGACCACGGCGGCTCGGCTGTCGCCGCAGCGGACCGTCCGCTACCACAAGGCCGTCCTCGACGCCGGGGCCGACATCTTCGTGATCCGCGGCACCACGGTCTCCGCCGAGCACGTTTCCGGCCAGGCCGAGCCGCTGAACCTCAAGCAGTTCATCTACGAGCTCGACATCCCGGTGATCGTGGGCGGCTGCGCCACCTACACCGCGGCGCTGCACCTGATGCGGACCGGAGCTGCCGGGGTCCTGGCCGGGTTCGGCGGCGGGTCTGGCCACACCACGGCGGCGGTGCTCGGCGTCGCCGTGCCGACGGCCACCGCGATCGCCGACGTCGCCGCGGCCCGCCGCGACTACCTGGACGAATCCGGCGGCCGCTACGTCCATGTGATCGCTGACGGCGGGATGACCCACAGTGGCGACATCGCGAAGGCGCTGGCGCTGGGTGCCGACGCGGTGATGGTCGGCTCGCCGTTTGCCCGCGCCGCCCAGGCGCCCGGCCGCGGCTACCACTGGGGCAGCGAGGCGCATCATCCTGACCTGCCACGTGGAACCCGCCTTAACGTCGGCACGATCGGCACCCTGGAGCAGATCCTGCACGGCCCGTCAACCAGGGCCGACGGGTCGATGAACCTCATGGGGGCGCTGCGCAAGACGATGGCCACCTCCGGCTACTCGGACCTCAAGGAGTTCCAGCGGGTCGAGGTCGTGGTGACGCCGAGCGAGCCGCGGCGCCCGGAGGGCGGCGGGGCGCGCCGGCCGACATGATTGCCCGCCTCGCCCGGTAGCGTTCAGAGCGTGATATCTGGGGCGGGCGTGACGGCGAGGCTGGGCCCCGCCGAGCGGGCGGCTGCGCTCGCAGCGCTGGTGAGCACCGAGCTCGAGGTGCTGGTCGTCGGTGGCGGCGTGGTGGGTGCCGGGGTGGCCCTGGACGCTGCCACTCGCGGGCTGTCTGTCGGCCTGGTCGAGGCCCGGGACTTCGGCTCCGGTACCTCGTCGCGGTCGAGCAAGCTGATCCACGGCGGCCTCCGCTACCTGGAGCAGCTCAACATCGGCCTGGTCAGGGAGGCGCTGGAGGAGCGCTCGCTGCTGCTGCAGCGGATCGCGCCGCACCTCGTGCACCCTGTCTCGTTCCTGTTCCCGTTCACCCACCACGCCTGGGAGCGGGCCTACATCGGCGCCGGGGTCAGCGTCTACGACGTGCTCGGTTTCTCGCTCGGGCAGACCAGAGGCCTGCCCAGGCATCGCCAGCTGACCAGGAAGGCCGCGCTGCGGATCGCGCCCGCGCTGAAGCGGTCGGCGCTCACCGGCGCGCTGATCTACTGGGACGCGCAGGTTGACGACGCCCGCTACGTGATGACGCTGGTCCGGACCGCCGCCGGATACGGTGCGCACGCGGCGTCACGCACCCAGGTGACCGGCTTCCTGCGGGAGGGCGAGCGGGTGACCGGCGTCCGCGCCGTTGACCTGGAATCCGGAGCCGATCTGGAGATCCGTGCCCAGCAGGTGGTCAACGCGACCGGCGTGTGGACCGACGAGATCCAGGCCATGGTCGGCGGCCGCGGCAGCATCAACGTCCGCGCGTCCAAGGGCGTGCACCTGGTCGTGCCCCGGGACCGGATTCAGTCCGGCAGCGGGATCATCCTTCGGACCCCGTTCAGTGTCCTGTTCGTCATCCCGTGGGGCCGGCACTGGATCATCGGGACCACCGACACCGACTGGTCCCTGGACAAGGCGCATCCGGCTGCGAGCAGGACCGACATCGACTACGTGCTCGGCCAGGTCAACCGGATCCTTGCGGTCCCGCTGACCAGGGACGACGTGGAAGGCGTGTACGCGGGGCTGCGGCCGCTGCTGGCTGGCGAGTCGGAATCGACGTCGAAGCTTTCGCGGGAGCACACGGTCGCCCACCCGGTGCCGGGCCTGGTGATGATCGCGGGCGGGAAATACACCACCTACCGGCTCATGGCGCGAGACGCGGTGGACGCGGTGGCACACGGCCTGGACGGCCGGGTGGCGCCATCCTGCACCGACGCGGTGCCGCTGGCAGGCGCCGACGGTTACGTCGCGCTGTGGAACGCCCGGTACTCGCTGGCCCGGTCATCCGGCCTGCACGTGGCGCGGATCGAGCATCTGCTGCGCCGTTACGGGGCCCTGACCGGGGAGGTGCTCGACTTGATCGCGGCCGAGCCAGGCCTCGGCAAGCCGCTGACCGGCGCCGACGACTACCTGCGGGCCGAGGTGGTCTACGCCGCGTCGCACGAGGGCGCCCGGCACCTCGATGACGTGCTCGCGCGCCGGACCCACGTGTCGATCGAGACCTGGGACCGGGGCCTGTCGGTGGCCAGCGAGGCCGCGGCGCTGATGGCCGGGCCGATGCGGTGGAAGTCACGGCAGGTGGCCCGGGAGGTCGAGAACTACGAGGCCCGGGTGGAGGCGGAGCGGGCGTCCCAGGACGCCGAGACCGACCAGGACGCCGACGCGATCCGGCTGGGGGCCCCCGAAATCGTGCCGGTGGTCAACAACGGCGCGGTCGGCGTGTGACCGCGGGGGGGGTTCCCCGCGCGCCGTCCGGCCGGGCCGGCACCGAACTAGACTTCCGGCATGTCCCGACCCCGAGTGCTCTCCGGCATCCAGCCCACCGCCGACTCGTTCCACCTCGGCAACTACCTGGGCGCGCTGCGCCAGTGGGTGGCGATGCAGGACAGCTACGACGCCTTCTACTGCGTCGTCGACCTGCACGCGATCACCGTGCCGCAGGATCCCGCGGTGCTGCGCCGCCGGACCAGGATCGCCGCGGCGCAGTTGTTCGGCGCGGGGCTCGATCCGGACCGCTGCACGGTCTTCGTGCAGAGTCACGTGCCCGAGCACGCCGAACTCGCGTGGGTGCTCAGCTGCCTGACCGGGTTCGGCGAGGCCAGCCGGATGGTCCAGTTCAAGGACAAGTCGGCGAAGGCCGGCGCGGACACGGCCAGCGTCGGGCTGTTCACGTACCCGATCCTGCAGGCCGCCGACATCCTGCTGTACCAGACCGACCAGGTTCCGGTCGGCGAAGACCAGCGCCAGCACCTGGAGCTGACCAGGGACCTGGCCCAGCGGTTCAACCACAGGTACGGTCAGACGTTCGTGATCCCGCGGCCGTACATCCTGCCCGATGTGGCGAAGATCGCGGATCTGCAGGATCCCGCCATCAAGATGAGCAAATCGTCCTCGTCTCCGCAGGGAATCGTGGACGTGCTCGAGGATCCCGCCTCGATCCGCCGGAAGATCAGCCGTGCGGTCACCGACGCCGGCACCGAGATCCGCGCGGACGAGGAGGCCAAGCCCGGCGTCACCAACCTGCTCCGGATTTACTCCGCGCTGACCGGCGAACCCGTCGCGGCCCTGGAACAGCGCTACGTCGGCGCGGGCTACGGAACGCTCAAGAAAGACCTGGCCGAGGTGGTGGTGAGCGCGTTCGCCCCGATCCGGGAGCGGACCGAGGAGATGCTCGCCGACGAGGCACAGCTTGACCGGCTGCTCGCCCATGGCGCGGCGCGCGCCAGAAAGGTCGCAGGCCCGACCATGGCCGCGGTCAGGGACCGGATGGGCTTCCTGCCCCCGGCCTAGCCAGAGCCCGGCTGCGGGGGCTGGCGGCCGGTGGCCTGCGCCGGAGGCTGGCCAGGCCCCGGGCTGGTTGCTGGTGGCCGGCTGGCTGCTGGTGGCAGACGGGACGGGCCGCGCCCGGCGGCAGCGGGGCGACGCCGCTGGCGCAGCAGCAAGGCGCTGCCCAGACCGGCGATGACGGCGAGGGCGCTCACCGTTGCCAGCGGCGCCGCCGGGAGCCCCGAGCCGGTCACGGCGCCTGCGGCTGCGGTCTTTCCGTCCCCCGCGCCCCTTCCCGGGGCATGCCGCACCGCGCGGCTGGCGGTGACGGCGGGCAGCGGCGCGACCAGCCGGCCGACGGGACGCACCTTGCCGTCCATGGCAAAGCCCCAGTTGAGCAGCTGCTCTCCGGAGGTGATTTCCCGCAGCGACGTGCAGTGCAGCACGGTCACGATCAGTGTCGTCCCGTTCCGCCTGGCCATGCCGATGTAGGTGGCCTCCGCCGCCTCGGTCCAGCCGATCTTGCCGCCGATGCCGCCCGGGTAGTCGGTCAGCAGCGTGTTCTGGTTGACCAGGGGCACCGTCCGCCGCGGCGCGATCGGGAACTCGGCAGTGCGTGTCGAGTCGTATTTCATGAAGGCCGGCATCGCGAGCGCCTGGCGGGCAATCAGTGCCTGGTCGTACGCGGATGTCACCTGCCCGGCGGCGGGCAGGCCGTTCGGCTGCTTGGCGACGACGTCGTAGGCCTGCAGGTGATGCGCCTCGGCGTTGATCATGGCCATGCCCTTGGCCAGCGATCCGGTTGCCTGGGTGAGCGCAACCGCGGCGTCGTTGGCCGAGATCAGCAGCAGCGCGTCGAACAGATCGGAGACCTTGTAGCGGTGCCCGGCGATGAGCCCCACGTCGTACTCTTCCGTGGTCGCCGCCTGCTGGCTGGCCAGCACCGTAGCGTTCGGGTTCAGCCGTGGGATCAGCGTGATCGCGGTCAGCACCTTCAGCGTGCTGGCCGGCGGGAACAACCCGTGCGCGTCCTTGGCGGCGAGCACCTGCCCGGTTTTCGCGTCCGCGATGACGTAGGCCGAAGCGGGCACCTGCGGCAGCGGGATGGCGTCTTTGGCCGGGTAGTGTACGGCGATGCCGGGGCTGGCGAGCTCGGGTCCGCCCACGTCCTGCTTGGCCACAGCGGGTGCCTGGGCCGCCGATCGCTGCGCTGCGTTACTGCCGAGCACCGCGTGACCGGCGGCAGCGCCGGCCGCCGGAGGCAGCGCGCCAAGGCCGAGCGAAATGGCCAGCCCGGCCAGTGAGGCCACCGGCCGCCGCGCAGCCGCAGGCCGCCGCGCAGCCGCAGGCCACCGAGCAGGTGATCTCATCGCTGACAGGACCCCCGTCCCCGTCATGCTGGCGGCGCCGCGCCCGCATCCCCCCGATCGGCCGGATCTGAGCCGTTAATGGCTCTTTGCCGCGGCCTGGTTACTGGTTGCGACTTCCCCGCCCGGGCTCAGGCCCACACGCGGCACAATCTTGGGCAATGGCGCATTCCGGATAACCCCGGCCAGCCTTTGCCAAGATTTGGATCGATGCCCGAAACGGCGGGCCATTCACCGCGGCCGTTTCATGATCGCGGCGGATTGCGAGACCGCGTCGTGCCCTAGCCCGCCACGATCACGGACTTGCCGGGTGACGAGGATCACCGGGGGCCGGCCGGGCTGGCCGGGCCTGGTCAGACCGTGCGGTCGTAATCTTGGCCTATGACGCGCATGTCGGAGTCAGGGGCGCCGATCCAGCCCCTTTACGGGCCCGAGTCTCTGCCCGGCTTTGATCCCGCCATCGAGCTGGCGGAGCCTGGTGAGTACCCGTACACCCGCGGCGTCTATCCCGGCATGTACACCAAGCGCCCATGGACGATGCGGCAGTACGCGGGCTTCTCGACCGCCGCCGATTCCAACCGGCGCTATCACCAGCTGATCAAGGCCGGCACCACCGGGCTCTCTGTCGCCTTCGACCTGCCCACCCAGATGGGCTACGACTCGGACGCGCCAGCGGCCAGGGGAGAGGTGGGCAAGGTCGGCGTGGCGATCGATTCGATCGAGGACATGCGGCTGCTACTGCAGGGCATCCCGCTTGACTCGGTCTCCACGTCGATGACGATCAACGCTCCGGCCGCACTCCTGCTGCTGCTCTACCAGCTTGTGGCCGAGGAGCAGGGTGTCGGCGCCGACCTGCTGACAGGGACAATTCAGAACGACATCCTGAAGGAGTACATCGCGCGCGGCACGTATATCTACCCGCCGCAGCCTTCGCTCCGGCTCGTCGCCGACACGTTCGCCTACTGCCGCAGCGAGATCCCGAGGTGGAATACCATCTCGATCTCCGGCTACCACATGGCCGAGGCCGGTGCCACGCCGGTGCAGGAGATCGCGTTCACGCTGGCGAACGCCAAGGAGTACGTGCGGACCGCCATTGCCTCGGGCCTTGCGGTCGACGAGTTCGCGCCGCGGCTGTCGTTCTTCTTCGTGGCGCGCACCACCCTGCTCGAGGAGATCGCCAAATTCCGCGCCGCGCGGCGGCTGTGGGCGCGGATCATGCGCGAGGAATTCCACGCGGCCAATCCCAAGTCGCAGATGCTCAGGTTCCACACCCAGACCGCCGGAGTCCAGCTCACCGCGCAGCAGCCGGAGGTGAACCTGGCCAGGGTCACCGTGCAGGCACTTGCCGCGGTGCTCGGCGGTACCCAGTCGCTGCACACGAACGCCTACGACGAGGCGATCGCCCTGCCGACCGAGAAGGCGGCGCGGCTCGCGGTGCGGACCCAGCAGATCCTCGCCTACGAGACCGACCTGACCGCGACGGCCGACCCGTTCGCCGGGTCGTACGCGATCGAGTCCATGACCAACGACATCGAGCAAGAGGCCGATCAGCTCATCGCGAAGATCGCCGAGTTCGGCGGCGCGGTGGCAGCGATCGAGCAGGGCTTCCAGAAAACCGAGATCGAGCGCTCCGCCTACCAGATCGCGCGGCAGATCGACGCTGGAGAGCGCGTCGTCGTGGGCGTCAACAGATTCGTGATTGACGAGGAAGAGCCTTACCAGCCGCTTCGCGTGGACCCGTCGATCGAGCGGGCTCAGGCGGAGCGGCTGGCCACGCTGCGCGACAGCCGGGACCGGGCGGAATTCACGCGCCGCATTGATGACCTTAGGCGGGCCGCGAGCGACTCGGAAAACCTGCTCTACCCGATACGCGAGGCGCTGCGGGCACGTGCCACCGTCGGTGAGGTCTGTGATGCTCTTCGTGATGTGTGGGGTCTGTACAAACCCCCTGACGTCTACTGAGCCCTGCCGTTTGCCATTTGCACACCGCCCGGATGGGTAGGGAATGCACCGGCATGGGTAGGGAAATGACCGGGCGGAGTGGGACGGCCCGGTCATGAGCGCGGGTGGGCGCAGCGCGGCGTGCCATACGCCGATCTGATCGCGGTCGGCTTACGGGCACGTTGGCGGCTGATGGCGTTCTCCCAGGCGCGGGTTGCACGGCGCGGCGCCCTTCGCCAGCGATACCCGGCGGCAGCGTTGCCGGAGGTCGGCTTCGGCCTGCTCCGTTCCCCAGCAGAGTTCGCTGCGCGCACTCCTGCGCGTGGAAGACAGCCTATGGAGGCTCACGGTGGCCATCAGTTGGAACCCATCTCGGGGCGCGACGCTCGGAATCGAGTGGGAGCTGCAGCTCATCGACGGACGCAGCAGGATGCTGCGGCAGGACGCCCGGGAGGTTCTTGCTGCGCTGCCAGCGCTCAGCAAGGTCGGCGAGAATCCAAAGGTTCGCTATGAACTGATGCAATCAACGGTCGAAGTGGTCACTGGCATCTGCTCCACCGTATCGGAGGCTAAGGACGATCTCACTGCGACAATCGCGCAACTTGAGCGAATCACGGGCAGTCGCGGTACGATGCTGGCCTGTGCCGGAACGCATCCTGTCAGCGACTGGCGAGATGCCAAGATGGCTCCCATTCAGCGCTATGCGGAACTCGTCGAGCAGTTGCAGTGGCTTGCCCGCAGGATTCAGACATTCGGAGTCCATGTCCACGTGGGCATCCGCGACGGGAGCAAGGCGATTCCCATCGTCAACGCTCTCGCTGCATACCTGCCGCACTTCCTGGCGCTGACCGCGTCAAGCCCGTTCTGGAGCGGGCACGACACGGGGCTCGCCTCGAGCCGGGCGGTCATCTTCGGCGGCCTGCCGACTTCGGGGCCGCCTCAGCCGCTCGCGGACTGGAGTGAGTTCGAGGAGTACATGGACACACTGCTTCGCGCCGGAACGATCCGGAGCATCAAGGAGGTGTGGTGGGACATCCGGCCGCACCCTGATTTCGGCACGGTCGAAATCAGGATGTTCGACGGCGTTCCGACGCTCCGTGAGATTGGCATGGTCGCCGCTCTCTCGCAATGCCTGGTTCAGCAGTTTGACACCCAGCTGGACCGTGGCTACCGGCTGCCGAGTCCTTCTGCGTGGGTCGTCCGTGACAACAAGTGGCGCGCCACCAGGTACGGGCTGGACGCGATCGTGATCACCGACGATTCGGGGTCAACGGCGCCGCTCAGGGATGAGCTGTTCGAACTGGTCCGGGAGCTTGAGCCGGTGGCCGACCGGCTGGGCTGCACGCAGGAGCTCGAGGTCACGTCCGAGGTGCTGGATCATGGGGCCTCTTATGAGCGTCAGCGGGCGCTGGTGGCCAACGGGGGTGGGCTCGAAGACGTGGTCGACGCGCTGGTCACCGAGTTCGCCGAGGATCGTTTCGTTATACCGGGGGAGGCAGCGTATGGCCGAACATGACCTGGAGGGCGAGCTCGACGCGTTCCTAGCCGGGCATCAGGCCGAGCTCGTCGATTTCCGACGCGACCTGCATGCCCACCCCGAGATCGGCTATCACGAGCACCGCACGACCCGCCGTATCAAGCTCCGGCTCGAGGCTGCCGGCCTGCACCCCAGAGTCCTGCCCAAGGGCACCGGCCTGCTGGTAGACATCGGGCCCGGCCTTGACCGGGGAGATCTGGCCGGATCGTCCTCCCGGGCCGCCGCCGAGCCGGTGGTGGGGCTGCGCGCCGACCTGGACGCGCTGCCGCTCAGCGACGAAAAGAACGTCCCGTACCGGTCAACGATCCCCAACGTCTGCCACGCCTGCGGGCATGACGTGCACACCACGGTGCTGCTCGGCACGGGCCTGTTCCTGGCTCGCACGGCGGCGGCCGGGGCGCTTCCCGGCCGGGTCAGGCTGATCTTCCAGCCGGCCGAAGAGGTGCCGTGCGGCGCGCTGGACGTGCTGGCGGCCGGCGGCATCGCCTCGGTTGACCGGATTTTCGCCCTGCACTGCGACCCGCGGCTGGACGTCGGCAAGATCGGGACGCGGGTGGGCGCGATCACCGCGGCCTGTGACAAAATCTCGGTCCGGGTGACGGGACCGGGCGGCCATACGGCGCGGCCGCATCTCACCGCGGACCTTGTCTTTGCCCTTGGCAAGATCATCACCGAGCTGCCGGCCGCGCTGTCCCGGCGAGTCGACCCGAGGTCCAGCCTGAGCCTGGTCTGGGGCCGGGTCGACGCGGGCGCCGCGGCCAATGCGATCCCGGATGACGGCATCGTCGAGGGCACCGTGCGCTGCCTGGACGACGAGGCCTGGCATCAGGCGCCCGACCTGCTTAAGGCGCTGGTCGACTCGGTGGCCAGTGCCTACGGGGTGGTCGCCGATGTCAGTTATGTACGGAATGTCCCACCGACGGTGAACGAGGCCATCTCGACAGCCATGATCGAGGCCGCCGCCGACCGGGTACTCGGCACCGACTGCCTGGTGCCAGCCCCGCAAAGCCTGGGCGGCGAGGACTTCGCCTGGTACCTGGAGTCGATCCCGGGCGCGCTGGCCAGGCTCGGCACCCGAAGGCCGGGGTCCGGTGACGATTTTGACATCCACCAGCCCACGTTCGACGTTGACGAGCGGGCGATCGGGATAGGCGTCAAGCTCATGGCCGCCACCGCGCTGACCGCCATGGGCAGCGGGCCATCGGCGCCCGAGCCGATGCCCGGCGTCGCCCGGGCCTGATCCGGCTTTCGGTCACGATCGCAGCAGCCTCAGCCTGCCCCTACAGTAGGACATACGGTGTGGTGGGTCCCACGCTGTTCAAAGAGCCACAGCGGGGCGCCCACAACCCCTAAGTACTCACGGGAGTGCATCCGTATGCAGCCGGAGCAAGGGCAGGGTGCGGAAGTGCCGGACGGCAGCGCCAACGGGCAGGCCATCACTGCTTCGCAGCCTGTCGAGCAGACCACGTCGCAGCCTGTCGGGCAGACCACGCCGCCGCCTGCCGGGCCAGCCCAGAATGGGCCACCGCCCCCGGTGCAGAGCGTTCCCCAGCCTGCGGGCAAGGCCGCTGCGCGTGCCGCCGGGCCGGGCCTGCCCCAGCCGGGCATGCAGAAGACGTTCCGTCTCCCTGGCGCCACCGTCGCCTGGTGGGCATGGCTGATCTTCGCGGTCGCCTGCCTGATCGACATCACGATCTCTGGGCGCAACCACCTGGCCGGCGAGATCGCGGTGACCCTGGTCTTCATCACCGGCCTGCTCTACGCGTGCGCGCTGTGGCCCCGGGTGGTCACCAACTCCGCCTCGATCACCGTGCGGAACCCGCTGCGCGATCACGAGATCCCGTGGGGCTCCGTGGCCGCGGTGGACCTGAGGGAGTCGGTTCAGGTGCACTGCGTGCGCGAGCCAGGCGCCAAGCGCGGGAAGATCATCTACAGCTGGGCGCTCTACGCCCACCGCCGGAACCGGCTGCGGCAGGAGCTTATGTCCCAGGGGGGCGACCGCAGGCGGCTGCCGCGCTCGGCCCTCACGTCGTACGGCACGCAGGACGCAGCGGAGAAGATCCAGAAACAGAGCGCGGCCCAGCTCATGGCCACGCAGCTCGACGAGATGGCCAAGGAGGCACGGGAACGGGGCGCGGCGCCGGGCCCCCGGGTAGTCCGCTGGTCCTGGCGGCCGGCCCTGGCGATCGTGGTGCCGGCCATCGCGCTGGTGCTGGTCATCACGCTGTTCCGCTAGGGTGAGCGGCCGGGTTCGGGCCGCGACGGGTTCATAGAAGATGTAGGAGGATCGAGTGCATATGCTGCACTTCAGGCTCCTAGATCTTTAAAGACAGACGGCGGGGCGCGGGATACTCCCACGTGGCGGGCCGCGGGCAGGCCGCCGTCGGTGGGCGATCTGGTGGCGTGCAGCCGGCACCGGGCGAACCCGGCGAGGGGCCGATAAGCCAGAATGGGGCATCGTGAGTCAGCCGCACACGAAGATTGTGATCATCGGCGGCGGGCCGGGGGGCTATGAGGCGGCTCTGGTCGCCGCGCAGCTCGGCGCCGATGTGACGGTGGTGGACTCGGACGGGCTCGGCGGCGCCTGCGTGCTGACCGACTGTGTGCCGTCCAAGACGCTGATCGCCACCGCGGACATGATGGCTGCCCTGGACAGGGCGGCGGCGCTGGGCATCCGGCCGGATCCCGGGACCAGACCAGGCACCGGCGCCGGGCCGCGCGCGGCGCTGGCAACCGTCGACGCTCCGCGGCTGTACTCCAGGGTCAAGGCACTGGCACAGGCGCAGTCGGGGGACGTGGCCCAGCGGCTGGCGGCCGAGGGCGTGAAGGTCGTGGTCGGCGCAGGGCGGCTGACCAGCCCGCGCACGGTCGCAGCGGGGGACATCGAACTCGACGCCGACGTCGTGCTGCTGGCGAGCGGGGCGCAGCCCCGCGTGCTGCCCGGCGCGGTGCCTGACGGCGAGCGCATCCTGACCTGCCGGCAGCTCTACGACCTGGACGAGCTGCCGCCGGAGCTGATCGTGATCGGCTCCGGGGTGACCGGCGCGGAGTTCGCCGGCGCGTACCAGGCGCTGGGTTCGCGGGTCACTCTCGTCTCCTCGCGCGGCCGTGTGCTGCCGCAGCAGGACGCGGACGCGGCCGTGGTGGTCGAGGAGGTGTTCCAGCGCCGCGGCATGACGGTGCTCGGCCGGTCCCGGGCGGTGTCGGCGCGCCGCGACGGCGACGGGGTCGTGGTGGCCCTCGAGGACGGCAGGACGCTGCGGGGCTCGCACTGCCTGCTGACCGTCGGGATGGTGCCTAACACCAGCGGGCTCGGCCTGGAAGAGGCCGGGATCACGCTTGATAAGGGCGGGTTCATCCCGGTGGACCGGGTGTCGCGGACCACGGTGCCCGGCGTGTACGCGGCCGGTGACTGCACCGGGGTCCAGATGCTCGCCTCGGTCGCCGCGATGCAGGGCCGGATCGCGATGTGGCACGCGCTTGGCGAGGCGGTGCAGCCGCTGCACCTCAGCCACGTCGCCATGACCGTGTTCACCGAGCCCGAGATCGCCTCGGTCGGCCTGCAGGGGGGGTTGGGGGGATCGTCCCCCCGGGCCGGTACTGTGCAGCAGGCCGTCGAGGACGGCGCGGCGGACGCGCTCACGGTGAAGCTGCCGCTTTCCACCAACGCGCGCGCGAAGATGCAGGGCTTCCGCGACGGCTTCGTCAAGCTGTTCGCCCGCCGCAGCAGCGGTGTCGTGCTCGGCGGCGTGGTGGTCGCGCCGCGCGCCAGCGAGCTGATCCTGGCCGTCTCGCTCGCCGTGGAGCAGCACGTCACCGTCGACGAGATGGCGCACACGTTCGCGGTGTACCCGAGCCTGTCCGGCAGCATCACCGAGGCCGCCCGCCGCCTGATGCAGCCCGAATATCACTGAGGAGTGGCGCGGCAATCATGTTCGGAGGACGGGTGGGGCCGGTCAGTGCGCTGGATGGCCGAGGTCGGGGTCGTCCGGGACGTCGAGGCCGTGCTGGCGCAGCCGGGAGGCGCGGATGTCGTCGGCATAGGCGGTCACCGTAAACACGCTGCTGACCAGGATCAGCGCGGTCATCATCAGGCCCAGCCACAGCGGAGCCGGCAGCACCAAGGTGAGCACGACGACGAGCACCGCGCAGATCGGGATGATGATCGCCAGGTGGCGCAGCACGGTGCGCCACCGCCAGCCCGCGTCGGTGAGCTCGTGCTTGACCCAGTCCCGGTTCTCGGCCGGGAGCCGGAACCCGATGGCGAACCACAGCCAGCGGAACACTCCGGGATCCCCTGGCAGGCGTGCCACGGCCTCACCCCCGCAGCTGGCAGATGATTTCGCCGGACGACACGGTCTGGCCCACCTGTACCGCCAGGTCGGTGACGGTGCCGTCCTTGTGCGCGGTCAGCGGCTGCTCCATCTTCATCGCCTCGAGCACGACCACGGTGTCGCCGGCCGACACCTGCTGGCCCTCCTCGGCGACGATCTTCACGATCGTGCCCTGCATCGGGCTGACCAGGGCGTCGCCCCCGGCGGACCCGCCGCCTCCGCCTCCGCCCGCGCCCGCGGCGCGCCGGCGCCC
>JASHOI010000752.1 GCA_030041195.1 Streptosporangiaceae bacterium | reverse complement strand
CCGTTCTGGACCTACTTCGCCAGGCGCCAGATGTGGGACCCCAGCGCGCTCACCGAAGACGACATCGACGAGATGGTGCACTCGGTCGAGCAGCCGGGCGGGACCAGGGCGATCCTGGCGATGTACCGCGCCCGCGAGCTCGACGCCGAGCAGAACCGCCCGCATTACGCCGACCCGATCGGCTGCCCGGTCCTGGCGGTCGGCGGGCAGGCCTATCTCGGCGAGCAGGTGGCCGCGCAGCTGGCGCACGTGGCCACCGACGTCAGCGCCGCCGTCATCACCGAGTCGGGTCACAACATCGCGCTGGAAAACCCCGCCGCCCTGGCCAAGGCCTACCTCGACTTCTTCGCCGCCCGCTGAATCGGCCCAGCTTCCCCTACCGTGTGCTTATCGATACACACACGGGCCGGCTGCGGCGGGAGCGCGCGGCCGGCGGCTCCCGCGGCGAGGCCTTCGGCAGGGACGCGCCGACGCTGCTCTGCTACGGCGCGATCGCCGCTTACGCGTTCTGGCTGTACGCGTTCGGGCCCTCGCTGGCGCTGCTGCGGGCCGAGCTGCATTTCTCCTACGCGACGATCGGTGCGTACTCGGCGCTGTGGGCGGCCGGCGGGGTGCTCGTCGGAGCGAGCTTCCCCGCTCTCGCGCGCCGGCTGCACCGCTCGGTGCTGCTGTGGGGTTCGGCGGCGGCCGCGACGGCGGGCGCTGGCCTGTTCGCGGCGGCGCACACGGTCGCGCTCACGCTGCTCGCCGCCGCGCTGCTCGGTTTCGCCGGCACCACGTTGCTCAGCTGCAGCCAGGCGATCCTGTCCGACCGGCACGGCGAACGCCGCGACCGCGTGCTGACCGAGGCCAACGTCGGCGCGGCCGGTTGCGCGGTGCTCGCTCCGCTGCTGCTCGGCCTGCTCCAGGGCACCCCAGCGGGCTGGCGCGCGGCGATGGGCCTGCCCGCGCTCGTCCTCGCCGGTCTGTACCTGCGCTACCGGCACCAGCCGCTGCCCGCACCGGCCGGCCGATCCGCCAGGGGCCTGAGCCGGCTGCCGCGGTCCTGCTGGCTGCTGGCCGCGTTGGTCGCCGTCGGCATCGCTGCCGAGTTCTGCCCGGTCTACTTCGGCGCCGAACTGCTCACCGGCACCGGGCTGCGCACCGCCCAGGCCGCCACCGCGATGAGCGGTTTCTACCTCGGCATCCTGGCGGGCCGCGCCGGCGGAGCGTGGCTCACCCGCCGCGCCGGGCGGACCGTGCCGCTGCTGTGCGCGTCACTGGCCGTCACCGCCGCCGGGTTCCTGGTCTTCTGGCTGGCCAGCCCGCCGCTCCTCGCGATCACCGGGCTCTTCGCGTGCGGGCTCGGCGTGGCCAACCTCTACCCGCTCTCGCTGGCGGTCACGCTGGCCGCCGCGCCGGGGAAGGGCGACGCCGCCAACGCCGCCACCCAGCTGCTCGGCGGCATGCTGGTGATCGCCGCACCGTTCCTGCTCGGCAGCCTCGCCGATCACGTGGGGCTGCACGCCGCGTTCGCCGTCGAGCTGGTGCTGATCGGGGTGTGCGCGCTGCTGCTGCTGGCCGGGCTGAGGGCCGTGACCACGGCCGGGCGTCCGCCGCCGGCGTGACCGGCCGGCGGCTGCCGTGGTGGCGGGGGGCGTCGCGTAACGGGCGGTAAAAGGGGATCAGCCCTTCAGGCCGGGGAAGTCCTCCTCCCAGAACTCGGTGACGCCGCGGGTGCCGCTCGGCCGGCTGCCCTCCTGCTCGCGCAGCTCGACCCGGCGGATCTTGCCGGAGATCGTCTTTGGCAGGTCGGCGAACTCGAGCCGCCGGACCCGCTTGTACGGGGCCAGCCGCTCCCTGGCGTAGGCGAGGATCGCGAACGCGGTGTCGCCGTCGGGCTCGTGGCCTGCGGCCAGGATGATGAAGGCCTTGGGCACAGCGAGCCGGATCGGGTCCGGCGACGGCACGACGGCCGCCTCGGCAACGGCCTCGTGCTCGATCAGCACGCTCTCCAGCTCGAACGGCGAGATCCGGTAGTCGGACGCCTTGAACACGTCGTCGGTGCGGCCGACATAGGTGATGTAGCCGTCGGCGTCGCGGGTGGCGACGTCGCCGGTGTGGTAGTAGCCGTCGCGCATGGCCTCGGCAGCGCGCTGCGGATCATCCTTGTAACCGGTCATCAGCCCGAGCGGGCGGTGCGCGAGCGGCAGGCAGATCTCGCCCTCCTCGCGCTGCTCGCCGGTGGCCGGGTCGACCAGCGCGACCTCGTACCCGGGCAGCGGCCGGCCCATCGAGCCGAGGCGCAGCTCGGCTCCTGGCGGGTTGCCGATCTGCGCGGTGGTCTCGGTCTGGCCGTACCCGTCCCGGACCGTGATGTTCCAGGCCCGGCGCACCTGCTCGATGACCTCTGGATTCAGCGGCTCGCCGGCAGCGACGCACTCGCGCAGGCTGCGCACGTCCACGTCGGCCAGGCTGGCCTGCACCAGCAGCCGCCAGACCGTGGGCGGCGCGCACAGCGACGTGACCTGGCAGGCCGGGATCGCCTCGAACAGGGCCTGCGCGGTGAACCGCTCGTGGCCCAGGATCAGCGAGGTCGCGCCCGCGATCCAGGGCGCGAACACGTTGCTCCAGGCGTGCTTGGCCCAGCCCGGCGAGGAGATGTTCAGGTGCACGTCGCCGGGCTGCAGGCCGATCCAGTACATCGTGGACAGGTGGCCGGCCGGGTACGACACCTGGGTGTGCTCGACCAGCTTCGGCTGCGCGGTGGTGCCCGAGGTGAAGTACAGCAGCAGCGGCTCGCTGGCCATCGTGGGGCCGTCGGGGCTGAACCCGGGCACCGCGCTCTGGGCGTCGTCGTAGTGCTGCCAGCCTTGGGCGGCGGTGCCGACCACGACCCGGGTCCAGGCCCCGCCGAGGCCCTCGAACTTCGGGGTCTGCACGTCCTCGGTGATCACGTGCCGCACGTCGCCGCGGACGATCCGGTCGGCCAGGTCCTCGGGGCCGAGCAGCGTGGACGCCGGGATGATCACCGCGCCGAGCTTGATCGCGGCGAGGATCACCTCCCACAGCGGGACGATGTTGCCGAGCATGAGCAGCACCCGGTCGCCGCGGCGCACCCCGAGCCCGCGCAGCCAGTTCGCGACCTGGTTCGAGCGGGCGGCGAGCTTCTCGTAGCTCAGCCTGATGTCGCTGCCGGCCGTGACGACGCGCAGCGCGTCCCGGTCCGGGTGCTCGGCGGCGAGCACGTCGAACCAGTCAAGCGCCCAGTTGAACTCGTCGAGTTGCGGCCAGGCGAACTCGGCCTTCGCGGCCTCGTAGTCGCTGCGGTGGCGCAGCAGCAGGTCGCGCGCTGCGCGGTAAGCGGCGGTGCCGCCGTTGTCATGCTGTGGCTCGGTCATGCAGCCTATCGTGGCAGCTACGCCCCTTGGCCTGCTAGATCGCTGATCGTCCTTCGCTCGCGCGTGACCGCACCGGGCCCTGCCTCCCCTGAACGGCCGCCCTGCCTCGCCCGCCCGCCCCACGTCCCCCGCCGACCCCGCCCGCCCCACGTGCCCCGGCCGGCCAGTGATCTAGGAGGATCGCGTGCGGTATTTGCACGCGATCCTCCTACATCTTTTGCCGGCACCCGTTGATCACGTGCGGGCCGCCAGCAGGAGCGCGAGCCGGTGCCATTGCTCCGCCGTGATCTGCTCGACTGCCGCGCCCGGGTCGATGCCGGCGCGGATCAGCAGCCGCCTGCCGCCGGGCGCGCCGACGCTCGCGAGCACTGCTTCTGCCGTGCTGCACGGCCCGCGGTAGGCGGCGCGGAGCAGGGTCCGCAGCTGCCGTTGCGCCTGCGCGGGCGTGCCGCGGGGCCTGATCGACAGCCGCGCAAC
>JASHOI010000751.1 GCA_030041195.1 Streptosporangiaceae bacterium | reverse complement strand
CCGCGCGGCACCCCGCCCCGCGCGGCACCCCGCCCGCGCGCCTGCCTGGCCCGCTTCCTGTGGTTATGCGGGCGATGTGCCGCTTCCTGCTGTATTGGTTTATGGAAATTAGTGGCGTCACCGGGCAGAGGCTCCAATTTCGGTTAAGTGCCTGCGCCAGCTTTCACCGGCTGGTTGAATCTCTCCGTGCTAGTTTCGCGGCTGAATCCACACAATTGGCGCTCTGGCCGGTTCCTGGTTTCCGGGCTCGGTGCTGTGACCGCGCTCGCGTCCGCGGCCATCTTCATGTCGCCCGCGGCTCAGGCGCAGGAGGAGCCGGTGCGGGTCGTGCAGACGCCGGCCGCGATACCGGCCGTGGCGGCGCCGTCGGTGAGCGTACGCGGCGGCGAACTGGTCGACGCCACCACCGGGACCGTGCTGTGGGGCAAGGACGTGAACGTGGGCCGCCCGATGGGCAGCATCACCAAGGTGATGACGGCCCTGGTCGTGCTCAAGGCCGGTGACCTGGGCCGGGAGATAAAGGTCACCAAGGCGGCGATCCAGTACGTGAGCAAGGACGGCGCGAGCAGCGCTGGGCTGATCGTTGGGGACTGGCTGACCGCGCGGCAGCTGCTCGAGGCGATGCTGCTGCCGTCCGGCTGCGACGCCGCCTACCTGCTGGCCACGGCCTACGGCCCGGGCCGGACCACGTTCGTGGCCAAGATGAACGCGATGGCGAAGTCGATGGGCCTGACCGCGACCCATTTCTCCTGGTTCGACGGCATGCCCTATCCGACCGAACTCTCTACCTACTCCTCGCCTGCCAATCTGATCCGGATCGGCGAGGCCGCGATGCGAAATTCGGTCTTCCGGAGCATCGTCGCCCAGAAAAGCTATTACCTTCCTGCGACGAATTTGCATCACAGTTACCGGTGGTACACAACTAATGAGCTGATCGGGTCGTATTCCGGCGCGACCGGGATCAAGACCGGCGACACCAAGGCCGCGGGCAACTGCCTGCTGTTCGAGGCTCGCCGCGACGGGATCACGCTGATCGGCGTTGTGCTGCACGCGAACCCGAGCAGCAACCCCGGCTCGGCATTCCCTCCCGCCGAGCAGCTGCTGAACTGGGGCTTCCGCCAGGTCTAGGCCGCCGGGCGGACCCGGACCGGGTCACGGAGGCGACGTCGGCCGTCGCCGTCGTCAATTCCTACTCCCGGCCCTTGTGCCGCAGGTGCTGGTGTCCCCACACGCGCACCACCTCGATGACCGGCCGGGTGCTGCGGCCGTGCTCGCTGAGCGAGTACTCGACGCGAGGCGGCACCTCGGGGTAGACCTGCCGGTCGACCAAGCCCGCGGACTCAAGCTGGCGCAGGGTGCTGGTCAGCATCTTGTGCGAAACGTCCGGGATGAGCCGTTGCAGGTCACTGAACCGCCGGGTCCCGTCCGCAAGCCAGTACAGCACGATCAGGCTCCATCGGCCGCCCAGGACCTCAAGGGCGGCCGTCAGCGGGCACGGGCTCGCTGCGGCGGAGGTTTCCCCGGGGTGCGTCTGTGACGTCAAAGTGCGTTCTTGCACCGGGCTTGCGCTCATGGCCCAATGCTGGCATGGACAGCGACTTGAGCGGCGACCACGCGGTCATCGAGGTACGTACCTATCAAGCCAGGGAAGGCCAGCGCGAGCGGCTGATCGGCCTGATGCGCGAGCTGGCGTTTCCGGTTCAGCGCAGGCTCGGCATCAGGCTGCTCGGGCCGTTTCCGTCCCTGGACGACCCGGTCAGCTTCGTGTGGCTGCGTGCTTTCCCCGCCCACGCCAGCAGAGAGGCGATGCGGCGAGCCTTCTACGAAGGCCCGGAATGGACGCAGGGTCTGGAGGAGCAGCTGATGCCACTGCTCGACAGCTACGCCTCGGTCCTGGTCGAAGACCGTGATCGCCTGTGGCAGCGATGGCCGGGGCAGGCGTGACGGCAGCCCCATCGGCGATCCTCGTCGATCGCCTGTCCCAGCTCGAGCTCGAGGACTCTCGGCCGGAGATCTATGACCAGCCGATCGGCCTGCGGATGCTCTGCAAAGATCCAGGCTCCGGCGCTGAGCATTACCTCGTCCGCTATCCGGCGGGTCTGCGTGCGCGCCATCACCGCCATAGCGCGGCTCACACGATCATCGTGCTGGATGGCGAGATGGAGGCTAACGGCCAGATCCTTCATGCCGGCTCGTACGCCCACTTCCCAGCAGGAACCACGATGCACCACGCGCCAGCCCACGGTACGCATTGCCTGTTCGTGATCATCTTCGACGGGCCGTTCGACGTCACGGCGGCTGACTTCGGGACAACCGCGGCGAACGTGGGCTGACTGCAGCGATACTCCGGTCTGCGTCGAAGCGTTCCCGGGCCAGCATAAAGGCCATGCGTTCGCTCGGCGTTAAGCGTGGCCGGCTCGACCGCGATGCCGCGGGCAACCGCCCGAGCAGGCTGGCCGTGGGTGCTGCCTGCGTGACCGTGGTGTTGTGGGCGTCGGCCTTCGTCGCGATCCGGAGCGCGGGCCAGCACTTCTCTCCCGGTGCCCTGGCTCTGGGCAGGCTGCTCGCCGGTGCGGTGGTGCTGGGCCTGATCTGGCTGAGGCGCCGGGAAGGGTGGCCGCCGCGCGCCGCGTGGCCGGGCATCGCGGCCTGCGGGATGCTGTGGTTTGGCGTCTACATGGTGGCGCTGAACTGGGGTGAGCGGGAGGTCGACGCGGGCACCGCGTCAATGATCACCAGTACCGGCCCGGTGCTGATCGCGCTCTTGAGCGGCTGGCTGCTCAGGGAGGGCTTCCCGGCTCGGCTGCTCGCCGGGATCGCGGTCTCCTTCGGCGGTGCGGTCGCGGTGGGAATCGCCACCTCCTCGGCCGGGCGCGCCTCTCTGTTCGGGGTCATGCTGTGCGCGCTGGCGGCGGTCTGCTACGCCACGAGCGCGGTCAGCCAGAAGTCTGCGCTACGGCACGCCTCACCGCTCCAGGTCACCACGTTCGGCTGCGCGATCGGTGCCCTGGCCTGCCTGCCGTTCGCCGGCCAGCTCGCGTCCCAGCTGGCCACGGCGCCCTGGCGGACCAGCCTCAGCGTCGCCTACCTGGGCGTCTTCCCGACCGCGGTGGGGTTTACGACCTGGGCTTATGCGCTGGCCCGGACCCCGGTCGGCGCGATGGGCGCCACCGTTTACGCGATCCCGCCGCTGACGGTGCTCATGTCCTGGGGCATCCTCGGTGAGGTCCCCCGCGGGGCCGCCCTGGCCGGGGGCGCGCTGTGCCTCGCCGGAGTCGCCATATCCCGCCGGCAACCGAAGCCGCGAAAACTCCCCCAGCCCGCGCGCGAAAAACCCAGCGAACAGAACAGCGAACCGCTGATCAACACGCCGATTTGATCTTGGCGTGCGGCCTGTTTTCCATGATCTGGGTGGATAACGACC
>JASHOI010000094.1 GCA_030041195.1 Streptosporangiaceae bacterium | reverse complement strand
CGTTAGGGCCGATGCCCAAAGGGCGGTCGCTGGCTAAGGTAGCCAGTCAGACGGCCTGCCAAGGCGAGGAGGCTTTGATGAGGCTTGAGACGCTCGATCATGTGGGCCTCGCGGTCTCGGATATTGATCGTTCCGTGGAGTGGTATCGGCGAGTGCTGGGGCTCGAGCGGGTGTATCAGGAGGCGTGGGACGACTATCCCGCCGTGCTGGTCCGCGGTGGCAGCGGCGTGGCGCTGTTCCCCGCTGGCGAGACGCACATCGAGCCATCCGCCTTCGGATCGCTGCAGCACGTAGCGTTCCGTACTTCTCGGCAAGCCCTCGAGGAAGCTCGGTCGGAACTCCGAGCCGCAGGAATTGAGTTCAAGGAGTCTGACCATAAAGTGGCGCGGTCGCTGTATTTACTGGACCCGGATGGACACCTGATCGAGATAACCACGTACGACATCAACGGCTGACTCCAGAGGTCCGGCCGTCGCATACTGGCCTCATGGATGGCCACCCTCGGCGCGGCCGCGAACGGCAGCGGGATATCGCTGCCTATCTGGCCGACGAGCGTGTTCCCGCCGGGGAGCGGGGCGGCGTGATGCTCGGCCTGCTGGCCCACGCGGTTGTGTACCTGCTGCTGGCCGGTGCGCAGGCGGGCTGGTGCGTCGTCACGGCGGTGCGGGTGTGGCGCAGGAGGGACGCGGGCTTGGCGGCGGCCGTGCGGGACGGGGTGCACCGGCCGACGCTGGCGGGCCTGGCCGTGGCGACCGTGGCCTATGCGGTGGCCCGCAGGCTCGGCGTGGCCGGACTCAGCCAGCGTGCCAGCGCGCACGCCACGCGGCAAGCTCAGGCTGCCGACGGCACCACCGAGGGGTAAAGGGCACCGAGCGGGGCGGAAAGCGCGCCGCGAACCTGGCGGGAGACCTCGTCGGCGAGCACTTCGGGCTGGCCGGCTTCGACGGCGTCCAGGGTCGCAGCGGCGACCAGGCCGGGGTCCGTCTTGGGGCCGGGTACGTGGGCGGCCATGTCCGTCTCCATGTAGCCGACGTGGACCGCGACCACCAGCGTCTTCTGCTCGGCCAGCGTCAGGCGCAGCGAATTGGTGGCTGCCCACATCGCGGCCTTGGCGGCGGAGTACCCGGCCGAGTCCGGGAGGCTGAGCCAGGACAGCACGGACAGGACGTTGACGAGGGCGCCCCCGCCGTTGGCGCCCAGCACGGGCGCGAAGCTCCGGCTGGCGGCGACCGGGCCGAGGTAGTTGACCTCGAGTTCCTCGCGCAGGCCATCCTCGTCGCCAAGGATCGCCGTGTGCGTGCTGATCCCGGCGTTGTTGATCAGTAGCGTGACGTCCGAGGCGACGCGAGCCGCCGCAGCGATCGACTGCCGGTCGGCGAGATCGAACCTGACCGGCACGAGCCGTGGGTCGGTGACGGCCTCCGGCCGGCGGACGGCGGCGTAGACCTTGGCGGCGCCGCGGTCGAGGAGCGCGCGGGTGTAGGCCGCACCGAGCCCGCGGCCGGCTCCGGTGACCAGGGCGACGGATCCTTCGACGTTCATGGCCTCACTCCTGGAGTGGGTATCGTCATAGAACTGACCGTAGAGCATTTGAGTTCTATGATGCAACTCACTAGCCTGATCGAGTGGAACGCAAGAGCTTCGCCGGCATGCACTGCTCGGTGGCCCAGTGCCTGGAGGTGGTCGGCGAGTGGTGGTCGATGCTGATCGTTCGCGACATCTTCCTGGGCGTCACGCGCTTCGACGAGATCCAGGAGCGCCTCGGCATCTCCCGTAACATCCTGAACCAGCGCCTGGGCCACCTCGTCGAGCACGGTGTCCTGGAGAAGGTCCGCTACAGCGACCATCCGCCCCGCTACGAGTACCGGCTCACCGGCAAGGGACGGGACCTGTGGCCGGTGCTCACCGCCATGCGCCAGTGGGGTGACCGTTACGCGGCCCCGGATGGCCCACCACTCCAGATGGTCCACAACACATGCGGGAACGTCGCGGATGCGGTCATGACCTGCTCCTGCTGCGGGGAACCGATCGGGGCTTCCGACGTGACATCTCTAGCGGGAACTACGATCAACCCGTGACCGGTGGTGCGGGCGTGTCGTCGAGCACGATCAGCGGGAGCGGGCCCGCCAGGTCCTCCGGCGCGGCCGGCGCGTAAGCGAAGTTCTTCGCCCGGGCGCCGCCGTCCACAACGAGGTCGGTGCCGGTGATCAGCCGGGCGTAGTCCGAGCACAGCCACGCGACCGCGTGCCCGATGTCGGTTGGGGTGCCGGTCGTGCCCATCGGCACCATCGGCGCGCGCTGCCCGGACCAGCGGACCGGCCTGCGCCACGGCTCGTCGCCGGTGGGGCCGCCGAGCCCGCCGCCGCGCTGGTTCAGGATCCCGCCCGGGTTCAGCCCGGCCCTGGCCCGCTCGGCGAGCAGTTCCGGGTTGTCCGGGTTCGGCGCGGTCGGGGTGAAGCTGTTGACCCGGATGCCGTACGGCGCGAGGTCCATGGCGGCGGCGCGGACGAAGTTGTTCACGCCGCCCTTGTTGAACGCGTACGCGATGATGCCCGGCGACGAGGTCCAGCCGTTGGACGAGGAGATGCAGACGATCGAGCCCCTGATCCCCCGCTCGGCCATCGCCCGGCCCACGTACTTGGTGTTGAGGAAGTAGCCGAGTGCGGAGACCCGGACCGCCCGCTCGAAGAACTCGGCCGACTCGTCGAGCACGCCCCTGCCGCCGAGCAGCGCCGCGTTGTTGACCAGGATGTCGATGCGGCCCCACCGGGCCAGCACGCCGCCGATGTACCGCTGCACCGCGGCCTCGTCGGTCACGTCGCCGGGCGCGGCCATCGCGTCACCGCCGTTGCGCTCGATGCGCGCGATGCACGCCTTGATCGCCGAGTCGTCCACGTCGTTGCAGGCAATCTTGGCGCCGTACTTCGACAGGGCCAGCGCTATCCCGCTGCCGATGTTGGGGCCCACGCCGGTGACGAGCGCGACCTTGCCCGCGAGCGAGACGTCCATGGTTCCCTCCTTAGTTCTGCAACGCCGCGACCGGCACCGAGCGGCCGGACCACGGCGACCAGCCGAACGGGCGGAAGACCATCGACATCGCGGCGTTCGCGGCGCCCGCGACCAGGAGTGGGATGTCCTTGGCCGACGGCATCATGGGGAACGGTGTGCCGGTGTGCTCCGGATCGCTCACCGGGCCCTCGCCCTTGCCCGCGGCGATGAGATCGCCGCGCTCCCGCACCGCGTGCTCGAACAGCCACTGCTGTACGTCGGCCCGGCTGTACCCGTAGCGCCCGAACAGTTGTGCGTGCTCGGGCCCGAGCACGATGCCCCCGCTGGAATGCCCGCCGCCGAGGTAGGCGCCCAGCCGGGCCAGCGTGTCCGCGAAGTCGGTGAGCACGGCTTCCGGGCTGTCGGTCCCCCGGTTGTCCACGTACTCGCAGGTCCTGATCAGCACCGCGGAGACCGCGTCGGTGCCCGGCGCCACGCCGCCGACCACGCTGAGCGGCTCCCACGGCGAGGCCTCCTCGTTCTCGCCGATGCAGATCGACCACCGGCCCGGCAGGCCCTGGGTGGCCTGCTCGAGCTGCTGCGGCCTTATCCCGTACCCGTTTCGGACGATCAGCCCGATGGCCCGGGCGATCGTCGCGTTGGCACGGAACCCGGGGCCGAACACGCCGCCCGCGCAGTTGATGCCGAGCCGCGACCTGACCGGCCCGTTGACGACGATCAGCGGTGACGGGCCGCTGGTGGACTGCCAGGCGCCGCGCACCGAGCGCTCCAGGTTGATGGCCTGCCAGGCGGCCAGGACCACCGGGAAGTACTCCGGCCTGCAGCCCGCCATGATCGCGTTCGCGGCCGCCTGGGCCACCGTGATGCTGCGGTCCAGGTGGGGCGCGGAGCCGATGATCTCGTCGGCCCCCCGACCGGCCGTGGCCAGGAATGCCTCGACGCCGGCCCTGGTGGCGGGCACCACCGGAAGCCCGTCGGTCCAGCCCTGCTCGTAGCAGTATTCGATCGCGGCCCTGGCCTGCTCCGCCGGATCGGCAGGCGGCGCGGTCACGAGGACGCGAGGCCCGCGCCGGTCAGCAGCCCGACGATCCCGGGGATGGCCGCTGCCGCGCGGTCCCGCACCCCGTCCGCGGTCAGGTTCGCGACCGGGTGCGGGGTGGTGAGGTACCGGTAGCCCGGCGCCCCGCGCAGCTCGGCCATGGCGTCGGCGCTGACCACGAACGCGTCACTGCAGATGACGGCCGCCGGGATGCCGGACTGCTCCAGCAGGATGCCGTCGGCCACGGCGGAAGCGCTGCAGGATCCGCAGTCGCCGACCCCGACGACCGCGATGTCGCACTGGGCGCGCAGGTCGTCCAGCATTGGCTGCGGCGCGGTGTTGGTGATGTCGGGCTTCTTCCTGGCCACGACCGTCTTCACCCCGTGCTGCTCGGCCAGCAGCCTGCCGACCTCGTCGAGGAACTGCTCGGCATTGCGCTTGATGTTGGCGAGAAGCCCCAGCCGCAGGCCGGCCAGGGTTTCCGGGCGGGGAGCGAGCGCGGCCTCGGCGCGTTCCGAATCAGCGGCCGGGCCGACAGTGGGGTCAACGATGCTGTCGAACACAGCGGTCTCCTCGGGCTCCGGGGAAGCGGGGCATGCCGCGCCCCGCTGCTTGCGACGTTACGGCCGCCGCCGCGCACCCGGCCAGCCGGTTTCCACGACGCGGAACCCGTCCTGGCCACTACGCGTCGCCGAGCACCTCGATCGCGAGGTCGAGGTGATCCAGGTCATCCACGTCAAGGAACTGCAGGTAGACGCGGCTGACGCCAATCTCCTTGAACCGGCCGAGGGTGGCCCTGGCCTCCGCGGGCAGCCCGGCCAGGCCGTGCTCCCTGATCTCGCCGGGATCCCGGCCGATGGCGGCCGCCCGCCGGGTGAACTCCGCCTCGTCGCGGCCGATGCACACCGTCACCCAGACCGATCGGGTCAGCGAACCGGGATCCCTCCCGATCTCCGCGCACGCCGCATCGACCCTGGCGAACTGCTCAGCCGTGGGGCGTGGCGTAGCGGCCGGCACGTTGAATTCGGCTGCGAAGCGGGCGGCCAGCGCCGGGGTGCGCCGCGCGCCGTGACCGCCGATGATGATCGGCGGATGCGGCTGCTGCGCCGGCCGGAACATCACCGGGCACTGCTCGAGCCGGTAGTACCGGCCGTCGTAGTCGAAGGTGACGCCGTCGGCGGTGGTCCACAGCCCGCGCAGGATCTCGAGCTGCTCGGTGAACCGGTCGAACCGCTCCTTCAGGTCAGGGAACGGGATGCCGAGAGCCCGGTGCTCGCGCTCGTACCAGCCGGTGCCGAGCCCGATTTCCAGCCGCCCTCCGCTCATGACGTCGACCTGAGCGGCCGCCACCGCGAGCGGTCCGGGGAGCCGGAAGGTGGCCGAGCTCATCAGCGTGCCGAAGCGGATCGAGCTGGTCTGCCCGGCCAGAGCGCCGAGCGTGATCCAGGCGTCGGTCACGTCCGGCCGCGGCTCGCCGCCGATGCGCACGTAGTGATCGGACCGGAAGAACCCGCTGTACCCGAGCCGCTCGGCCCGCTGCGCGACCGCGAGCAGCTGGGCGAAGGTGGCGCCCTGCTGCGGCTCGGTGAACGCCCTTAGATCCATCGGCACACGCCCCTTTCGACGCCACCCTAACGTGCCTGTGTCACAGGCCGCCCGGGACGGCGCCGGGGGCTGCGGCGGTCAGTACAGCGCGGCCGCGAACTCCGCGACCGCCTCGTTGAAGGCCCGGCTCTCCTCCCAGAACGGGCAGTGGCTGGACGCCGGGAACGTCTGCAGCCGGCTGCCGGGGATGCGGTCGGCGATGTACGCACCCGCCCGCGGGCTGGTGAGCTTGTCGTCCTCGCCGAACAGGACCAGCGAGGGGACGTCGATCCGCGGCAGGAACTCGCGGTAGTCGCGCAGCGTCTGGTCGAGCAGGATCGTGCTGGCGATCACCGGCGGGACCTGAAGGATCTCGGCGGCCATCCACTTCAGCGTCTCGGGGTCCGGATCATGCAGCATGAGCGGGGTGAAGCCGTCCACCACCGCTGCCTGGTCCTGCTGCAGCTGCTCGTTCGTCTCGCGCAGGTCGTCCATGGTGAACACGCCGAACTCGTAACCCGCCCAGGCGAAATCGGAGGGTGGCTGATCGACGATGACCAGCCCGGCGACGGCGTCGCTGCCGTAGGCGCTGAGGTATTCGTAGCCGACCATCGCGCCCATCGACCAGCCGACGAGCACCGGCCGCTCGACCGACAGATCGCCCAGGATCGCGTGCAGGTCGGCGGCGTACTGCGGCACCGTGTGACCGTACAGCACCTTCTCCGACGCGCCGTGCCCGCGCAGGTCCGGGACGATCACCTGGAAGCTGGCCGACAGCTCGGGTACCTGGCGCTGGAAGAACCGGCCGCTCATGGTCCAGCCGTGGATGAGGACCACCGGCCGCCCGGTTCCTGTTGCCTCCACCGAGAACGTGACGTCGTTGACGCGCAACCGCTGTGTCATGGTCATCGCCATTCCGCCTAGCAGGCCTTTGGTCTGATTATCAAACCTTTACGCTCGGGGGTCAAGGTCACGGTCAGGTCAGCACCAGCACCACGTCGCTGAACGGGATGCCGTGGTCGATCTTGGCCAGGAAGTCGGCCACGCCGAGCCGCTTGCCGCGCCAGATCCCGTGCGTGTCGGCGGGGCCGGCGACCACGGTATGGACGCCCTCCGCCTCGCACCACCGGGCGAAATCGTCGCGGCTGGCGGGAATTCCCGGCGTGCTCACGATCCGCTCCCCTGAGTCTGGTCTGGTTGAGTTGGCCCGCTAGGTGCGGCTCGGAGTTGAGGATAGACCGGAAGGCCCGCGGCTGGAAGCCGCTCGTTACCCGGCCGTCAGCCGGTCGTTCCTGGTCGTTCGCTCTCGGGTGGTAGTCCAACCACGGATCAGAACCAGGGGTTGTGGTCTATGCGATCTAACCCATCCATGACCTCTTGACACTAAACGGTTCACACAGAATGCTATTTGGTTGAACCCGAACACACGGGCCGGCGTGGAGGTGGCTGTGGCCGAGGAGCTCATCGCCTTCGCGTCCAAGGACGAGATGCTCGCCAAGTCGAAGCAGTTCTGGAACCCGGACAAGACCCAGTTCTGGATCGACTCCGGCGTCCCGCTGGTCATCGACCGCCGGGAGGGCTACTTCATCTACGACGTCGAGGGCAAGCGGCTCATCGACGTGCACCTGAACGGCGGCACCTACAACCTCGGGCACCGCAACCCCGAGGTGGCGGCCGCGGTGACCGCGGCCATGCAGCAGTTCGACATCGGCAACCACCACTTCCCGTCGCTGGCCCGCACCGCGCTCGCGGAAGCCCTGGTGTCGACCGCACCGCCCGGCCTGACCAAGGTGGTGTACGGCAGCGGCGGCGGCGAGGCGATCGACATCGCGCTGAAGACCGCCAGGCACGCCACCAAGCGGCGCAAGATCGTCTCGATCGCGAAGGCCTACCACGGGCATACCGGCCTCGCCGTCGCCACCGGCGACGAGCGGTTTGCCACCCTGTTCCTCGCTGACCGGCCGGACGAGTTCGCACACGTCCCGTTCAATGCTCTTGACGCGATGGAGGGAGCGCTGCGCGGCAACGACGTCGCGGCGGTGATCATGGAGACGATCCCGGCGACCTACGGATTCCCGCTGCCGGCCCCCGGCTACCTGGCCGCGGTCAAGCGGTTGTGCGAGCGGTACGGCGCCCTGTACATCGCCGATGAGGTGCAGACCGGGCTGATGCGGACCGGGGAGCTGTGGGCGATCACCAAGCACGGGGTCGCGCCGGACATCCTGGTCACCGGCAAGGGCATCTCCGGAGGGATGTACCCGATCAGCGCGGTGCTGGTGAGCGAGCAGGCGGCCGGCTGGCTGACCGAGGACGGCTTCGGCCACATGTCCACCTTTGGCGGGGCCGAGCTGGGCTGCGTCGCCGCGCTCAAGACCCTGGAGATCACCTGCCGCCCGGAGATCAGGTCGATGGTGCACTACATCGCGGACCTGATCGGGCAGGGGCTGCGCCGGATCCAGGGCCTCTACCCGGACTGGTTCACCGGCATTCGCCAGGACGGGCTGGTGATGGGGCTGGAGTTCGATCACCCGCAGGGCGCGAAGTTCGTGATGAAGCGGCTCTACGAGACCGGGGTGTGGGCGATTTTCTCCACCCTCGATCCGCGCGTGCTGCAGTTCAAGCCCGGCGTGCTGATGACGCCCGCGCTGTCCGAGGAACTGCTGGACCGCGTCGAGGTGGCCGTCGGCAAGGCCGCGGCCGACGCCCGCTCGGGAAGGCGGGCACCATGAGCGAGGCCGCGGTCGACCTGATCGCCGACCCGGCCGGCGTGCCCAGGGCGCGGGCCATGCTGCAGCGCGCCGAATGGGCCGCGCGGGCGTTCGCGCGCTATGACAAGCCGGCGGTGGACCGGGTGGTGCACGCGGCGGCGCAGGCCGGCGCGGCCAGGGCGCGGGAGTACGCCGAGTGGGCAGTGCGCGAGACCGGTTTCGGCGTGGCCGAGCACAAGGTGATCAAGAACGTCGCGTGCAGCACCGGGCTGCTCGAGACGTACGCCGGCCATGACTACGTGACCCCCCGCTTCGACCCGGCCGCGAAGATGGTGGAGGTGCCGCGGCCGGCCGGGGTGGTGCTCGCGCTCACCCCGTCCACCAACCCGGTCGCCACGGTGTTCTTCAAGGCGCTGCTGGCGCTGATGACCCGCTGCGCCGTCGTGATCAGCCCGCACCCGCTGGCCCGCGAATGCTGCGCCAACGCCGCCAGGACGCTCGCGGCGGCCGCGGTCGCGGCCGGCGCGCCGGACGGGGTGATCCAGGTCGTGGACGAGCCGTCGGTGCCGCTGATCAACGCGCTCATGACCGACGACCGCACCCGGGTCATCGTCGCCACCGGCGGCGTCCCGGTGGTGCGGGCCGCTTACACCTCGGGCACCCCCGCGATCGGCGTCGGCCCCGGCAACGTGCCGGTGCTCGTGGACGCCAGCGCCGACCTGGCGAAGGCGGCGAAGCGGATCGCGGACAGCAAGAGCTTCGACAACTCGATCCTGTGCACGAACGAGTCGGTGCTGATCGTGGAGGAACCGGCGGCCGCCACGCTGCTGCGGCACCTCAAGCGCGAGGGCGCGATCATGCTGGACGCGGAGCAGGCCGGCCGGATCCGGGAGGCGCTGTTCCCGGGCGGCCGCTTCGACATCCGCTTCGTGGGCAAGGACGCCCCGTGGATCGCGGGCGAGGCGGGCGTCAGGGTGCCGGGCACCACCCGGGTGCTGCTGGCCCCGTTCGACCTGGTGGTCCCCGAGGAGCCGCTCGCGCACGAGAAGCTGTGCCCGGTGCTTGGCCTGGTCCGGGTGCCGACGGCCGCGCGGGGCATCGACGCGGCCCGGGCCGTGCTGCGGATCGGCGGGCGCGGCCACTCGGCAGCGATCCACAGCAGCGACCCGCGCACGATCATGGATTTCGGCGCGGCCGTCGAGGTGCTGCGGGTCTCGGTCAACGTCGGCAACAGCCTGGGCAGCTCCGGCATCCAGACCAACCTCCCGCCGTCGATGACGGTAGGCACCGGTTTCTTCGGCGGCTCGTCGGTGGCGGAAAACCTCCGGCCGGACCACTTCGTGCAGTGGACCCGGCTGGCGTACAACAGCGACCCGGCGGAGCCGTTCGGCAATTTCGCCGGGCTCATCCCGTGGGAGTCGCCGGCCGGGCCGGTCCCGCCGTACCCGTACGCGTCGAACATGCCCGAGGCCGCGCGCCCCGCCGTCGCGCCGGGCCCGGTGCGGGTGCCGTCGGCGTTCGAGGCGGCCGGGGCCGATCGCGGGCTGGCCGGCGGCGACATCGCGGCGCTGCGGGAGGAGATCAGGCGGCTGGTGGTTGAGGAACTCAGCCAGATCGTCGGGGGTCCGCGTGGCTGAGCTGCGGTCGTTCATCTTCCTCAACCGGCTGCAGCCGCAGACGATGTGCTATCTGGGCACCTGGATCCGGGGCAGCCTGCCGCGCAGCAACGTCGCGGCACAGATCATCGAGATCGCCCCGGGGCTGGACATCGAGCCGCTGACCGACGTCGCGCTCAAGCACGCGAACGTGCGGGCCGGGGTGCTGGTGGTCGAGCGCCAGTTCGGCTACCTGGAGATCCACGGCGGGACCGACGAGGTGCGGGCGGCCAGCGCCGCCGTGCTGGACTCGCTGGGGACCAGCGCACGGAACGCGACCCGCCCGCAGGTGCTTGCGTCGAAGATCATCACCATGCTGGACCCGCAGCACGCGTTCCTGATCAACCGGAACAAGATCGGCTCGATGGCGCTCGCCGGGGAGTCGCTGTTCGTGCTGGAGATGCAGCCGGCCTCGTACGCGATCCTGGCCGCCAACGAGGCCGAGAAGGCCGCGAGGATCAAGGTCGTCGACTACCGGATGATCGGGGCCACCGGCCGGGTGTACCTGTCGGGTTCCGAGGCGGACGTCCGCCAGGCCGCCGAGGCCGCCGAAGACGCCCTGCGGAGCACGTCATGACGAGCGCCGGGCCCGGCGACCGTGAACGGGCCGTTACGCAGCCCCCGGGGTGGGCCGGGAGCACCGACCCGGATGTGGTGCGCGCGGTCATCCGCGAGGTGCTGGCCGAGTTGCTGCCGGCCGCGCCGCGGCCCGGCCCCGCGCAGCCCGCGTTGGCACAGCCCGTGCCCGCGCACACCGCCCCGGCGCAGCCGGGTCTTGCGTACCCAGTCACCGAGGACGCCCGGTCGGTGGAGACCGTGAGCCTGCGCACGGACGCCGACCTCGGCGCGTTCGTGCGGCGCCTGCTGCACCTGTTCGAGAACCCAAAGCACCGGGACGCGCTGCGATCGGGCCGGCTCCGGTTCCGGCTGGCAACCACGGCGCTGCCGGGATCGGCGCAGCCGGCGCAGCGCGTGGAGAAGGGCGCGGTGACCGAGGCCATGGTCGCGGAGGCGGCCAAGGCCGGCGCCCGGCTGGTGCTCGGGCGGCGCGCCGTGCTGACGCCGCTGGCCCGCGACCGTGCCCGGGCCGCCGGGGTCGAGATCGAGAGGGAGCGCTGATGCTTACCGCGACCGTGGTGGGAAACGTGTGGTCGACGCGCCGGCTGGCGGAGATCCCGAACGGGGCCTTCCTCGAGGTGGAGGCGGAGGGCACCGGGCAGCGGCTGGTGGCGTTCGACGTGCTCGGCAGCGGGGTGGGGGAACGGGTGCTGGTCGCGCAGGGTTCGGTGGCGGCGGCCTGGTTTCCCGGCCGGCCGCCACCGGTCGACGCGCTGATCATCGGCTCGATCGACGAGCCTTCGGAGAAGAAAGCCCCGGCAAGCCCGCCGAAGAAGAGGAGAACCGGCAATGGCTGACAACGCGATCGGCATGATCGAGACGAAAGGGTACGTGGCCGCGCTCGCGGCGGCTGACGCGATGGTGAAGGCGGCCAACGTGACCATCGTCGGCCGCGACCAGGTGGGCGACGGCCTGGTGGCGGTCACGATCATCGGCGACGTGGGGGCCGTCAAGGCCGCCACCGAGGCCGGCGCGGAGACCGCGACGAGCGTCGGCGAGCTGGTGTCGGTGCACGTGATACCGCGGCCGCACACCGAACTCGGCAAGCACTTCACGATCCGCAGCGAGTAGCGGGTGGCCCGGTCAGCGCCCGGCGGGCGCGCGGCCCCGGAACTGCGCGTCTACCTGCTCGTCCGGGACCTGCAACGGCAGTTCGCCGCGTACCTGGGCACGCCCACCCGGGCCCGCGGCTACCCGCCGTTCGAGGGCGAGCACTCGCTGATCGTCGAGGTGGCTCCGGCGCTCGCTATCGAGCGGGTCACCGACCTGGCGCTGCGCGCCGTGCCGACCGTGGAGCCCGGCATCCTGTTCGTGGAACGGCAGTTCGGCGTGCTCGAAGTGCACGGGCCCGATCTCGCCGACGTGGAGCTGGCCGGGCAGGCGATCCTGGCCGGGCTGCACGCCGACGCCGCGGACCAGCTGCGGCCGCAGATCCTGTTCTCCGACGTGATCGAGGCGGTCACCGACCGGCAGGCGGTCATCATCAACCGGAACCGCGGCGGGTCCATGGTGATCCCGGGCGACACCCTGCTCGTGTGCGAGGTGACGCCCGCGCTGTTCGCCGCCGTCGCGGCGAACGAGGCCGAGCGGGCCGCGCCCGCGGTCACGCTGGTGGACGTGTCCATGATCGGCGTCGCCGGGCGCATCTACATGAGCGGCGCCACGCCGGACGTGCTGCGGGCACAGCAGGAAATTGCCACCGTCCTGGGGGCAGTCAAAGGCCGCGAGCAGGGTGCACCATGACTGACATGCAGATACACGACCTGTCGGGCGGCGGCGACGTGCTGGACCGGGTCACCCGCTTGGCGCAGCGGGCGCTGGCCGCCTACGGCTGCCATCCCGCCGCCGAGGTCCGGCTGCTCAACGTCTCGGAGAACGCCACCTATCTGGTGGACGATCCCGATGATGGTCGTTCTGTGCTCCGGGTGCACCGGCTCGGCTACCACACCGAGGCGGAGATCGCGTCCGAGCTGACCTGGATGGATGCGCTGCGGGCCGAGGCCGGGGTGCGCACGCCGCGGGTGCTGCCCGCTCTCGACGGCCGCCGGGTGGTGACGGTCACCGACGAGGCAGGCAGGGCGGGCGCGGTGGGCCGGGTGGGCGGGGTGGGCGGTGAGCAGCGCAGCTGTGTGCGCTTTGAGTTCCTGCCCGGCACCGAGCCGGTCGAGGACTCGGTCGAGCACTTCGCGGAGCTTGGCGAGATCACCGCGCGGATGCACCGGCATGCCAGGCAGTGGGTCCGGCCGCCGGATTTCACCAGGTTCGACTGGGGCTACGACACGGCGTTCGGCAGCCAGGCGCGGTGGGGGCGGTGGCAGGACGGCATCGGGGTCGGTGCCGAGGAGCGGGAGGTGCTCGGCCGGCTCGATGCCGCCCTGCAGGGCCGGCTGGCCGCCTTCGGCACTGGCCCGGAGCGCTACGGGCTGATCCACGCCGACACCCGGCTGGCCAACCTGCTCGTGGACGACGGCGGCCGGGTGAGCGTGATCGACTTCGACGACTGCGGGTTCAGCTGGTACCTGTACGACGTCGGCACCTCGGTGAGCTTTTTCGAGCATGAGCCGCAGGTGCCGGAGCTGATCGACGCGTGGCTGACCGGCTACCGGCGGTTCGCGGACCTGCCTGCGACGGACGAGGCCGAGATCTGGACCTTCATCCTGTTCCGGCGCCTGCTGCTGGTCGCGTGGATCGGCTCGCACCGGGCCGCGGACATCGCGCAGCAACTCGGGGCCGGGTACACAAGGGACAGCTGCGATCTGGCCGAGACGTACCTCAGCCGGGCCGGCTAGCGGCCGGGGCGCGGAGCGAAGGGATGGCGAGCATGTTCACACCGATCGAGGGCCGGGCCGTGGTGGTCACCGGCGGGACCCGCGGCATCGGCAAGGGAATCGCCGCGGTGTTCGCCCGCAGCGGCGCCCGGATCCTCATCACCGGGCGCGACGAGCAGGCCGCCAAGGCGTCCGTGGCCGACCTGTCGGCTGGCGGGGCCGAGGTGTCCTACCTGCTCGCCGACGTCAGCCGCCGGGATGACTGCGAGCGCATGGCGCAGGCAGCCGCCGAGCGCCTGGGCGGCATCGACGTGCTGTGCGCCAACGCCGGGATCTTCCCCGACGCCAGGCTGGCCGACATGACCGAGGCCGACATCGACGAGGTCATCGGCACCAACCTGAAGGGCTCCATCCTGTCCGTGCAGGCGTGCCTGCCCGCCCTCGCGGCCTCCGGCCGGGGCAGGGTCATCCTCACCTCGTCCATCACCGGGCCGGTCACCGGGTTCCCCGGCTGGTGCCACTACGGGGCCAGCAAGGCCGGCCAGCTCGGCTTCATGCGCACCGCGGCGATCGAGCTCGCGGCCAGCCGCATCACGGTCAATGCGGTGCTGCCGGGCAACATCATCACCGAGGGCCTGGCCGAACTCGGGGAGGACTACATGGCGCAGATGACCGGGTCGATACCGCTCCGGCGGCTGGGCACGGTGGACGACATCGGGTACGCCGCGCTGTTCCTGGCCAGCGACGAGGCCGGGTACATCACCGGCCAGACCATCGTCGTCGACGGCGGCCAGGTCCTGCCCGAGTCTCTCGAGGCTCTGGAGGGCTGATGCCGGAGGCGCGCAAATGAACGCCGCCGACGACCGGCCCGCCGAGGACCGGCCCAGCGCGGCCCGGCCCGGCGCG
>JASHOI010000093.1 GCA_030041195.1 Streptosporangiaceae bacterium | reverse complement strand
GTGACGGGCCCGGCGCGGCTGCGCGCGATCCTGCGGCCGGAACCCGGCTGGCGGCGGCTGGCCCTGCACTCCCTGGGCACCGCCGTGGGCGGCTACCTGGTGCTGATGGTCGTCATCACCGCTTACTACTTTGGCGTCGGCGTCTCGCACAGCTCCGGCAACTTCGTGGAGAGCGCGTTCACCGGCTGCGCGATGCTGCTGGGGCTCGCGGCGCCGGTGTTCATCGTCCTGTCATGGCTCGCGGCGCGGAAGGGCTGGCGGATCTGACGTCCCGCCCCGGCGAACGGGGGAAACCGTAGATCAGGCGGCCGGGCGCGGCCCAACCCGCTCCTTGAACAGGATCCACAGCGCTTCCGCGCCGTCGCGCCAGGTCAGCTTCTTTCCTGCCTCGCGAGTGCGCGCCTTGTAGGTGATCGGCACCTCGTACGGCCGGATGCCGCGCCGCAGCAGCTTGCCGGTGATCTCGGCCTCCATGCCGAAACCGGTTTCGCGGATGCGCAGCCTGCGGTAAAGGTCGGCGGGCATCAGCTTGAAGCAGGTCTCCAGGTCGCTGATGTAGCAGTTGAACAAGACGTTAGCGAACGTCGTGACCGCCCTGTTGCCCAGCACGTAAGCGTAGGAATAGGAGTTGTGGCTGCCAAAGGTCCTGGTGCCGTACACGACCTCGGCCTGCTCGGCGAGCACCGGCGCGAGCAGCGAGGGAATCTCGGTCGGCGAGTACTCAAGGTCGGCGTCGCACATGATGACGTAATCGCCGGTGGCGACCGTGGCGGCGGTGCGGATCGCGGCGCCCTTGCCCCGGTTGCGCTTGTGCATGTGGACGCTCACCCGGGGGTCATCACCCAGAGACGAGTAGAGATCCCTGGTACCGTCCGTACTGCCGTCGTCGACGATGACGAGCTCGATTTCGCAGGGGAAATTAACATTAAGGACATCTTTGATCGCGGGGATCAGCGTTGCCCGTTCGTTGTACACAGGCATCAGGATGGAAAGCTTCACAGAGGCAGCTTACGGGAGCCCGCCGAGGTAATGACGGACAAAGTCGGCGCGTGCGACAAATTGCGGATCAAAGACAGCGTATGGCTTGACAAAAAATCGTTAAAGGATTATTAAAGGAGCCTTTCAGTGAGCCCACAGGTGACGCGCGACCATCCCGGGATGCCGTCCGGCCCGGGTCAGCGGGTCCTGGTGACCGGCGGCTCAGGGTTCATCGGCTCGCACCTGTGCCGGCGCCTGCTCGCCCTCGGCCACGACGTTCTCGTCGTGGACAACTTCTACTCGAGCTCCCGGCACAACGTCATCGACCTGCTCGACCAGCCGCGGTTCGAGCTCATGCGCCACGACGTGACGTTCCCGCTCTATGTCGAGGTGGATCAGATCTACCACCTGGCCTGCCCGGCCTCGCCCGTGTTCTACCAGCGGGATCCGGTTCAGACCACCAAGACCTGCGTGCACGGCTCGATCAACATGCTCGGGCTGGCCAAGCGGCTGCACGCGCCGATCCTGCTCGCGTCGACGTCCGAGGTGTACGGCGATCCCACCGTGCACCCGCAGGTCGAGTCGTACTGGGGCAACGTGAACCCGGTCGGGGTCCGGTCCTGCTACGACGAGGGCAAGCGGTGTGCCGAGACCTTGTTCTTCGACTACTTCCGGCAGCACCGTCTGCCGATCAAGGTGGCGCGGATCTTCAACACCTACGGGCCGAACATGCTGCCGAACGACGGCCGCGTGGTGTCCAGCTTCATCGTCCAGGCCCTGCGCGGCGAGCCGCTGACCGTTTTCGGCGACGGCTCGCAGACCCGCTCGTTCTGCTACATCGACGACATGGTCGACGGGCTGATCAAGCTGATGAACTCCGCGCCAGAGATCACCGGCCCGGTCAACCTCGGCAACCCCGGCGAGTTCACCATGCTCGACCTGGCCAAGAAGGTGCTGACGCTGGCCGGCAGCGACGCGCCCATCGAGCACGGCCCGCTGCCCTCCGACGACCCGGTCCGCCGCCGGCCGGACATCACCCGCGCCCGCGACGTGCTCGGCTGGGAGCCCCTGGTGCCCCTTGACGAGGGCCTGGACAAGACCGTCGAATACTTCCGGCGTGCCCTGGGTAGATGACGCCCCCGGAGGCTGACGGGTGGAGACGGCGTTTGTGCTCGGCGGTGGCGGCATACTCGGCGCCCACGAGATCGGCATGCTCCGGGCGCTGTCCGAGGCCGGCATCCGGCCCGACGTCGTCGTCGGCACGTCGGTGGGGGCGATCAACGGGGCGTTCGTCGCCGCCGACCCGGCCGGGGCGGCGGAACGGCTCGGCGAGCTATGGAGCGGCGACGCGCTCGGCCTGGCCTTCAGCGAGAACCTGTGGGGCCGCGCGGTCCGGCTGGCCAGGTCCGGCACGCACCTGCACTCGATCGAGCCGCTGCGCCGGATGCTGGAGGACGCGCTCCCCGGGCACGATTTCGCCGATCTCGAGCTGCCGTTCCACTGCGTCGCCGCCAGCATCGAACGGGCCAGCCCGCGCTGGTTCAGCTCCGGGCCGATCGTGCCGGCGGTGCTGGCGTCGTGCGCCGTGCCCGGGCTGCTGCCGCCGGTCGAGGTGGGCGGCGAGCACTACTTCGACGGCGGCCTGGTCCACTCGATCCCGGTCGGGCGGGCGGTCGCGCTCGGCGCCAGGACCGTCTACGTGCTGCACGTCGGCCGGATAGAGCGCCCGCTCTCGGTCCCGCAGCGGCCGTGGGAGGTGGGCCTGGTCGCCTTCGAGATCGCCCGGCGGTACCGGTTCCACGAGGAGATGGCGGCGCTGCCCGACGACGTCCGGGTGCACGTCCTGCCGGCCGGCGGGGACCGGACCGCGCCAGACGTGGCCCAGCTGCGGTATCGCGACAAGACCAGGGTCGGCGAGAGCATCGAGCGCGCCTACGCGGCCTCGGCGAGCTACCTCGCCGGGTTGGCCGGGAACTGACCGGGACGGCGAGGACGGGAGGGGCACGCCATGCTCCCACCCAGGCTGGTGCGCCGGATCGTGCTGGCGCCGCTGGAGATCGTGGTCGCGGTGGCCGTCGCGCTGCTGTCCCCGCTGCTCGCCGTCGCGACCCTGGTGGTCGGGCTGGCCGGGCGGGTCAGGCCGGGCGCCACCCCCCGCCCCTCGCTGCGCGGGCTCCGGCTGCTGGCCTTCGCCATCGTCTGGCTCGGGGCCGAGGTCGCGGCGCTGTTCATGTCGCTCGGCCTGTGGATCGCCAGCGGGTTCGGCGGCAGGCTGCGCACCGAGCCGTACCAGAGCCGCCACTACGCGATCATGCGCTGGTACCTCGATCTGGTCTTCGCGGGCGCGGCGCGCACGTTCGGCCTGCGCGTCGAGGTGGACGAGCCGGATCCCAAAGAGCGGGCGGCCCGGCTGGCCCGTCCCGTGATCGTGCTCAGCCGCCATGCCGGGCCCGGCGACTCGTTCCTGCTCGTGCACCAGCTGCTGAGCGTGTACGGACGACGGCCGCGGATCGTGATGAAGGCCACGATGCAGCTCGATCCCGGGGTGGACGTGGTCGCCAACCGGCTGCCCAACGTGTTCATCCAGCGCCGGCGGGTGGGCGAGAAGCTGTTCACCGAGCAGATCAGGAGGCTGGCCAGCGGGCTTGACCGGAAGGGCGCGCTGGTGATCTTCCCGGAGGGCGGGAACTGGACGCCGGGGCGCTGGCAGCGCGGCATCCGCAGGCTGGAACGGGCGGGCCGGCGCGACCTTGCGGCCCGGGCGCGGCAGATGCCCAACCTGCTCCCGCCGAGGCCGGGCGGTGCGCTGGCCGCCATCGCGGCCTGCCCGGCCGCCGACGTGATCTTCGTGGCCCACGCCGGCCTGGACCGGCTGGTCAGCGTCGGCGACATCTGGCGCAGCCTCCCGATGGGCCACATCGTGCGCGCGAAGTGGTGGCGGGTGCCGGTCGACGAGGTGCCCCGGTCCGCTGGTCACGAGGCGCAGGTGCTGTGGCTGTACGAGTGGTGGAAGCGGATCGACGCCTGGGTCTCCGAGAACCGCCCTAACGGAGCGGAAGGCCACGAAACCGGCAACAACACCGACGCGGATAGTCCGTCGGCACAGCCGGGCAGCCGGGGATAAGCTCACGGGCGGTACTGGGCACACGGGCGGCGAATTCGGCCGCTATGGTAGGCAATCAAAAGTGCTGACCAAGGGGATCAGGGGTCCTAGTGGCGCTGCAGCGTAATGCTTCATTCGACCGCGATGTAGTGGTCATCGGCGGATGCGGCCATGTCGGGCTCCCGCTGGCGATTGCGTTCGCCGGCCGGGGCGCGAACGTCGCCGTTTACGACGTTAACCCGGACGCGGTCGCGCGGGTGGGCGAGGGCCACATGCCGTTCGACGAACCCGGGGCCGCGCCGATGCTCGAGCGAGCCATCGCCGAGGGGCGCCTGGTCGCCTCCGCGGACCCGGCGATCGTCGGCACCGCGGAGCACGTGGTGGTGGTCATCGGCACGCCGGTCGACGAGCATCTCAACCCGGACCAGCAGGCGATCCCCCGGGCCCTGTCCGGGTGCGCGCAGCACCTGCGCGACGGCCAGCTGCTGATCTTGCGCAGCACGGTCTATCCCGGCGTGACCGCCCTGGTGGAAAAGATGATCGCCCGCCTGGGCTACGCGATCGACGTGGCCTTCTGCCCGGAACGGATCGCCGAGGGCAAGGCGATGACCGAGCTGTTCGAGCTGCCGCAGATCATCTCGGCCCGGAAGGAATCGGCGTTCGAACGCGCCGGGGCGCTGTTTGGCCTGCTGACCAGTACGCAGGTCCGGATGACGCCGGAGGAGGCGGAGCTGGCCAAGCTGTTCACGAACGTGTGGCGGTACATCAAGTTCGCCACCGCGAACCAGCTTTACATGATCGCCAACGACCGCGGGCTCGACTTCGAGCGGATCCGCCAGGGGCTGATGCTCGACTACCCCAGGGCCGCCGACCTGCCCGCCGCGGGGTTCGCGGCCGGCCCGTGCCTGCTCAAGGACACGATGCAGCTCGCGGCGTTCAACAACAACAACTTCGCGCTCGGCCAGACCGCGATGGCGATCAACGAGGGCCTGCCGCTGTATCTGGTCGACCGGCTGCAGCGGCGCTACGACCTGGGGTCGATGGCCGTCGGCATCCTGGGGATGGCGTTCAAGGGCGGCTCGGACGATGTCCGCTCCAGCCTGGCCTACAAGCTGAAGCGGATCCTCACGTTCGCCACCGACGCGGTGTACTGCACCGATCCGCACGTCTCGTCGGACACCTCGCTGATGCCCCTCGGCGACGTGGTGGCCAAGGCGGATCTGCTGATCATCGCCGCGCCGCACGCCGAGTACGCGACGCTGGCGACCGACAAGCCGATCGTGGACATCTGGAACATCCGCGGCCAGGGCGTGAGCGTGTGATGGCCAGGAACCGCGCAGCGAGCCACCAGATCTCCGCGGCGGACCTGGTCCGGCGGGGCGCGGGCAGCGATCCCGACGCGCTGCGGCTGTCGATCGTGATCCCGGCCTACAACGAGGGCGAGCACATCGTCCCGGTGCTCGAGCGGCTGTTCGAGGCGGTCCTGCTGCCGTGCGAGGTCCTGGTCGTCGTCGACGACGCCGCGGACACCACCCGGCCGGTGGTGCTGCGGCTGGCCGAGCGCGAGCCCCGGCTGCACTGCCTGATCAACGACTACGGCAAGGGCCCGGCCAACGCGATCCGCTACGGCATCGATCACGCGACCACGCCGGTGGCGGTGGTCACCATGGCCGACGGCTGCGACGACGTGCGGCAGATCGACGACCTGGTCCGCCTCGTCGAGCGGGGCGTCGCGGTCGCTGCGGCCTCCCGGTACATGGCCGGCGGCCAGCAGGTCGGCGGGCCGATGCTCAAGGGCATGATGTCCGCGATGGCCGGGCGCAGCCTGAAGCTGCTGGCCCGGGTGGGCACCCGGGACGCGACCAACTCGTTCAAGGCTTACTCAACGACGTTCGTCCGGGCGGTCGGCATCGACAGCAGGGACGGGTTCGAGATCGGCATCGAGCTGACCGCCAAGGCCAAGCGGCTCCGGCTGCCGATCGCCGAGATCCCCACGATCTGGCTGGACCGGCACGACGGCCTGTCCAACTTCCGGGTCGCGGCCTGGCTGCCCAAGTACCTGCGGTGGTACCGGTTCGCGTTCGGCCGGCGGCTGAGCCTGGACGAGCTCAAGAACCTGGCCGGATCGGCCGATAGGCAGGAAGAGACAAGGTGACGATGCAGAAGGTACTGGTCAGCGGGTCCGCCGGGTTCATCGGCGGCTACCTGGTCGAGGAACTCCTGGCCCGCGGGTACGCGGTGGTGGGTATCGACAACTTCTCCAAGTACGGCAAGGTCACCAAGTCCTACGACGACCACCCGAACTACGAGCTCGTCGAGGGCGACGCACGCGACGTCGACCTGATGACCCGGCTGCTGTCCGACTGCGACCACTTCGTCGCCGGCGCGGCGATGATCGGCGGGATCTCCTACTTCCACACCTACGCTTACGACCTCATCGCGACCAACGAGCGGATCATCGCCGCGTCCTGCGACGCCGCGATCGCCGCACACCAGGCGGGCAGGCTGAAGAAGGTCACCTACGTCTCTTCGTCGATGGTGTTCGAGTCCGCCGACTCCTGGCCGTCCTATGAGGGCCAGGAACGAGAGGTGCCGCCACCACTGTCGTCGTACGGCTTCCAGAAGCTCGCGGTGGAGTACTTCGCCCGCGCCGCCCGCGACCAGTACCAGCTCCCCTACACGATCGTCCGCCCGTTCAACTGCGTCGGGATCGGGGAGAGCCGGGCGCTCGGTGACGAGGAGATCCTGTCCGGCAACGTGCAGCTCGCCATGAGCCACGTGGTGCCCGACCTGGTGCAGAAGGTGCTCAAGGGGCAGGATCCGCTGCACATCCTGGGAGACGGCAGCCAGATCCGGCACTACACGTACGGCGGCGACCTGGCCCGGGGAATCGTGGACACCATCGACCACCCCAAGGCGGTGAACGAGGACTTCAACCTCTCCACCGCCGAGTCCACGACCGTGCTCGAGCTCGCCGAGCTGATCTGGACCAAGATCAAGGGACCCGGCGTCCCGCTGCGGGTCGAGCACGACGATCCGTTCACCTATGACGTGCAGCGCCGGGTGCCCTCCACCGAGAAGGCCAAGCTGATCCTTGGCTTCGAGGCGACGACCTCGCTGTCGGCCATGCTGGACGAGGTGATCCCGTGGATCCGCCAGGCCATCGAGGCCGGAACGATCTAGCCGCTGCACGCATGCCCGCCCGGGGCAGAGTAACCTGCTTGCCGGCCTCGGCGCGCACCGCTGAGGATCGAGGCTCGGGATGGCGAACTCACCGGCGGACGCGCCGCATGATGCAATAAGGCGGGTGAGCGCAGGCAGGGCGGCCGTATCCGATGCCGCCGACGACAGCGCGCCTGCCCCGCCGGACCGCCCGGGGCCGCGCTCACGTCAGCTGCGCCCGTGGGCCGAGCCCGCGATATGGGTGCTCGGCGTGCTGGCCGCCTTCGCGGTGAACCTGGAGATCGCGCGGACCCGGGCGGTGAACTCGGACGGCGCCGGTAACGCCCTGCAGGCCTGGGCCATGCTGCACGGCAACCTGCTGCTGCATGGCTGGCACCTGTCGGACGTCCCGTTCTACACGACCGAGCTGCCGGAGTACATGCTGGTGGAGCTCGTTCGCGGGCTGAACGCGGACGTCGTCCACGTGGCGGCGGCCGTGACCTACACGCTGGCGATGCTGCTGGCCGCGCTGTTGGCCAAGGGCACCGCCACGGGGCGCGTTGGCGTGACGCGAGCGCTGATCGCGGCGGGGATCATGCTGGCACCGCAGCTGAGCTCCGGGGTGAACGTCCTGATCTCCTCGCCCGACCACATCGGGACGTCGGTTCCGGTGATGGCGGTCTGGCTGCTCCTTGATCACGCCCGCCCGCGCTGGTACATCCCGGTCATCGCCGCTGTGGTGCTCGGCTGGGCCCAGGTCGCGGACACGCTGGTGCTGTACATCGGGGTGCTGCCGCTCGCGCTGGTGTGCGCGGTCCGCGTGTGCCGGGCGGTGGCCACGAAGCAGCGGCCGCTGGCGTCGCAGTGGTACTACGTCGCCCTGGGCGTCGGCGCGCTCGCCGGGGCGGCGGCGGCCATGCTGGCGCTGCACGTCATCCGCGCGGACGGCGGGTTCTACTCCCCCGACGCGACCGCGCAGCTCGCTACGGCCGGAACGATCGTGCCCGGGCACCTGCGCATCGCCGTGGAAGCGCTGCTCACCTTGTGCGGCGCCGACTTTCTCGGGCTCCAGCTGCACGCCTCGACCGCGTTCATCCTGCTGCACGTGGTCGGCGTGCTCCTGCTCGCCTGGGCAGTCTGCGTGGCGGCGTGGCGCTTCCTGGCCGGGCGCGATCTGGTCGCCGAGCTGCTCGTCGCGGGCGTGGCGATCAACCTGATCACGTACGTGGTCAGCACCCAGGCGGCCACCGCCACGTCGACCCGCGAGATCGCGGCCGTCCTCCCGCTCTCCGCCGCGCTGGCCGGGCGGCTGCTGGCGGGACGGCTGGCGGCGGCCAGGCTGGTGCCGCTGCTGGTCATCGTGGCGCTCGGCTACCTGGCCGGGATGATCTACGAGGTCAGCCAGCCGGCGGTGCCCGCGCAGAACCAGAGGCTGGAGTCCTGGCTGGCAGGCCACCACCTGCACACCGGACTGTCCGGTTACTGGGAGTCGAACGTCGTGACGCTGACCAGCGGCAACCGGGTGCAGATCCGGCAGGTGACGCTGACGCGCGGCGGCCGGCTGGTCCCCAGCAACGTCGAGTCGGACTGGGCGTGGTACAACCCGGCGCACAACTCGGCGAACTTCGTCGTGCTCACACGCGGCGTGCCCGGCTATCCCGGGCTGACCAGCAAGCGGGCCGTGCTGGCCGCGTTCGGGCCGCCCGCGCGGACCTACCACTTCGGCATGTTCACGGTGCTGGTGTGGCACAAGAACCTGCTCAGCGATCTCCCCCCGCCAAGGCTGCTCGTTAACTAGCACCCAGGCGCTCGTAAGCTAATCCTGAACTTGCCGTACCTGGCATACCGGGCAGGCCGTACTATCGTGCCGCCCACCAACCCAACAAGGGAGCCGGGAATAGTGACCGGAACCGGTCTGGACCGCCCCCGTATCGGCATCCTCGTGGTCGCCTACAACGCAGAGTCGACGCTGGCCGCGACGCTGGACCGGGTTCCTGCCGGCTTCCGGGAACGGATCGCCGAAGTGATCGTGCTCGACGATGCCAGCCACGACAACACGGCGGCGCGGGCACGGGCCTGGGCGCAGCGGCCGGATACGCCAGAGACCCTGGTGCTGCGGCATGTCAAGAACCTCGGCTACGGCGGTAACCAGAAGGCGGCGTACAAGCTGGCGCTGGAGCGCGGGCTGGACATCGTGGTCCTGCTGCACGGGGATGGCCAGTACGCACCGGAGATGCTGCCCGAGATGGTAGCCCCGCTGGAGCGCGGCGAATGCGACGCCGTGATGGGCTCCCGGATGATGCAGAAGGGGGCCGCCCGGCGCGGCGGGATGCCGCTATACAAGCTGGTCGGCAACCGGATCCTGACCCGCGTCGAGAACGCGGTGCTCGGCACGTCGCTGACCGAGTTCCATTCCGGGTACCGCGCATACAGCACCAGCGTATTGCGCGATATCCCGTTCGAGCACAACACCGATGATTTCGACTTCGACACGCAGATCATCGTGCAGCTGCTGCACGCCGGGAAACGGATTCTGGAGATCCCGATCCCCACCTACTACGGCGACGAGATCTGCTACGTCAACGGCGTGCGATACGCCAAAAACGTGGTCCGGGACGTGCTGGACTACCGCCTGTCGGTCATGGGGTTCGGCACCTCGGAATGGGTGCCCAGGCCGCAGCACTACGCGTTCAAGGATGGCGACGGGTCCTCGCATGCGGTGATCCTCGAGATGCTGGCGGACCTGCCGGCCTGCCAGATCCTGGACCTCGGCTGCTCCGGCGGCCTGTTCGCCGCGCATGCCCGGGCCGCAGGCCACCGGGTGACCGGCGTGGACTGCGTGGAGGTCCCGGGTGTCCGGGACCGCACCGATCGCTTCGTCCTGGCCAGCCTCGAGGAAGGCATACCGGACGCAGTGGGTGACGGCTTCGACGTCGTCGTCGCCGCGGACGTCATCGAGCACCTGTCACGGCCGGGCAAGGTGCTGCGTGACATGTGCCGAGTGCTGCGGCCCGGCGGCCAGGTGATGCTCTCGGTGCCGAACTTCGCGCACTGGTACCCACGCATGCGGGTCGCCACCGGTCTGTTCGGCTACGACCGCCGGGGCATCCTGGACGATACGCACCTGCGGTTCTTTACTCAAGCGACCCTGCGTCGGCTCGTCCGCGCCAGCGGATTCGACATCCTCGAGGAGACGGCCACCGGCTTGCCGCTGCGAGCCGTCTCCGGCCTGGACGGGCGCAGGCTCCGGATGGCGCACAAGAGCGACCGGGCGCTCGTCCGCGCCCGGCCGACGCTGTTCGGCTACCAGTTCATCCTCAGGTTGACCCCGCACGCGCAGGAAACGGTGCATGTCGAGCTCGTCTGATGCGGGCGGCCCGGTCCTTCCCGGCACCCGCCGTGCCACGTCGCCGGCCGGTCCGGCCGCGCAGCAGCCGGACCGCCGCCGGCCTGGCGAGGAAGACACTCCAAGGAGACATCCCTTGACCATCAGCAACCTGGCACTGGTGCTATTCGCCGTGGCGACCGCGGCCGTCGGGCAGGTCATGCTCAAGCACGGGATGCAGGTCGCGTCATCCCGTGCGGCCCATTCCCGCGGTTCGCTCGCGGTCGCCGCGGTCACGTCGCCCTGGGTGCTGCTCGGGCTCTTGGTGTTCGGCGTCTCCGCGGTGGTCTGGCTGGCAGCGCTGTCCCGGGTACCGCTGAGCGTCGCCTATCCCTTCAACGCTCTCGGCTACCTAGGAATCCTGACCGCGAGCATCCTCATCCTGCACGAACGCGCCACGGTACTGACCTGGGCCGGCTCGGTCATGGTCGTCTCGGGGCTGATCATCGTCGTGTTGGGCCGGCCGGCATAGCCGCCGCTGCTCAACCCCGCGGCCTAGGACGGCGCGTGGGACGGCGCACTGGAACGGCTTTTCTCCGGCACCGCATGCGACGACGGTCCGCCGTACTCGGCCGCCAGGATGCTGGCCAGGATGCCCAGCGCGCCCAGGACAACCAAGCCCGAGCCGATCAGCCCATCCATTTGCGGCGTCGGCCCGGGCGCGACGACAAACGGCGTCCGCGGCGGCACAGTCAGGAACAGCGTCGAAGCGTGCCAGTAGACCGCCGCCTGACCGCAGAGGACGAGGATCATGATGGCTGAGGCCAGCACGATCACGACCCGGCGCTCCCGGCGCTCGGCGTGAGCCGGGCGGCCACCGGCAACGGCCAGCAGGGGCACGCCGACCGCGAGCGGCAGCGTGTAACGCCCCAGCCACTCCCCGATCGCAGGATGGAGGGAGCCTGCCACGGTGATCGCGTAGGGCGCGGCAACGACCAGCGCCACACCCGCCACGACGAGCAGGCCCGCCCGCCGGCTAGTGGCAAAGCCGATCACTACCACCGCGGCCACGGCCAGGGCCCAGCACACCCCTGCCGCTGCCGGGGGCGAGATCGTGTCCCAGCCGAGGAACCCTAGAGTCTCCCGGAGCTGTATCGGCGCTTGCACCACGCCGGCGCGTACCGCCGCGGCCAGGCTCAGCGGCGCGGACCGCCACGGGAAGACCTGGTAGGCCTTGAAACGGAACGACCAGATCTCGGTCAGGCCCGCGGCCACGGCGATAACACAGAGCATGACCCGGGCCACGCGCGACCGCAGGAACGATCGCCACTGCTCCGCGGTCGCGGTGGCGAGGACCAGGATCATCGCAATTGCCGCCCACAGCCAGTCATATTCGCGGGTCAGGCTCAGCACGACGGTGGCGCCCACGGCTATCCAGACCAGAAGCCGCCGGCTCAGGGCGGAGTTGCCGTGGATCAGCGCGAGCAGCACCGCCCAGTAGCACACCGCAGCGGCCGCTTCCAGCGCGCTTGAGTTGACGCCTCCGGTCAGCGCGAGAGCCTCGGGAGTCAGCCCCACGAGCATCGCGGCGGCGAGCACCAGTGGCCGCCTCGGCAGCGACATCACCACGACAGCGGCGGTCGCCAGCAGCAGCGCGCACAAGATCGCGTTGTCCAGCCTCATGAGGTACCAGCCGGTGCGATCGGAGGACACCAGGGACGGCCATCCGACCAGCGCGTAATAGAACGGGAACATCCGGCCCTCGCCGGTGACCACCGTGACCTCGCCCGGCGGCGCCGAGGCGAACGAGCACGAGGCGCGCGGGAACGTACCGCACGGGCCGGGGTAGGCCGGCAGCATGAGGCCCACCCGGACGTTCACGATCGCTCCCGTCCCGTGGTCATAGGTGACGTCGTGCGGGAAGATCTCGCCGTGGACCACCGCCGCGGCGCGGTAGACGTGGTCCGCCTCGTCGGGAACCTGGTCGAGCGGCGTCACCAGCGCCCAACCCGCCGCGATCAGCAGAAAGGCCGCGAACCAGCCGAGCCAGGCGCGCCACGGCAGAGCCGCCCGTGGACGCGGGCTGTGCTCTTCATCGGGAGGGGGCAGCGAACGCGCGCTGTCCGTGGGCAGATCGGTGTCGCGCACCACTCCTCCGTGCCCAGTTACCCCGATTCCGACAGGCTTACCGCGGGCTGGCGCGGCAGACGAGGAAGTGTAACAGACCGGCACCCGGCCGGAGCCGGCCGCGCGTCTGGGCGTGCGCTGGCAGCCGGCCGCCGCGGAATTAGCGCACCCGCCCGGCAGTATCCCGAAACCTAGCTGGGTACCATCTGAACATATCGCCCGCTGGTAGCGGGATTGCTATCTTACGGCTGCACGATCGTCCTTACCGCGACACACAGCAGGCGCTGACCCGGACGCCAGGAGCCTGGTGTCCCGCCTGTGCCCGGCCGTCGGCCGGCGCAGACGGATACGACGAAGGAGAGCCAACGTGGAGGTCTCGCCTTCCCGCAAGCTCGCCACGCCCGAGCAGCCGCGCACCACTGCGTCGCCCAAGGCCACCGAGCGCCGCTGGTCCCTGGCCACGGTTACCTGGCTGTGGTCGTTCCTCACGCTCGCCGCCGTGCTGGTGTTGCGGAACGCGTACCTGTTCACCACCAAGATCTACGAGAACCAGGACTTCGCCGCCAACACGATCGCGGTCCTCCAGGCCAAGCGCTTCGACCTGCTGACCGGCAACTACTCCAAGGAAGGCTTCTACCATCCCGGGCCGGCCTTCCTGTACGCGATGGCCGCGGGCGAGTCGTTCTTCCATGACCTGCTGCACCTGGTGCCGACGCCGTGGAACGGGCAGCTGCTCGCGATCCTGCTGCTGAACGCCGCGCTGATCGCGGCCTCACTGGCGGTGCTCGCCCGGCAGGCCGGTTCGTGGGAGGTGGCGGTGGCCGCTCTGGCGGCCGCGCTGCTGTTCTTCGCCTTGCACCCGCTGACGGTCAACTCCGGGTGGATGCCGTACGTCTACTTCGCGCCGACCCTGCTGCTCCTGGTGTCGGCGGCGTCCGTCGCCGCCGGGCAGACCGTGGATCTGTGGCTGCTCGCGTTGTCGGCCTGGCTGTGCATCAACGGGCAGGCGGAGTTCCTGCTGTTCTCGCCGGTCATCGTTATCGCGTCGGTGGTCACGCTGATCATCGTGCGGCGTCGCCGCCGCTCCGCCGGGGACCGGCCGCCCCGCGTGCCCGCCGGTCACTGGATCGCGGCGGTGGTGGTGTCCGCGGTGCTCGCGTTCCCGATCGCGCTGAACACCGCGCTGCACTGGCCGGGCCAGTTCGGCCACTACCTCACCTATGCGCGGGCCGCGTCCGGGCACCTGACGCATCACTCGGTGGTCTTCTCCATCGGCTACATGCTGCGTTACTGGTGGCCGGGCATCCCGGCCACGACCGCGGATATCGGCGGCCTGGCCGTCGGCGTGCTGGTCAGCCTCGTCGCGCTGGCGCTCGCGTGGCGTTGCCCGCTCCCCGGCCTGCGCCGGTTCCTGTTCATGTCGCTGGCGGCGGTGGGCCTGCTGACCGTGCTGTTCGTCTACTACGCGGTCAAGGGCGTCGACGACAACGACATCTCACAGGCCTACCTGGGCTACTTCTACTGGGCCGCTCCGCTGCTCGTGGTGATCGTGGTGGTCGCGGCCGTTGCCCAGAGAGTGGACCTCAGGCGGGCCGGGCTCGGCCTGATCGCGGCGGTGACCGGGGCCGCGGTCATCGCGATGGTGGTGCCGCAGCATAAGGACAACAAGGACGACCCGCCGGCCAAGTATTACGGGGTGCCGCAGATCCCGCACGCCGTGGACCAGCTTGCGGCCGCGGCCCACGGCCGGCCGATCGTGCTGAACATCATGAACCATGACTGGATCGACACGGTCGGGCTGGTCGCCTACGCGGACCGGATCGGCGTGCGGTCCTGCGTGGTCGGACCGCAGTGGACGATCCTGTTCCGGGCTCAGTCGATCTGCACATCCAGTGACGCACGCACGGGGGTCAAGTTCTGGGTCGGGGCCGCCCATCGTCACCCGGCCCCTGGGTGGCGGGTGGCCGCCACCTTGCCCACCGCATCGATAACCGAGCAGCCATAGGAGAATCCTTGCCAGAGATCCCCCCGTCCTACCGGGACCTGCTAGACGGCCAGGTGGCCACGCTCGGCACGGTCGGCCCGGACGGCCGCCCGCAGCTGTCTGAGGTCTGGTTCCTCGCTGACGGCGACACGATCCGCCTGTCGCTGAACAGCGCCCGGCAGAAGACGAAGAACATGCGGGCGAACCCGGCGGCGACCCTGTTCCTGCTCGACCTGGCCGTCCCGTACCGCTACCTGGAAATCCGCGGCGACGCTGAGATCTCTCCCGACGACGACTACGCGTTCGCCGACCGGGTCGGCGCGAAGTACAACGCGAACCTGCGCGTCCACGACCAGCCGGGCCAGAGCCGCGTGGTGGTCACGATCCGGCCGGTCCGGGTGAACGCCGTGAACATGCGCGGCTGACCGGCTAGGTCTCGGTGGCGCCGCTCGGCTCAATCGCGCCGCTCGGCTCAGTGGCGCCGCTCGCTTCGCTGGCGCCGCTCGGCACGGACTGCGCCTCCGCGGCCGGTTCCGGCGGTTGCTTCCGCCGCTGGGTAAAGACGAACCAGGTGAGCCCGACCACGGTCATGACCAGCGCGATGAAGAAGTTCAGCCGGAGCCCGAGGAAGTGCGCCGAGGAGTCGATCCTGATGGTCTCCTCGAAGATCCGGTAGCCGGAGTAGCCGGCCACGTACAGCGCCAGCAGGCCCGGCGGCTTGATGTCGCGGTGGTGACCGAGCCAGACCAGGAACGCGGCGAAAGCCAGATCGAAGATCAGCTCGTACAGGAATGACGGCTGGAACGTGCTGTACTTCAGGTCGGCCGCGGGAATCCCGGCGTTCAGCCGCGCCGCCCTGGAGATCTCAAGGCCCCAGGGCAGGCCGGTCGGCTTGCCGAAAAGCTCCTGGTTGAAGTAGTTGCCGATCCGGCCGATCGCCTGCGCGACCAGCAACGCTGGGGCGACCGCGTTGCCCATCAGCCGCCAGTCAGCCCCGGCCCGGTGCACCCGCCAGATGCCGACGGCGGCGCCCGCCGCGATGCCGCCCCATACACCCAGGCCACCCTCCCAGACCGCGAACGGTCCCCACCAGGTGTGCGGCGTGATGTCGAACGGCGTGGTGATGTCGAAGTAGATCCTGCCGCCGATGATGCCGGCCGGGACCGCCCACGTGGCCACGTCGGTGAGCAGCGCGGGGTCGCCGCCAACGGCCCGCCAGCGCCGCCTGGCGATGATCACCGCGGCCGTGATCGCGACGACGTACATCAGGCCGTAGAAGTGTATGTACAGAGGCCCCAGGTGGAAACCGTTGATCGGGGGGCTCGGGATGAACACCGGCACGGACAGGGCCATGGACCGAGGGTAGCGCCGCGGCGCCACCACTTGCCTACCCGCCCGGTGCCGCGCGGCAGGGCCCGGCCAGCAGCGCCGAACGGCGCCGAGTGACTCAGAGGTAGCGGAACATGACGTGCAGGCCGACCAGGCCGTCCTCGGGGTGGTCGAAGGCGTCGGGGACCGTGCCGATGATCTGGAACCCCAGCGACTGCCAGAGGTGGATGGCCGGGGCGTTCGACTCGACGACCGCGTTGAACTGGATGCTCGCAAATCCGGCCGAGGTGCACCAGTCCAGGACGTATTCCGCGAGGGCGCGGCCCACACCCTGGTCCTGGTGGGCCGGATCGACAAGGAACGACGCCGTCGCCACGTGCGACCCGCGCCCCGGCCGGTTGGGCCCCATCTTCGCTGAGCCCAGGATCTCCCCGTCGCTGACGGCTACGACCGTCTGGCCCGGCGGCTCCTCCATCCACCAGGGCCGGGCCTCGCCGAGCGTCTGCCGCTCGGGGAACGGATAGGTCCTCCCCTCGGCCATGATCACGGCATAGAACGGGTAGATCAGCGGCCAGTCCCGATCGGTGGCTCGCCTGATTTCCACAACCCGGACAGTACCGGCTGCGGCCACGGCGGCATAAAGCCCCACCCGCAGGTCGGGCATACTTGCCGGTCATGGGCGTAAACGATCAGGCGGCGGTGCAGAACCAGCAGGCGGCGGCGGAGCTCGCGAGGCTCAGCGAGGAGTTCTTCGACGTGGCCCACCGGGCCGATCCGTTCGGCGCCACCCAGGTCGGCGCGTCCGGCTTCGACGCCCTGGTTCCGGACCCCAGCCGGGCCGGCGCGGCACACGACGCACGGCAGATCGCCGGGATCGAGGAGAAGCTGGGCCGGATCGACGTCGGCGGGCTCGACCAGGCGGGCCGGGTCAACTACGCGGTCATGGCGCACCTGGCCTGGGCCGCCCGGTCCGACCTGGAACACGGTCTCTGGGAGGCGAACGCGTCGGCGGGCGGCTATGTCTCGCCGCAGGCCGTGGTGTTCATGTCGGTCCCGACCGCGCTGCTCGACAACGCCGCAGCCGTCGACGGCTACCTGCAGCGGCTCCGCGGCCTCGGCGGGTACTTCGACGCGGTCACCCACCGGTACGCCGAGGCCAAGCGCGACGGCCGGCTGCCGACACAGGTCGGGACCCGGCAGGCCATCGAGCAGATCGAGGGGCACATCGGCCGCGACGTGGCCGACGACGTCATGGTGGCGGTCCGCCTGCCGGACGATGTGGACCAGGCGGGGGTCCGCCGTGAGGCGGCCGCCCTCGTCGAGGCCGAGATCCGCCCCGCGCTGCGGCGGCTGCTGGCCTGCCTGCGGGACGAACTGCTTCCGGTGGCGCGGCCGGACGAGGAGGTCGGCATCAAGTTCGTTCCCGGCGGGGCCGAGGGGTACCGGGCGGCCGTGCGCAAGCACACCACCACCGGGCTGTCGCCAGAACAGATCCACCAGTTGGGCCTCGACTGCCTGGCCGCACTGCGGGACGAGTGGGCCGAGATCGGCGGGCGGGCGCTGGCCATGACCGACGTGCCGGCGATCCTCGACCGGCTGCGGGACGATCCCTCGCTGCGGTTCACCAGCTCCGCCGAGATCGTGCGCACGGTCACCGACGCGCTGCGACGCGCCGAGGCGGCCCGCGACGGCTGGTTCCCGCATTTCGACATCCCGGACTGCGTGATCGAGGAGATCGACCCGGTCGAGGCCGGCAACGCCCCGCTGGCGTACTACCGGCCGCCGGCGGCCGGCGGGCTGCGGCCCGGTGCGCATTGCGTGCTGACCGCCGAGCCGCGGCAGCGCTACGTCTACGAGTACGAGGCGCTCTCGTTCCACGAGAGCACGCCAGGCCATCACCTGCAGATCGCGTCCTCGCAGACGCTGCCGCTGCCCGCGTTCCGCCGGTTCCTCGACGCCGAGGTGTGCGGCTACGTGGAAGGCTGGGGCCTGTACTGCGAGCGTCTGGCCGACGAGATGGGCCTGTACACCTCCGACCTGCAGCGGCTTGGCATGCTCTCGTTCGACGCGCTGCGGGCCTGCCGGCTGGTGGTCGACACCGGCATGCACCACTATGGCTGGTCCCGCTCCCAGGCCATGGATTTCATGTGGCGCAACACCGCCACCACGCAGGCCAACGTCAGGAACGAGATCGACCGCTACATCGGCTGGCCGGGGCAGGCCCTGGCGTACATGGTCGGCCGGCGCGAGATCCAGCGGTTGCGTGCGGAAGCCGAGCAGCGGCTTGGCCCGGACTTCGACATCCGGGCCTTCCACGCGACTGTGCTGGACAACGGCGCGGTGCCGCTCGGGGTGCTCGAGCAGCTGGTCACCGACTGGGCCGAGCAACCGCCCGCCTGATCTCCCGGGCGGCTGCCACCTGGCCGGGGCCGGTCAGGAACCCTGCGCCTCCCACGCGAGCTGGATCGCGCCGACAACCCCGGCGTCGTCGCCCAGGTGCGGCGGGACGATGTAGCCGTCGATCGCCTGCGGATCGGTCAGCTCGGGAGCCCTCAGGTACCCGGCCAGCAGCTCGCTCATCCGCCGCCGTGCGATCGGCAGCAGCGTCGGGTGCTTGGCGACGCCGCCGCCGATGATGATGCGCTGCGGCGACAGCAGGCACACGACGTTGACCAGCGCCAGGGCGAGATACTCGGCCTCGATCTCCCAGGCCGCGGGGTCGGACAGGTCCTGGGCGGGACGGCCCCAGCGCTGCCGGATCGCCTCGCCCGACGCGAGGCCCTCGAGGCAGTCGCCGTGGTAGGGGCAGATCCCGTCGAACGGATCCGTTGCCCGGTCGTGCGGGATGCGCATGTGCCCGATCTCGGGGTGCAGCAGCCCGTGCAGCAGACGGCCGTTAGCCACGGCTCCCCCGCCGATCCCGGTGCCGACCGTGAGGTAGCAGAACGTGTCGAGCCCCGCCGCCGCGCCCCACCGCCACTCGCCAAGTGCCGCCGCGTTCACGTCGGTGTCCAGCGCGATCGGGACGTGCAGCCCGGAGCGGAGTGCCGTCACCACGTCCGTGTCTCCCCATCCCGGCTTGGGCGTCGTGGTGATCGTGCCCCAGGTCGGCGAGTCGGGGCGGATGTCCACCGGGCCGAACGAGCCCACGCCGAGCGCGTCGACCGGCCCGTTCTCGGTGAAGAACCGGACGGCCCTGGCCACCGTTTCCCGCGGGCTGGTGGTGGGGAACGTGTCGACCTTGTCCGGCCACCCTGGGTGGTCAGCGACCGCGCAGACCCACTTCGTGCCGCCTGCCTCGATGCCCCCGTAGCTCATCGGCCGCCTCCGGCTCATTGGGGAACCCTCTCAGTCGTATCCACTGATTAGGATTCCCCGTTGACGTGATCTTGATGTACCGGTTTCGTTGCGCCAGGCTTGGCCCCATGAAAAGAGCACTCATCGTGATCGACGTCCAGGAATCGTTCCGGCAGGATCCAACCTGGGCGAGCATCTCCAACCCCGGCATCGTCGGCCCCGTGAAACAGCTGGTGGACGCCGCCAGGGCCAATGGCGATCTTGTCATCTGGGTGCTGCACGCCGAGGCCGGCTCCGACACGGTGTTCGACCCGGCCAGCGGGTACGTCCGGCTCATCGACGGGCTGGCCGTGCAGGACGGCGAGCCGGTGATCACCAAGACCTCGCACAACGCGTTCACCACCACCAACCTGCAGCAGATTCTCACCAGCAACGGCATCGGCGAGGTGGTCATCTGCGGCATCAGGACCGAGCAGTGCTGCGAGACCACGGCCAGGGTCGCCTCCGACTTCGGCTTCGGCGTCACGTTCGTCACCGACGCCACCGCCACGTCCCCGATCGAGCACCGGGACGCGCCGGCCGGCCGCAGCGCCGCCGAGATCCTCGCCGATCCCCGCACGCTGCAGGTCGACGACATCCTGGCCCGCACCGAGTACGCGCTGGCCGGCCGGTTCGCGACGATCCGCACGGTCGCCGACCTGACCGGGGACGCCGCGGACACCTAGCCCGCCCCGGGCGCGCCGCTCGCGTCGCCTCCCGCCCTCCGCGGCGCCATCGATGTACCGATAGGCCGGTTCTATGCGGCCCGACGGTACATCGATGCTTCGCCTGCGGCAGCTCAGCCTTGACATGTGACCAAACGGTCACGTATTTTCGGCTGCGTGGACCCGGTGTTCAAGGCCCTCGCCGACCCGACCAGGCGCAGCCTCCTCGATGAGCTGTTCCGCGCCGACGGGCAGACGCTGAGCGCCCTTGAGGAGCGCTTCCCGATGACCCGCTTTGGCGTGATGAAGCACCTGCGGCAGCTCGAGGAGGCTGGCCTGGTGGTCACCCGGCGGCGGGGCCGGGAGAAGCTCCACTTCCTGAACCCGGTCCCGATCCGGCTGATCCACGACCGGTGGGTGAGCAAGTACGCCGAGCCCTGGGCAGCCGGGCTCAGCGACCTCAAGCACACGCTGGAGAGCCCGATGGAGAAGGTTTTCGAGATCTACATCCGTACGACGCCCGAGCGGCTGTGGGAAGCGATCACCGACCCCGGTATCCGCAGCAGGTACCAGTTCGGCTGCCTGGTCACGTCCGAGTGGACGCCGGGCTCGCGGTTCGAGATGAGCCACCCGCGCGCCCCGGGGCTGCTGGCGGAGGGCGAGGTCCTCGAGGCCGACCCGCCGCGCCGGCTGGTGCAGACGATGACCGTGCTGTGGAGCGACGACGCCAGGAGCGAGGGCACCTCGCGGGTCACCTGGGAGATCGAGCCGGTCGGCGACTCGTGCCGGCTGACCGTCACCCACGACCAGCTGCGCGAGGGCGCGAGCCCGGAGATCTACGGCGGCTGGCCGATGATCCTCTCCGGCCTGAAGACCTGGCTGGAGACCGGCGAGCCGCTCACCACGCCGGGTTCGCTGATGTACGGCGGCTGACCAGACCCGGAGGAATGCAATGAACGATCAGGCGAAAATCCAGATCACCGGCGTGCGGACGGTCGGCGTGCCGGTCACCGACCAGGCCCGGGCGCTCGAGTTCTACGTCGGCACCCTCGGGTTCACCAAGCGCCTCGACGCCCCCTACGGCGACGGCGGGCGCTGGATCGAGGTGGCGCCGCCGGGAGCGGAGACGACGGTCGCGCTGGTCCGGTCGGGCGCGGGCGTTCTGGCCGGTGTGGAGACCGGGATCCGGCTGACCACGAGGCACGCCGACGCCGCGCACGCCGCCCTGCTGGCCGGCGGTGTCGACGCCGATCCCGAGGTACTGCGCTGGCCCGGAGCCCCGCCGATGTTCGGGTTCCGCGACCAGGACGGCAACCGGCTCGAGATCGTCGAGCAGGCCTGAGCGCTCACCAAGAGCGCGCATGACCGACCCGCCGCGGGCAGGGGTGGTTGCCCGCGACGGGCCATCCGGTGTGGTTGTTAGCCGACCTGACTGCCGAGCATGAACGATGCCCGGCCTTCCTCGTCGAGCTGCGCGTCGAGCTCCCTGTCCTCGACGATTGCGGCTGCATCTCGCTGCACGAACACTCGGGCGCCGCTGTCCTCAATGATCGCGTCGTCCGGCTGCGGGCCCTCCAGCGAGAGCGCCAGCGTGCCCGCCTCGTTGTCCTGCAGGGACATGCGCAGGCCCGTGTCCGGGGGGATCCCCGGCTGGGAGGTAAGGGTGCGGATCGTCTCCGCGGCCCGGTCGGTAAGCGTAAGCAATTCAGCACCTCGCTCCGTAGTATTTGCCTGGCACGGTTGTTGACCCTGCCCCCACTCACTGGCCTCAAACTGATTCCGGCTCGCGGGCTGCCCGGGAGGAAGCAAAATGACGCGGCTCACGGTCTCGGACCAGGTGTGCGACGCGTTCCCCGGCCTGCGGATCACCGCGATCGGGACATCGGGCTTCGACGGCCACTCGCCCTGGCCCGAGCTCGACGCGCGGCTCGCCGGCCTGCAGGCCCGCGCCGCTGGCCTGCCGGCCGACGGGGCCGGAGACGACCCGCACCTGGCCGCCTGGCAGGCCGCCTACCGGGCGTTTGGGACCAACCCGCGACGGCAGCGGCCGAGTGCCGAGGCGCTGCGGCGCCGGCTGGCGCGGGCGGGCCGGCTGCCGCGGATCAACCCGGCCGTGGACTGCTACAACCTGGTATCGGCCAGCTTCGCCGTGCCCGCCGGGGCCTTCGACCTCGGCCAGGTCCGCGGCGATATCACGGTCCGTTTCGCGGACGGGTCGGAGGTGTTCACCCCGCTGGGAGAGCCGGGCAATACCGAGAGCCCGCACCCCGGTGAGGTCATCTACACCGACGCCGCCGGGGTGCTCACCAGGCACTGGAACCACCGCGACGCGGACCGCACCAAGGTCACCGCCGAGAGCACGCAGATCGTGTTCCTGCTCGAGACCGTGGACGACGCCGCCTTCGGCGCGAGGCTGGACGAGGCCTCGGGATCGCTGACCGGGCTGCTGCGGGACCGCGCCCACTCGGTGATCGTGCACCAGATCACCGCCACCGGCCCCTCGGTCGCCGCTCTGCTGCCCGCCCGCTGAGCGCCAATGCTGAGCGCCAATGTGGTGATGGGTCCCCCGCTGGTCCTCTTTGAACAGCGCGGGACCCGCCACCTTGTTGGGATGCGCCGGTGGCCCCGCCCGGCCAGGGCAGGCGGCGTGCTCAGGCGCGCGGGTCGACCTGAACCTTCGGCCCCGGCCCGGCGCCGCCGGGGCGCCAGCCGGCCAGCACCTCCGCCACGTCCGCGAGCCCGACGGTCGCCGCCACCAGCGGCCGCGGGTCGACCGAGCCGGCCGCGTAGTGCTCGATCGTGCCGGCCAGGCCGGCGGAGGCGCCAAGGATGCCCACCGCGGTGACGTCCTTCAGCACCAGGGACCGGGTGTCGATGACGCTCGGGCGGCCGGCCACGCCGACGTACACAACCCGCTTGCCCGGCTCGACCAGGTCGAGCGCCTGGGCCGGCAAACCGGGTGCGTTCGAGGCGTCGATGACCGCGTCGAACGGCAGCCGGGGCAGGTCCGCATCGGTCCACGCGCCGTGCACGCCGAGCGTGCTGGCGAAATCGAGCGACTCCCGGGTCAGCCCCAGCATGTGCACCTCGGCGCCCTGCGCCAGCGCGAACATCGCGGCCAGCAGGCCGATGGTGCCCGGGCCGAGGACCAGCACCCGGTCCCCCGGCCGCAGCGCGGCGGCCCGCACCGCGCGCAGCGCGCTGCCGCCCGG
>JASHOI010000750.1 GCA_030041195.1 Streptosporangiaceae bacterium | reverse complement strand
CCCCCGTCCGGGGCCGACCCCGTTGCTGCGGGGCTCACCGGCTCGGCCGCTGCCGGAGCGGGCCCGGCCTCGGCGGCCGGCGCGACCGGCGCCGATGGGCTGCGGCCGTTGGTGCCACCGTGCCCGTCATCGGCCGACGTCACCACCGGCGCGCGCGGGGCTGCCACCGCCGAACGGCCGTCTTCGGTCTGGCTGGCCCGCGCCTGCTTTGGCTGCTGGGCCGCGAACGCTTCCTTGAGCCTGCGGACGACCGGCGCCTCGATCGTGGAGGACGCCGATCGCACGAACTCGCCCATTTCCTGGAGCTTGGCCATGACGGCCTTGCTCTCTACACCGAACTCCTTAGCGAGCTCGTACACCCGGACTTTCGCCACTGCGCTCCCTTTACTCGGTCCGGATCCGCCGGACCCGTCAGCCGGTCGGGGCAGCGCGTGCTCCGTCCGGCGTCAGCTTCTGCTGTTCATCGCCGCATGCTCATCGGTCGCTCATCGCAATCTCAGCCTGCTTTCCCGGGCCGTGTCGCCACGGCCGTGCTTTCACGCTCGTCCGGCTCGCCACGCGAGCCTTCGCCGTTCGTCCGGGCATGACCCGGCAGAACAGGCCGCGCCTGCCTAAGATACTCGACAACCGCCCCGGTCCCGAACGTTCCGGACAGGCGCAGTGCCCGCGCGAACGCCCTGCGGCGCTGCGCTTTCTCAAAGCATCCCTGGCTGGGGTGCAGGTATGCACCCCGACCCGGCCTTCGCGCCGGTGCGTCAGGAACGATCTCGTTCCCGGCCGCAACCAGGCGAAGCAAGTCGGACTTGACCGCGCGGGCCCCGCAACCTACACAGGTCCGGATCACTGGCGCGTGCCGAATCTGCGTGTGCCGCGTGCCCATCTCCATCGAGTTTACAGTGCCACCCCTGGGGGGGACGACCCCCCTTTAACCCCACATAAGCGAGTCCACGCGGGGGATGAGGAGGCGGGCTGGCCGTCGCCGCCGGGACTCCGCGGTTCGGGCCTACGCAACCTACCCGTCTTGGGAACCGGGCACGGTGCCCGCCGAGCCCGGTGCGTCGCTGACGGCGCTCGCCAGCGCGCCAGCGCCTTCCCCGCCGTGCCCGCCATCGCCCGCCCGGCCGGCTTCCTCCGGGGCGGCCGAGGCGACAGCCGCCCCGGCATCCGGGCTGTCCGGCCGGATATCGATCCGCCAGCCGGTCAGCCGCGCCGCGAGCCGCACGTTCTGGCCCTCCTTGCCGATGGCCAGCGACAGCTGGTAGTCAGGCACGATCACCTGCGCCACCCGCGCCTGGGGATCCACCACGATCACCCGCGAGACCCTGGCCGGCGAGAGGGCGTGCGCCACGAACTCGGCCGGATCCGGTGAGTAGTCGACAATGTCGATCTTCTCCCCGTGCAGTTCCGTCATCACGTTGCGGACCCGGCTGCCCATCGGGCCGATGCAGGCACCCTTGGCGTTCACGCCCGGCTGGCGGGAGACCACCGCGATCTTGCTGCGGTGCCCGGCCTCCCTGGCGATCGCGGCGATCTCCACGGCCCCGGAGGCAATCTCCGGCACCTCGAGCGCGAACAGCTTCTTGACCAGGTTCGGGTGGGTGCGCGACAGCGTCACCGAGGGACCGCGATAGCCCTTGCGTACCGTCAGCACATAGCACCGCAGCCGCTCGCCGTGCACGTAGCGTTCGCCGGGCACCTGCTCGGTCGGCGGCAGGATGGCCTCGAGCTTGCCCAGGTCGACCAGGACAGCCCGCGGGTCCTTGCCCTGCTGGATCACGCCGGCCACGATGTCTCCCTCGCGGCCCGCGTACTCACCAAAGGTGAGCTCGTCCTCGGCGTCCCGCAGCCGCTGCAGGATCACCTGCCGGGCCGTGGTCGCCGCGATGCGCCCAAAACCCTCCGGCGTGTCGTCGTATTCCCGCGTGACCGTGCCGTCAGCGCCGGTTTCCGCCGCCCAGACCGTCACGTGGCCGCTGCGCCTGTTGATCTCGACCCGCGCCGTGGCGGCCGCGCCTTCGGTCCGGTGGTACGCGACGAGAAGCGCGTCCTCAATGGCCTTGATCGCCAGGTCCATCGAGATGTCCTTCTCGGCTTCAAGGCTTTTCAGGACACTCAGATCAATATCCATCGGGCCCCTCCTCGTCCGCGCCGTCGCCGGTGTAGCCATCCAGCGGGGCGAACTCGATCTGTATCCTCCCCGGGCCCAGCTCGGCATAGCCGAACTCACGGCTCGCTCCGTCGGCGTCAATCCGCACCGTGCTGGAATCTGCCCCGGTGACCCGCCCGGTCACGGCCGCGGCGGTGGCCTCCGCCGCCGCGCCCGGCTGCGGCCGGAGCGGCGCGCTCACCACCCGGCCGACCGCTCGCCGCCAGTGCTTGGGCTCGGTCAGCGGGCGGTCAACGCCCGGCGAGGACACCTCGAGGGTGTAGGACGCCTCCCCCATCACAGCCGCCCGGTCGAGCGTGGCCGACAGCTCCCTGCTGACGAGAGCGATATCGTCGAGGCTCACCCCGCCGTCGGCATCGACCACGATGCGCAACAACCGCCGCCGCCCGGCCGAGGTGACCCTGATGTCTTCCAGGTCCATTCCCATGGCGGCAACCGCCGGCTCAAGCAGGCCGGCGATCCGCTCGGCATCGGCGGCAGCCCCCCGCGACGGCGACCGCGGCGAACCGTGACGCGAGTTACCGTGCATCACGACCTCCTCGCCCGCGACCTGTGCTGTTGTCCGCTCGGCCTCTAGCCTAACCGCGCCGGCCACTGCCTGGACGCATGCCCGTCACGCCGCGTGCCGGCCCGACCCCGGCGCCGCGGGCGTGGCATGCTAGGAGCCCGCGCAGGCAAGGGGGGTGCGGCACCCGCTGGAGGCTTCGTGGCGGCAAAACCGACACGCCGGGTAGTGCTCGCGGCCGCGGCGACACTGCCGCTCGCCGCCGTGTCCGGCTGCGGCGCCGACGTCCTCGCCGCTCCGCCGTCACCCGCGCCCGATGTCACCGTGCTCCGCGAGGCGATCGCCGCCGAGCAGCTGATGATCACCCGCTACACGGCCGTGTTGCGCGAGGCGGGCGGCTCGGCGGCCTCGCTGGCCGCGGCGCTTCAGCCGCTGCTGGCCGAGCATCGCGCCCACCTTGCCCAGCTTCGGTCCCGGCTGACCGTTCCGGCGGGGAGCGCGGCGAGCCCGACACCACGAGGGCGGGCACCAGCAGTGACCCCGGTCCCTGCAACGGCCAGTGCGGGCGTCGTATTCCTGCGGACGGCCGAGCAGGCCGCCGCAACGGCGATGCTGAACCGGCTCCGCGACGCCCCTCCCTCCCTGGCCCAACTCTTCGCGAGCATCGGGGCGTCGGAGGCGACGCACGTTCCGGCCCTCGATGCCGCTGCCGCTCGGATCGCGCGATGAGCAGCCACGTGCCCGCGGCGCCCGGCACCGTGCGGGCCTTGCAGGCCGCGCTGACGGCCGAGCATGCGGCCATCTACGGCTACGGGGTCGCCGGCGCATACCTGGCCGGAAACGCGCAGGCCACGGCCACGACCGACTGGGTGGCCCATCAGGTCGCCAGAGACCGGATCGAGGCCATGCTGCGTTCCCTCGGGGCGCAACCGGCCGCCGCCGCCGTGGCCTACCAGCTCCCGATGCCGGTGCGGAACGCCAGCGAGGCCGTTGCTCTCGCGGTCGTGCTCGAGGACCGGGTCGCCACGGCCTATCTCGGGCTGGTCGCGCTGAGCAACATCTCGTTCAGGGACTTCGGCGCCGAGCAGGTGCAGGCGTCCGCGCTGCGCGCCGCGGCCTGGCGCGGCGGCACCGTCGCCTTCCCCGGGATGACGGCGGCCGCGCTAGCCGCACCGCGGTCCCGGCATTCGTGACCCTACTGGCCGCGAGCCGCGAGAACCTGCTTGATGAGGGCTGCGGCGCCGTCCAGGTCATCCCAGGTGGCGATCCGTTCCGCCCATGACCACCAGAACCACCAGGTGCCGTCCTGGCCGCGCCCGGCGTAGACGTCCTCGGCCAGCGCCGACGCGGCGGGGTTGACCACGTGCAGGCTGGGAACGCGTCCCGGCGGAGCCATCAGGCTGGTCCGCAGCCCGTGTTTAGCCAGCACCTCGGCGAGCCCTTCGAGCCGGTTCAGGTAGACGTGCGGCGCCTGACCCGATCTGGGGACTTGCTCGGTCTCCGTGGTCATTAAGTCACCCCTAGTAGCCGAGGTACAGCATAGAGTAATGACATTGCTTAAGGATGCCGCTCCGCCGACTGGGATGCAACATGCACAGAGAAATTCGCATGTTGCATAGGAGATCGCCCAGAGCCGGATCCCGGTCAGTAACTGGACGTGATGGCGCTCCGGCGGCACACTAAAGAACCCGCACGTCGCGCTCTTCGGGGGAGGTGACAGATGGGAACCGAACACAGCCCCACGGTGCGGCGGCGCCGGCTTGCGCTCGAGCTCAGGAGGCTCCGCGAGGCGGCCAAGCTCACCTGCGAGGAAGTGGCGGAACATCTGGAATGCTCCGCCTCAAAGATCAGCCGCGTGGAGACCGGGCGGGTGTCGGTCTCGCCCCGTGACGTCCGCGACATGCTCGAGCTCTACGGCGTGCCCGCCGCGCAGCGGGAGAGCCTGGTCCAGCTCGCCCGCGACTCCCGCCAGAAGGGCTGGTGGCACGCCTACAGCGACACCATGCAGCCGCAGATGGCCACGTACATCGGCCTGGAGAGCGCGGCGTCGGAGATCCGGATCTACGAGGTCAGCCTGATCCCCGGGCTGCTGCAGACCGAGGACTACGCCAGGGCCGTCATCAGGGCCGGGATGGTCAACAGCCCGGCCGAGGACATCGAGCGCCGGGTCGCGCTGCTGATGGCCCGCCAGCCGGCCGTGGTCAGGGACGACCCGCCGAAGGTCTGGGCCGTACTCGACGAGGCCGCGCTGCGCCGCCGGGTCGGCGGCTCCGGGCTGATGCGCCTTCAGCTCGAGCACCTGCTGGCCCAGGCCGCGCTGCCCAACGTGGCGGTCCAGGTGATCCCCTTTGCCGGCGGCGCGCACCCCGCGATGGGCAGGCCGTTCATCATCCTGGTCTTCCCCGAGCGGGTGGACACCGACGTGGTCTACCTAGAGGACCTGACCAGCGCCCTCTACCTGGAGGACGTCGCCGAGGTGGACCGCTACAACGTCTTCTTCAACCACCTCCGCGCCACCGCCCTCTCCTTCGACGACTCCGCCGCCCTAATCACCTCCGTCCTCAAAGAGATGTAGGCCAAGATCTCCGCCACATATCACGGGATCCGTTCATGATCACGGCCGATATGCCCCGGTTTGTGGTTACCGAACCCGTGAGAAGTTCAGTTGATCATGGGCCGGAACGGGCGGCCCCGGCCCGGCTTGGCGGGCGACGCCGGGGGCGTCAGGCCAGAGGGCCGGGGAGCGGGGTGGTGTGGATGACGGTGAGGCGGGAGACGGCGCGGGTGAGGGCTACGTAGAGGCGGTGCAGGCCGCGGGACTCGCTGGCGGCGATGCTGGCCGGCTCGACGACGATGACCTGGTCGAATTCCAGGCCCTTGGCCAGGGTGACCGGCACCACGGTCAGGGGCTGGCTGTCGCTGTCGCCGTTCAGGAG